>JBOHSB010000034.1:0-23639 GCA_050733015.1 Gemmatimonadales bacterium
AGACCGCCGAGACCGGGCACCTGGTGTTCGGCACCCTGCACACCACGACGGCCTCCTCCACCATCGACCGCATCATCGACCAGTTCCCTCCCGACCGGCAGAGCCAAGTACGGGTGATGCTGTCGGAGTCGTTGCGCGGCGTGATCGCGCAGACCCTGTGCAAGAAGATCGCCGGCGGGCGGGTCGCGGCCCGGGAGATCCTACTCACCATTCCGGCGGTCTCCAACCTGGTCCGCGAGGGCAAGACCTTTCAGATCCCCTCGGTCATGCAGACCAACCGGCGGGCGGGCATGGTGACGCTCAACGACGCCCTGATGGAGCTGGTGGAGGCGAAGCAGGTCGAGCCGAAGGAAGCCTACATGAAGGCCGTCGAGAAGGCCGGGTTCGCCGCGGCGCTCAAGGCGAAGCGGTATGACGTCTCCTTCCTCGGCGAGGGATGACGCGGGGCGGGAACGGCCCGCGCTGTCGCCCATCCTCGTTCTGGTCAACCCCCAGGACATCGTCAACATCGCGAGCGCGGTGCGTATCGCCAGGAACTTCGGGATCGAGCGCATGCGGCTCGTGGATCCCGAGGTGTTCGACCCCTGGCGCATCGAGGGGATCGCGCACAACACCGCGGACTTCGTCGCCCGGATCGAGATCCTGCCGTCCCTCGAGGCGGCCATCGGGGATTGCGTCTCGACCTTCGTACTGACGGGCCGAGAGCGCGCGGCCAAGCGGCGGACCCTGCGGCCGAGGGACGCGGCGGCTGAGCTGGTGCGGGACCTGGCGCTGGGGCCCGTCGCGATCGTGGCAGGCCGCGAGGACAGCGGGCTGACCAACGCCGAGCTCGACCTGTGCCGCACCGTGGTGACTATCGCCACCGATCCCACCCACCCCTCGCTCAACCTCGCGCAGGCGGTGGCGATCATGGCCTACGAGACCTGGAGCGCGCGGGGCGGCGAGGCGCTGCCGCTCAAGCCGCCGCGCCGCGAGGCGGCGCCCGCCACGTCGGAGCAGCTCGAGGAGCTGTTCGCCGACTGGCACCAGGCGTTGTGGGCGATCGACTTCTTCAAGACCCGCCGGTCGGAGAGCGTGATGCGATCGTTTCGCGAGTTGGTGTTTCGCGCCGACCTCGACGGGCGCGAGGCGTCGCTGGTGCGCGCGATGGGCATCGAGGTGATCCGCTATCTCCAGCGGATCGGCGCGCCGCTGGCCGGTGCTCCGCCGGCCCCCGGGCTCACGGTCGAGGACGAGGGGGTATGACCCGAGCACGCTCCAGCGCCTACTGGGCCGCCAACCGCTACAACGACGAGGCCGCTCCGCCGGCCGCGAGCGCGCCGCTCAACGAGCTCCCGGCCGCGGCCGCGGCGCGGTTCAAGGTGCTCCGCGCGGGGCTCACCGCGCTCGACGGCGTCGCCGAAGTCGTCCGCTACATGGGCGCGTCGTGGCGGTGGGCCTGGGAGTATGGCGTGGGGAACCGGAAGCTGTGCTGGCTCCACGTGGTGGGCGATACGCTGTCGGCGACCTTCACCATGAGCGATGCCGAGGAGGATCGGCTCGGCCGGGCCGGGCGTGTTCCGGCCGATATCCGACGCGCCATCGACGAGGGCCAGCGCACCGGGCCGCTCAAGTGGTGCTGGTTGCCGCTCGACGACCGGCGCTCGGTCGATACGTTCCTCCGCCTGGCCGGGCGGAAAGCGGAATGGCTGGCCGAGCGGCCCACGCCCCAACGAGCCCCGCAACTCCGGGCTCGGCGGCGCACCGGCGGTGCCGCGGAGGATTCCGAATGATTCGGTCGGAATACGATTCGGCGCGGGTTGTGTAGGAGCAAGCGGCGAATATACTTCGGCGCGCTTGTGCCGGGCCGCGTGTGGGGTTGGCGAACACTCGGTTGGGTCCTTTCACCGTGCAGGATCGATCATGCGTACGTTGGCTCTCGTGGTCGGGGGCGTCGCCGCCTCTGGGATTGCGGCCCTGCTCGCGTTCGGAGGCGCGCCGACCCAGGCGCAGCAAGCCAAGGCCGCCGCCGACTCGATCTCGGCCCCATTCATCTCCGACACCGGAGCACTCAAGGGTCCCCGCCAGCCGATCTTCTTCCGCCACGACATCCACGCCGGCCAGTTCAAGATGCAGTGCCAGTACTGCCACTACTCGGTGGCGGTCTCGCCCGAGCCGGGCATTCCCTCGATGCAAACCTGCATGGGATGCCACCTGGTGGTGTCGGGCAGCGACAGCGGCGCCAAGGCGGAAATCAAGAAGGTCCGCCAGGCGTGGACCGACAAGAAGCCCGTCGAGTGGGTCCGGGTGCACCTGATCGCGCGTCACGCCCACTTTCCTCACCAGCGGCACATCAAGGCGCTCGGCCCCAACGCCTGCACCACGTGCCACGGGGATGTGGACCGCATGCCGCAGGTCTTCAAGGTGAACAACGTGAACAACATGGGCTTCTGCATCACCTGCCATGTCGAGCGGAAGGTCTCGCGCGACTGCTCGGTGTGCCACTACTGATGATGGCGAGGAACCGCGATGTCTGAGGCCGATCGTCCGGGCGGGATGGATCGCCGCAAGTTCCTGACCGTGCTCGGCGCCACCGGCGGCGGCGCGCTCGCGCTCTCGGGCTGCTCCACCAGCCGGGTGGAAAAGCTGGTGCCGTACCTGGTGCAGTCCGAGGATCAGATCCCGGGCGTCGCCACCTGGTACGCGAGCAGCTGCACCGAGTGCCAGGCCGGCTGCGGCGTGCACGTGCGGACCCGCGAGGGGCGCGCGGTCAAGCTCGAGGGCAATCCCGATCACCCGGTCAACCAGGGCAAGCTGTGCTCGCGCGGCCAGGCCGCGCTTCAGGGGCTGTACAACCCTGGCCGGATCAAGGCGCCGATGGCCCGCAAGGCGGACGGCACGTTCGGCGAGATCACCTGGGACGACGCGATCGGGCGGCTCGCGGCCAAGCTCGGCGCGGCCAGCGGCAAGGTCGCCGTGCTGAGCGGCGCCGGCGCTGGCTCGTTCTCCGACTTCCTGGCCGAGTGGACCGGCGCGTTGGGTGGCAAGGTAGTGCGGTGGACGCCATTCGATCACGAGCCGCTGCGCGCGGCCAACCGCCGCGTGTTCGGCGTGGACCAGCTCCCCGCCCACGACTTCGGCAGCGCCAAATACATCCTCTCGTTCGGCGCCGACTTCCTCGACACCTGGCTCTCGCCCACCGAGAACCAACGCGGCTTCGCCGACGCCCACGGGTTCTCCGACGGCGACGTCGCCAAGTTCGTGTACGCCGGCCCCCGCCGGGACCTCACCGGCCTCAACGCCGACGAGTGGCTGCCGGTCCGCCCCGGCACCGAGACAGCGCTCGTGCTCGCGATCGCCAACGCCGTGGCGGCCGCCAACCGCGCGCCCGCGGCCGTGACCGAGGCGCTCGCCAAATACACGCCAGCGGCCGCGGCGCAGGAGACCGGCCTGCCGGCGGATCGGATCGTCCGGGTAGCGCGCGAGTTCGCGGCGGCCAAGCCGAGCCTGGCGGTGGCCGGTGGCGTGGGCGCGCAGCACGCGGGGGCGGTGGACCTGTGCGCCGCGGTCAACCTGCTCAACTTCGTGGCCGGCAACATCGGCCAGACAGTCAAGTTCGGCGCCGAGCTCGCGGCGGGGGACGGCTTCGCCGGCTTGGCCCAGCTGGTCTCAGCGATGGACGCCGGACAGGTGGCCGTGCTGCTGGTGCACGACGCCAACCCCGTGTACGCGCTCCCCAAGGCGTCCGACTTCGGCGACAAGCTCCGGAAGGTCCCCTTCAAGGTCTCGACCGCGCTGTTCCTCGATGAGACGGCCGCCCAGTGCGACCTGCTGCTGCCGCAGCACCACGCGCTGGAGCGCTGGGACGACCTGACGCCGCGGGCCGGGGTCCGGAGCCTGATGCAGCCGGTGATGGAGCCGGTGTTTGACACCCGTGCGGCCGGTGACATCCTGCTGCTGGCCGCCAAGAAGGCGGGCGGGGCTCTGGCCAAGTTCACCGACGTGAGTTGGGAGGCGCGGCTTCGCGCCCAGTGGCAGGCCCTGGCGGGGGAGCGGAAGGAAGCCAACGCCGACGAACTCTGGCGCGCGGCCCTCCAGCGCGGCGGCGTGTTCGACGAAGCGCCCGCGCCGACGGCGGTGGCCCTGGCGCCGTCGGCCACGGAGATCGCGTACACGCCGCCCAAGTTCGAGGGGAACGGCAGCTTCGTGTTCCTGGCCTATCCTCACGCGCTGCTGTACGACGGCCGCGGCGCCAACAAGCCGTGGCTGCTGGAGAACGCCGATCCCGTCACCAAGATCACCTGGCACCATTGGGTCGAGGTGAGTCCGGAAACGGCCCGCGCGCTCGACGTGCAGAACGGCGAGATCCTGCGGCTCACGTCGCCCCACGGCTCGCTCGAGGCCCCCGCCTACATCCATCCGGGTCTCCACTCGGACGCCGTCGCCATGCCGCTCGGCTTCGGGCACACCGAGTACGGCGCGTTCGCGAAGGGGCGCGGCGCCAACGCGCTCGACCTGCTGGGCCCGCCCGCCGGCGATTTCGTGCCGTATCTGTCCACCCGCGTCGCCGTCGAGAAGACCGGCGCCTGGCGGAAGCTCGCCAGCGTCGAGGGCGTGCCCCGCCAGCTGGGCCGCGGCATCGCCGAGGCCATGCCGCTGGCCGCGGCGCAGAACGGCCAGTCGCTCGAGGAGTACCACCTCGGCGAGCGCCACGGCGAGCACGAGGAGACCAATCCGGAGTGGGAGGTGGAGGCGCTCAAGGGCTGGAGTGAGGGGCAGCACCGGGGCGCCACCAAGGGCGACTACACCCGCGACCTGCCGCAGTGGGGCATGGCGATCGACCTGGCGCGCTGCACCGGCTGCCAGGCGTGCGTCACGGCCTGCTACGCGGAGAACAACATCCCGACCGTGGGCGAGCAGGAGATCCTCAAGGGCCGGGAGCTCACCTGGATGCGCATCGAGCGGTACTGGGAGGGCGGAGACGACGCCGGCGCGCCGCCGTCGGCCCGGTTCGTCCCGATGCTCTGCCAGCACTGCGGCACCGCGCGGTGCGAGCCGGTCTGCCCGGTCTACGCCGCCTACCACACGGCCGACGGCCTCAACGGCCAGGTCTACAACCGCTGCGTGGGCACGCGCTACTGCGCCAACAACTGCCCGTACAAGGTGCGCTACTTCAACTGGTACAAGTACAACGAGATCGCGTGGCCGGAGCCGCTCCAGCTGCAGCTCAACCCGGACGTGACCGTCCGGGCGCGCGGCGTGATGGAAAAGTGCACCTTCTGCATCCAGCGCATCCGGGGCGCGCAGAATCAGGCGCGACTCGAGGACCGGCCCATCCGGGACGGCGAGTTCACCACCGCCTGCGCCCAGGCCTGCCCGTCCGACGCCATCGTGTTCGGGAACGTGCGCGATCCCCAGAGCCGGGTGACCGCGATCAAGCAGGACCCCCGTGGGTACCACGTGCTCGAGGACGTCAATACGCGCCCGGCGGTGACCTACCTCGCCAAGGTGCTGCACTCGGTGGAGGCCTGATCGATGGCTGCTGTCGCGCACCCGAGACCCACCGGCGGCAAGCCGGAGCTCGTCATCACCCAGACCCACGCCGACGTCACCCGCGATGTCGTGGCGACGCTGAGCCCGGCCAGCACCGGCTACCTCATGCTGCTGGCGGGCGCGGTGAGCCTGTTCCTCGTGGGCCTTCTGACGTTCCTCATCCTGGTCAAGGATGGGCTCGGTCACGCCGGCTACACCCCGCCGGTCTTCTGGAGCGTCTACATCACGACCTTCGTGTTCTGGATCGGTATCGGGCACGCCGGCACGCTGATCTCGGCGATCCTGTTCCTGTTCCGGAGCCCGTGGCGCACGGCGGTGTACCGGTCCACCGAGGCCATGACGGTCTTCGCCGTCATGACGGCGGCGCTGTTCCCGATCATCCACATCGGGCGGCAGTGGATCTTCTATTGGCTGCTGCCGTACCCGAACCAGCGCTGGCTGTGGCCCAACTTCAAGTCGCCGCTCCTGTGGGACGTGTTCGCGATCTCCACCTACTTCACGGTGTCGGCGACGTTCCTCGTGGTCGGGTTGGTGCCCGACGTCGCGGCGGTGCGGGACAAGGTCACCGGCTGGCGCCGGACCGTCTACGGCCTGGCCTCGGTCGGGTGGCAGGGGACCGACAACCAGTGGCGGCACTACTCCCGCGCCTACCTCTATCTCGCCGCGCTGGCCACGCCCCTGGTGCTGTCGGTGCACTCCGTGGTGAGCTGGGACTTCGCCGCGTCCATCGTCCCGGGCTGGCACGGCACCATCTTCGCCCCCTACTTCGTCGCCGGCGCCATCTACTCCGGCCTCGGCATGGTGATGACGCTGGTCATCCCGCTCCGGCGGGCGCTCAAGATCGAGCACATGATCACGGACTATCACTTCGACAATCTGGCCAAGCTGACCCTGCTGACCGGCTCGATCCTGTTCTACGCCTACGGCATGGAATACTTCGTGGCGTGGTACAGCGGCAGCGCGTTCGAGCAGACCACCTTCTATCGCCGGGCGTTCGGGTCCATGTGGTGGGCCGGGTGGACCATGATCACCTGCAACGCGTTCGTGTCGCAGCTGCTGTGGTTCCGGAAGATCCGGACCAACCTGACGGCGCTGTTCATCATCTCGATCTTCATCAACCTCGGGATGTGGTTCGAGCGCTTCGTGATCATCGTCTCCTCGCTGAGCAACGACTACATCCCGTGGGCCTGGTCCAACGCGAACATCACCTGGGCCGACTGGGGCATCCTGCTGGGGTCGTTCGGCTGGTTCTCGATGTGGTTCCTGCTGTTCGCCAAGAGCTTCCCGATCGTGGCGATCCAGGAGATCAAGGAGATGATCCCGATGCCGCGGAAGCGCGCGGGAGGGCACTGATGGCCTCCCTCAAGCGGACCCGGCGCAGGCCGGGCGTCCTGGCGTCCTTCGTCTACCTCGACGCGGCCGTGGAGGCGATCCGGGCGCTCCGCGCCGGCGGCCACCGCGACCTGGTCGTGTACTCGGCGGCGCCCCTCCACGAGATCGAGGAGGCGCTCGACCACTCGGTGAGCCCGGTGCGGCTGTTCACGCTTATCGGCGGGCTCACCGGGTGCGCCGCCGGATTCGGGATGACGATCTGGATGTCGCTCGACTGGCCGCTCATTGTGGGCGGCAAGACGATCGCGTCGATTCCGCCGTACGTCGTCATCGCGTTCGAGCTGACCATCCTGCTCGGCGCGCTCAGCACCGTCGCGGCCATGGTGTTCTTCAGCGCGGTGATGGGCAAGCGCGGCATCGCCTACGACCCGCGCTACAGCGACGATCTGATCGGCATCTTCGTTCCGGGCGGGGCCGACCAGGTGGAGCAGCTGCTTCGCAAGGCCGGGGCCGTGGAGGTACGCCGTGAAGCCGCGTAGATCGGGGAGCGCCCGGAGAGGCGCCTCGCTCCGCTCGGGAGGCCGGAGGGCGTGGCTTGCGGCGCTCGCCCTGCTCTGCGGCGGCTGCGACTTCTGGTACAACCGGGTCCCGTCGCCGGACGATCTATGGCATGTGATCCCCTGGTTCGACCACATGATCCGGTCGAAGTACATCCGTCCGTATCAGACCGCGGCCGTCCCGCGCTACACGCCCACTGGCATCGTCCCGGTCACCGGCGGCGAGCCGGACTGGTCCGGCGAATGGACCACCGGGAAGACGGCCACCGCGGACGCACTCCGGAATCCCTACGCGGCCGGCGCGGGCGAGAGCGCCACCGCGTCGCCCCCGGGGCCGGACGTGGCGCTGATCCAGCGTGACGTCGACGCGGCGGGCGACACGCTGTTTCAGACCTACTGCGCGGTCTGCCATGGCACCGCCGGCGACGCGAAGGGGCCGGTCTCGTCGCGCATCGGCGCTCCGTCGCTCCTGACCGGGCGGGCTCGCGCCTATTCGGACGGCTACATCTACAGCATCATCCGCTACGGCCGCGGCGTCATGCCCCGCTACGGCGACAAGGTGTACCTGCCGAGCGATCGGTGGGCCATCGTCAATCACGTGCGCAAGCTTCAGGGACAGGCGCCGCTGGCGCCCGAGCCGGCCAACGCGGCCGTCGGCATCCCACCGGCGCCGAGCGCCACCGGATCGACCGCAGAGAGGCCCCGATGAGCCCTACGCTCCGCGACCGTCTGATCCAGCGCTCACTCGCCGGCCGGTACGAGCTGTTCCTCGGTCTCGGCGGTGGCCTGGCCGTCCTGGGACTCATCTTCATCCTGATGGCCGCCAGCGCCGGACAGGGCCTCCGGGCGTGGCAGATGGTGCACGTCAACTGGCTCTACTTCACCGGCCTGGCCGCCGGCAGCGTCGCCTTCGTCGGGGTGCAGAAGATCACCAATGCGAAGTGGTCGGGCATGATCATCCGGTTCGCCTCGGCGTCGATCGCGTTTCTGCCGGTCTCGCTGGTGGCGCTGGTGCTGATCTTCACCGCCGGCTATGCGGCCGTGTACGGGCCCATGGTGGCGGCCATCCCCGGGCTGCAGCACGGCAAGGCAGTGTGGCTGTCGCACGGATTCATGTTCGGCCGCTTGCTGGTCGGGCTGGGCTTCCTGTCGCTCCTCGGCTGGCGCCTGATCCGGGCCGACATGGTACCCGACCTGCTGGCCGTCCGCGCGGCGGCGCCCGCCAACCGCCGGGCGCTGTACGACCGATTGTCCCGCGAGTTCGACGGGAGCGACGAGGCCAGGTTCACCCAGCAGGATCGGATCGGACGGCTGGCGCCGGCCTACGTGGTGACGTACGCCATCGTGCTCACGCTGATCGCATTCGACGGCATCATGGCGCTCCAGCCGCACTGGTTCTCCAACCTGCTGGGCGCGTTCTTCTTCATGGGCTCGTTCCTCGGCGCGCACATGCTCCTCGCCCTGATGATGATCTACGGGGCGTCGCATCTGGGTGTCACCGATCTGGTGTCCCCCAAGCAGCGGCACGACCTCGGCAAGCTGTGCTTCGGGTTCACGGTGTTCTGGACCTATCTCATGTGGGCCCAGTTCCTGGTGATCTGGTATGGCAACCTGCCCGAGGAGACCGGGTTCGTCTTCACCCGGCTGTGGGGCCCTTGGCTGCCGATCGGCAAGCTGGTCCTGATCGGCATGTTCGTGGTGCCGTTCTTCGGCCTGCTCGGGGTGGCTCCCAAGAAGGTGCGCGCCACGTTCGCCTTCTTCGCCAGCATCAGCCTGGTCTCGCTCTGGCTCGAGCGCTACCTCCTGGTGATGCCGTCCATCACGCCGCTGCCGGGGCCGGTGATCGGGCTGCCGGAGACTGGCCCGACCATGCTCTTTGCGGGCCTGTACCTGCTCACCTACGCCCTGTTCGCCCGCACGTTCCCCATGATCTCCCCGCGCCTGGCGGAGATCACCCTGGATCGCGAGCGCGGCCACACCAGCGCCCACGTGGCGGCCGAGTTCGATCACGAGGAGAGTGCGAAGGACTACGTGTCGCTCGACTCGGTCGAGCGCCGGGGGAAGCCGAGGGGGTAGGGGCGGAGGCGGACGTCGCGGGTTGTCAGGAGTCATGCTGAGCGTAGCGAAGGGGGCATGCGTTCCGGCATGCCCCCTTCGCTGCGCTCAGGGTGACTCGGATGGGGGCATCCGTCCGGGTATGCCCCCTTCGCTTGCGCTCAGGGTGACTCGCGCGCGGGCGCGCGAGTCACTTGCTGCGCATCTCCGCGTTGAGGCGGCGGATCATCGCGCGGAGGCTATCGGCGGGAAGGTCCGCGGTGATGGCGAGCATCCGATCGCCCACTTGCATGGCCATGGCATGGCCGCCGTCGTTCGGGACCCCGATCGAGTCGCCGGGCAGGAACAGGGAATCCACATCGGTCATCGATCGACGGGACAGAATATTGGAAACGTCGGCGGCCGGCCCTTCGATGGTCCGGATCACCTGGCCCGAGGCCAGCTGCTGCGCGACCACCGTGACGGTCCGGGCGCTTCCCTCGCCGCTCTGGACCTGCACCCGAACGACCGGCAAGCCGTCGATGTGCGGCAGCCGCTCGCCGGCCTCGGCCTTGGCGCCGTCCCACGACATCGTGCGCCACATCCCGTCGAGGTCGTCCTGGCGGCCGGTCGGCTCGAGCCGGGTCAGCTCGAGAGTCGGGGTGGGGGAGAGGATGCTGAGCTTGGCCTCGCGGGCGGCCTGCGCGGAATCACGGGACGGGGCCACCACATCGCGCGCCCGCGGGGCGCGCTTGGCCGGCCGTGGGGCGCGGACCGCTCGGGCCTCGGACGACGCGACAGGGACTGCGCTCGGCGCGGGGGACGGAGCCGGCTTCACCGTGGAAGCCGGCGCCGGGTTCGCCGCGGGCGGCATGCTGTCCACGCGAGCCAGCGCGGATGCGGGAACCTGCTCGCCGCGGGTGCGGACCAACGAGCTGGCGCTCCAGCCCAGGCCCAGCGCCACGACGAGACTGGCCACCCACGCCACGACGTGCAGTCGCCGCCGCCGCTGGGACTCGACCTCCGCGGCCAGCCGGCGCAGGCGCTCGAACGCGGGCGGAATGGACGGCGGCGGCGCGAGGCGGGACAAGAGCGCCGTGGTCCGGTCCCGCAGGGCGGCGATGCCGTCCCGAGTGGCGCGGCAGGACGGGCAGTCGGCGAGATGGCTCTCGATCTCGACGCACTGCGTCCGGCTCAGCGCCTGGTCCAGATAGGCGTGCAGCTCGTCCTCAGGAATGTGCCGCATCGGTCCCCGTTCGAGTCTGCTGGCGGTCGTGCGCATCCACCAGGCGGCGGCGCGCCCGCGCCAGCGTCGTACCGACGGCGCCGACGGCCAGGCCGGTCTGCGCCGCGATCTCCGGATAGCTCAGCCCCGCGTCCCACAGCAACAGGATCTCCCGGTCGCGCGGCGTCAGGGTGCTGAGCGCCTCCTGGACCGAGGCCATCTGCTCGTCGTGCTCCACGGTGTCGTCGGCGGCCGGCGTGATGGTCGGCTGCGCGATCGGATCGCCCTTGAGCAGCGTCAAGTGCCGCTTTCGCCGCATGGCCGCGCGCGCCTCATCACGTGCCAGGTTTGCCGCCACGGCGAACACCCACGCGCGGGGCTTCTCCGGGCGATGCGACAGGGCGCGGACGAAGACCTCCTGCGCCAGGTCCTCGGCCCGCTCCGCGTCCCAGACCTTGCGGTAGAGGAAGCGGACGACTGCAGTGTAGGTGCTCTGGTATAACTGTTCGAGGTCGTCAGTCACCGACCCTCCAGAGATGTCCGACGGGCGGCGGCCCCCGCGGAACATCGGGGAGGCCGAATCGCCAGAAGGGACGGCCAACCCCCCAATCCTTGCACACTTGCGGCTCAGCCGCGGCGCCGGCTGGCCCGGCGCGGACCAAAGATACACCCGGGGTGAAGACCCTGGTTCTTGGGCGGCCACTCGAAGCACAGATCGGGCTTGGCGGTGCGCCCGTCGGGGCGATGGCGGCCGTGGAGGCTGCACGACACCCCGTCAGACTCGAGGTAGCCACAGGCCGAGATCATTTCGACCTCCAGGGAATAGTCCCCCGCCCGATCGATCTTGCAGAGATACGGCGACCGGCGCGCGCGCACCAACGCCTCCAGCCGGTGCTGCGCCCGGGTACACATGATCTCGATCTGCAGGTCACGGCAGCAGGCGGCCTTGCGAGTGTTGTCGGCGGTGCGGCACGGGGCCGTGGCGCAGGGGTTGTCGCCCCCGGCGACATGCAGGACCGGCAGCGAGCGGGCCGGAAGCGGCAGCTGCTGGACGGTGTTGCGGCACTCTGAAACGACGACGAAGCGGTCGCCGCCGAGCTGCAGCGGCTGCGGTTCCCGCCGCGCTCCCCTGGGCGTGGCACCGGTGAAGCCGTGCGCCAGACATCGCGCGACGGGGCCGTCCTGATGCAGATAGCGACACGGAACGTGCAGGACCGCCTCCACATACAGGTCGCCTTCGCCCTCCCACAGCTCGAGGAAATCGATCTGCGCGGTGTGGCCGAGCAGCCAGGTGGCCTCATGGTCGAGCGACTCGGGACCTTCCTCGAGCTCACCGATGCGGAGCGTGACCCGAAGACTGCGGCAGTGGGCGCCTAGACTCCGGCACGCGGGAATCGCGGGGCCGGACGCCCGAGAGATGGGGGTGGGAATCGTAGAGGTGGTCATGATCGACCTAAGCTAACGCCGACGATGAACCCAAGAACTCCCTCTTCCCTTCCTCGCGGAGCCGAGTATTTTTGGATCTTGTGAAAGGGTTCACAAGGTCGACAACTTTCCTGTTTTTGGAGGCGAGAGCGGCGATGCGTGTGACATCCATAGTGGCGGGGCTGGCCATCGTTCTGGCAGCCTGTGGCGGTGAGAAGAAGGCTGAGAATCAGACCACGGCGGCCCCGGAGCAGCCGGCGGCGGCGCCCGCTGCCGCACCCGAAGCCTCCGGTGGTGGTGCGAACCACGACGTGAGCATGCTGCTCGACGGCAGCACCTACAAGTTCGATCCCTCCGAGCTGACCATCAAGGCGGGCGACATCGTGACGTTCCACAACAAGAGCGGCGGCCCGCATAACGTGTCATTCTGGGCCGACAGCGTTCCGGCCGGTGCTGCGGACAAGCTCAAGGCCGCGATGCCGGATCAGATGGCCCCGCTCGAGGGCCCGCTGCTCACCGAGCAGGACGGAACCTACAAGATCAGCTTCGCCGGCGCCCCGACGGGCGACTACAAGTTCTACTGCCTGCCGCACCTTGCGCTGGGCATGCACGGCAAGATCAGCGTTCAGTAGTCCTCAGGCCCGCACGACGAAGGGGGACCCGCATCGAGGGTCCCCCTTTCGTGTGTGCGACGATGGCACCGCTCGAAGCCTGGAGCCGGCCGCTCAGGCCATATCGAACCGGCTCACGGCCGCCGCCACCACGCCGCCGACGACCAGCCCGGCGAGCGCGTCCACCGCGTAGTGCATCTGGCAGTACACCACCCCCACCGTCAGCAACAGCGTCGGCAGGAGCAGCGCGAGCCCGAGTCGCCGTGAGCCCAGGCCCGCGGTGAGGGCGGCCGCCACCGTCGCGGCCACGTGGGAGCTGGGAAACGCCGCGCCGTAGGAGCTTCCCTCGGCGAGCGTGTCGTACACCAGCCGCGCGGCCGGGTTCGCGACGAACCATCCATCGGGCCGCTGAAACACGTAGTAGGGGCCCGCCACCGGAAAGAAAATGAAGACGAGATAGCAGATGACGAAGGTGGTCATGACCGCGAGGACGAATCGCCGCACCGCGACGAGGTCGCCGCGCCAGAGGAAATAGAAGGCGGGAATCGACACGATGAAATAGTACGAGAAGTAGGCGCCATGCAGCACGGTGGACCAGAACGCGCTTGGCGCGGCCTGCCACCAGGCGCGACTCACCTGCACGCCGAACAGCCCGAGCTCCCACTGCTGCACCAGCCCGTCGTGCGCCCGCACCACGCCCCGGTTCAGGACGTCGAGCTGCCCGTAAAGTCCGACCAGCAGCAGGAGGGGGTAGATCTCGCGGAGCCCGCGCCCGATCCGTCCGAGTCCCGGCCGGGTGAGCAGGCCGACCAGCAGCACGGCGAACCCGTTGGCGACGACGAGCCACCAGCAGCCGGGCTGTGACGGCGCGCGGTGCACGGCGACCGCGGTGGCCACGGCCAGGTAGCCCAGTAGCACCAGGTCCACCGGCAGCAGGCCGGCCTGCCCCGGCGTCGGCGAGCGCACCGAGGCGCTGGTCCGGACCGCTACAGCCATCCGGCCGTCCGATACCAGCGGTAGGTCTCCTCCAGGCCGGAGCGCAGGTCGTGCGCCGCCTTCCAGCCGGTGTCCCGCATCAACGGTGTAGGGTCGCCGGTCCAGGCGGGCTGAAAGAATTCGTTGGCCTTGTCGGCGGTGAGGATCGTCGTGTGTCCGGTGAGTCTCGCGGCGGCCTCGGTCAGCATGAGGACCCCGCGCCCGATCGTCGCCGGCACCCGGATGACCGCCGGCGACTTGCCCATCGCGCGGCCTACGGCGCGGGCCATGTCCGCTCCGGTGAAGACCTCCGGATGGCAGGCGTAGTAGGTCCGGCCGGCGGCCGCGGCCGAGGTGCCGGCGGCGATGAGGCCCTCGGCGAGATCTGCCCCGTGCACCGCGGACAGCTCCTGCGATCCGTCACCCAGCACCGGCGCCACGCCGAAGCGGGCGAGCCGAAACACCTTGAGCACCTCCTGATCCCGCGGGCCGTACACCATGGGGGGCCGAACGATGGTCCACGGAAGCGCGCTCGCGGTCACCGCCTGCTCGGCGGCAAGCTTGCTCCGGCCGTAGGCCGTCACCGGGCGGGGCGCCTCGTCGCCGCGGAGCGGGCGGCCCTTGATGGTGGGACCGGCCGCGGCCATGGACGACACGATCACCAGCCGTCCTGTCCCCGTCTGCCCGAGCGCCTCGACCAGATTCCGGGTTCCATCCCGGTTGGCGGCCATGAAATCCGCCTCGCTCCGCGCCGCGACGACGCCGGCGACGTGGTACACCACGTCCTGGCCTTCCGCCGCGCGCTGGAGCGCGGCCCGGTCATGGAGGTGGCCGGGCACTACCCGCACCCCGAGCGGTGCGAGCGCGGCTGCCTTGCTCGCCGAGCGCACCAGCGCCGTTACCTCGTCGCCGCGTCGGCGCAGGGCCTCGGCGAGGTGGCTGCCGACGAAGCCCGTCGCCCCGGTGACCAGCACCTTCATATCGGCCGGTCGTACAGCCGGTAGGTCTTGTAGACCTTGAAGGTCATCTTCTCGAGCCCGGCGTTCATCGCGGGATTGTCCTCCAGGATCCACCCCGCCTCACCCCAGTAGATCCCGCGCTCGCCGGACCTGGTCCAAATCCAGTGGTAGAGCATGGCGTCCACGCCCTTGCCACGGTACTCGGGCAGCACGCCGAGGAGCAGGATGCGCGCACGACGGATCTTCCGGGTCTTGAGCGCCCACAGGAGCTTGAGGACCACCGGGAACATCCGTCCGGACCGGTTTTGGCGGAATACGACGTTGAGATCGGGAAGGGCGATCCCGAAGCCGATAATCTTTCCGTCCTTCTCCGCCATCGGGACCAGCTCGGGGATGACCACCGGCTTGAACTGCCCCGCCAGATGGTCGATCTCGTGATCGGTCATCGGCACGAAGCCCCAATTCTTCTCCCAGCCCTCGTTGTAGAGGACTTTGATCCGCTCCACCTCGCGCTCGAAGTTCTTCATGTCGAGCGGCCGGATGGTGACCCCCATCCGCTGCCGGATCAACTCGGTGCCACGCGCCAGGCGCTCGGGCACCGGCTTATAGCGCTCCTGGTCCCCCCCTTCGTAGACCAGGAGATCCTTGGCCTTCACGAATCCCGCCCGTTCGAGCAGGGTCACGTAGTAGCGGGGGTTGTGCGGCATCATCAGCGTCGGCGGCGTGTCGAACCCATCCGCCAGCAGTCCGCACTCGTCGTTCACGGAGAATGACGCCGGCCCGCGCAGCACGTCGTGCCCCCTGTCCCGGCACCACGAGGCTGCCGCCCCCAGCAGCGCGTCGGCCACGGCCTGGTCGTCCACGCACTCGAAGAAGCCGAAGAAGCCGACCCGGTCGTCGTGGGTCTGGTTGTGGAGCCGATTGCTGATGGCGGCGATCCGCCCTACGACCTCGCCACCCCGCTCGGCCAGGAAATACTCGGCCTCGGCGTGCTCGAAGAACGGATTCTTCTGGCGGGAAAGCAGCAGCGCCACGTCCCGACGCAACGGCGGGACCCAGAGCGGGTCCCGCGCGTGAAGCCGGTACGGCAGGTCGATGAAGCGGTTGACGTCGGTCCGCTCGCGCGCCGCGCGGACGCGCAGCGGTTCGCTCAGATGACCCCCAGGTCCCGTCCGATCCGCGCGAACTGCTCGAGCGCGAAGTCGATCTGCTCGAAGGTGTGGGTGGCCATGACGCTGGTCCGGAGCCGGCACTGGCTGGGCGGCACGGCCGGCGGCGCCACGGGGTTGGTGAACACCCCGGCGTCGAACAGGCGACGCCACATGAGGAACGTCTTCTCCAGCGGGCCGATGAGCACCGGCACGATGGGCGTCTCGGTCGGGCCGATGTCCAGGCCGAGGTGCCTGAAGCCGTCGTGCAGCCGCCGGGTATTGGCCCACAGGCGGTCGCGACGCTCAGGCTCGTCCTGGAGGACCTGCAGCGCCGCGAGCACGCCGGCGGTGTTCGACGGCGGCAGCGACGCGGTGAAGATCAGCGGACGACTGTGATGCTTGAGGTAGTGGATGACGCTCTCGCTCGCGGCCACGAAGCCCCCGATGGAGGCCAGCGACTTGGAGAAGGTCCCGGCGATGATGTCCACTTCGTCGATCATGCCGAAGTGGGCCGCGGTGCCGTCGCCGTTCGGGCCCAGCACGCCCAGGGCGTGGGCGTCGTCCAGGGCCAGGGCCGCGCCGTACTTCCGCGCGATGCGCACCAGACCTGGCACATCCGCGATGTTGCCTTCCATCGAGTAGACGCCGTCCACCACGATCATCGAGCCCTTGCCCGAGCCGTTCCGCTCCATGCGGCGCTCGAGGTTGCCGAGATCGCCGTGGTTGAACCGCTCGGTCTCACCATAGGACATCTTGGCGCCGTCGACGATCGACGCATGGTCGAGCTTGTCCAGGTAGACCACCTCGCCGCGGCCCACCAGGCCCGAGATGAGGCCGAGGTTAGCCGAATAGCCAGTGGAGAAGACGAGGCAGGCCTCCTTACCCAGGAACTCGGCCAGGGACCGCTCGAGCTGCTCGTGGAGGTCGAGGGTCCCGTTCAGGAACCGGCTGCCGGTGCACCCCGAGCCGTACCGGTTGAGCGCGCGGCTAGCGGCCTCGAGGACCTTCGGGTGGTGGGTCAGGCCGAGGTAATTGTTCGACCCGAGCATGATCCGCTTCTGGCCGTCGATGACGACGACGGTGTCTTCCGATTCGGAAATCGGATTGAAGTACGGATACAGGCCAACTGCCTGCAACTCACGCGCTTTGGTGAATTGGCGGCACTTGTCGAACAGCGCGACCTGTTGAAGCTCTTGAGTATCCACGGCGCCTCAGCCAGATATGGAGGTGAGCAAGGGGCCTCACATCGCTTTGTAACAGAATGGCTTAAAGTAGCAACGGGCCGGGGGTGACACAAGTTGCAGAGCGGCCGGTCCCCCCGGGTCCAGACCAGGCCGGGCACCCCCGCAAGCCCCGCGTCCCCCACCCGGATTCCTTGACTTCATCCATGGAACGTCTGAGGTTACGCCCATGGCCACCCGCCGTTCCTTTCTCAAGAGTGTCGCCCTGGCCGGAGCGGCGATACTCGGTCCTGGCGCCCTATCGAGGTCGGAGCGCCTCTGGGCGGCAACGTCCCTGGATCCCGGCGACCCCGAGGTGCCGAACGAGGAGGTCGCAAGAATTCTCAAGACCCTGTTCGGCGACCGGCCCATCCGGCGGGGCCACCTGTCGCTGGACATGCCCGCGGTGGCGGAGGACGGCCGGATCGTTCCGGTCATCATCGAGAGCCCGCTGCCGATGAGGCCGGACAACTACGTCAAGGCGGTTCACCTCATCGTCGACCACAATCCCGATCCGCATCTGGCCGCGTATCACCTGACGCCGGCGATCGGCTCGGTCGCGATCCAGACCCGGATCAAGATGAAGCGGACCACCTGGGTGCGCGCCATCATCGAGACCTCGACCGGCGACGTGTGGGCCGAGTACGCCCACGTGAACGTGTCGCTCAACGGGTGCGGCTGATGACGATCGGCGACGCCCGGATCCGCATTCCGGACCGCATCGCCCGCGGCGACCTCATCACGGTGAACGCCATCGTGGTGCACCCGATGGACACCGGATTCTTCCGTACCGCCGAAGGCCAGCCGATCCCGGCGTATTTCATCAAGGACGTCGTGGTCACCTATGGTGACGAGCCGGTGGCCCGCTTCGAGTGGACCTCGGGCGTCAGCAAGGATCCGATCGTGAGCTTCACGCTCACCGCCGACAAGGAAGCGCCGCTCGTCATGGTGTGGACCGACAGCAAGGGCGGAGTGTACCGTCAGTCGGTCAACATCGCGTTCACCGCCGCCTAGCGACCCCCGGCCGGCCGAGTCCGCGCCGCGCCTTCCGTGATACCGCTCGCTCTCCTCGCCAGCCTAGTCCCCCTCGCGGCCGCCGTTCCGGCGGGTGACTCGATCACTGCGCCGCCCTACGTGGCCCGACGCCTCGCGGACGGCGTGTACGCCGTGCTGGGCGACACCGGGCGCGGATCCGAGGGACGCTCCAATGCCGGCTTCATCGTCACGCCCGGCGGAGTCGTGGTGGTGGACGCCCTCGCCAGCCCGCGACAGGGCGAGGACCTCCTGCGGACCATCCGCGGCGTGACCCGGCAGCCAATCCGCTGGCTGGTCCTCACGCACCATCATCCCGACCATACCTTCGGGGCGGTGGTGTTCCGCCGGGTCGGCGCCAAGGTGATCGCCCACCCCGATGCCCGAACGCTCGCGAGCGAGGGTGGTCCGGATGCGCTCCTGGCGAACTGGGTGCGCGTCGTGGGTCTCGACGCGATGCGCGGGTTCGAGTTCGCCGATTCGGCGGACCGGCCCGTGTCGGCGAGCGATACGCTGCGGCTGGGCGGGCGGACCATCGTGGTCACCCATCCGGGCGCCGGGCACACCGCGGGAGACCTGGTGGTGTGGCTGCCCAGGGAGCGAATCCTGTTCGCCGGTGACCTGCTGGTCGAGGACGGGGTGACCATGGTGGTGGACGGGAGTGGTGCGGCACTCCGGCGTTGCCTGGACTTCATCGACAGCCTGCATCCCAGGATCGTGGTCCCCGGCCATGGCGCCATGCCCCGAACGCCGGACACGCTGGTCGACCGGACCCGGGCCTACATCACCGGCCTCGAGGCCGACATGCGGGCCGCCGTCGAGCGCGGCGTGCCGATGCAGCGCGCCCTCGCCACCCTGCCGCCGGCGGACGAGAACCGGCCGGTCTCGCTCAATTCCCGCCGTCGCCGGAATGCGGCGCGGGTTTACGTGGAGGAGGAGCACGCGTATATGGGACTCACGGATTCGCTGCCATGAGGGCGGCACGGGGGTGGCCCGTCCTGATGCTGCTGGGGAGCATCGTGGCGGGGTGCTCCGGAGCCGCGCACGCGCCCGCCGCCCCGGCGCCGGTCGCCGCCTCACCACCCCGCCTCGTGTCGACCGACGAGCTGGCGCGGTGGCAGGCCCAGCGCCGCGTGGTCCTGCTCGACGTACGGACCGACGTGTTCACCTATCTCAAAGGCCATCTGCCCGGCGCCGAATACCTGAACACGGAGACCGTGCGGGCGAGCGAGGGCGGCATCCCGGCCCGGCTGCTGTCAGCGGGCGCCTATCGCGAGCTGTTCGGCCGGCTGGGCATCGTCTTCGACCAGCCCGTGGTCATCTACAGCGCCGGCGAGACCCACAACATCGACGCGACGTTCGTGGCCTGGATCCTGGCGGCCTTCGGCCAGCCGCAGGTGTACGTGCTCGACGGCGGGTTCTTCAAGTGGCAGCTCGAGCAGCGCCCAGTGGTGCAGCCCTATCCGCGGCTTCCGGCGACCGTGTTTCCCGCTCGGCCTTTCCGGCCGGAGTCGGCCTCGCTGGCGGACGTGCAGGCCGCCATGCGGAACGGCGGCCTGCTGGTCGATGCCAGGCCGCCCGACCAGTACGCGGGGCAGGCCGGCTCGCAGATGCGGCACGGCCATATTCCCGGCGCCGTGAATCATTACTGGCAGGACGATCTGACCCAGGAAGGGTTCGGGCACGTCTGGAAGCCCGCCGACGAGCTGCGGCGGGCCTACGCGTCACAGGGTATCGTGCCCGAACGGGACATCATCGCCTACTGCAACAGCGCCACCGAGGCGAGCCATGTGTTCTTCACGCTGCGCTACCTGCTGGGCTATCCTCGGGTCCGGATCTACGTGGGGTCGTGGACCGAGTGGGCGGAGAACGCGGCGCTGCCGGTAGAGGTGGGGGAAGGCGCTGGGCCAGGACGGGCGAAAGGGCGATAGGGCGATAGGGCGATCGGACGTTCGTCCTATCGTCCTCCCTCACCTCATCGCGATCCCGCTCCGCAGCTGCCCGGGCCGCCAGATCTTCCCGCCTCGCATCACCCACTCGACGGCCTCGAGGTTGTCGATGTCCTCCAATGGGTTCTTGCTGACCAGGACCAGATCGGCGTAGCGGCCCGCGACGATGGTCCCGACCTGCCGGCCGGGGGCGCCGCCGATGGCCCGCGCCGCGTCACGGGTGGCCGTCAAGAGGGCCGCGGTCGGAGACAGGCCGATGGAGTCCACGTAGAGCCGGAGCTCGTCCATCAGCGAGGCGCGATCGCCCACCGGGCCGTACGCCACATGGTCGGTCCCGGCGCTGATCCGCACGCCGCGCTTCACGGCCTGGCGGGTGACCTCCATGCCGAAGGCCGCGGCGGCGCGAACGTAGTCCTCCTGAATCGAGGGCACGTGGCGCATCCGCGAGTCGTAGCTGGCGACGCTGTGGCGGGTCGCGTCGAGCGTCGGCTCGAACATTACGCCGTGCGCGGCCATCGAATCGAGCGTCGCCAGAATGCGGGGGTCGTCGGCCGATTCAGCCGTCGCGATGCGGGCCGTCGCCGACTGCAACGCGCCGTCGTTCACCAGCGTGTCCCGGTCCTCGGGGGTGAGCAGCTCGCCCACCATGCCGGCGGCATGGACCACACCGTCCATCCCCGCCCGAGTCTCCTCGCCGACGTTCGCCGGCTGCGGCCAGGCATGGCCCCACACGGGCAGGCCGGCGCGATGGGCCGCTTCGGTCAGGCGGCGGACGCTCAGGCTGTCGAGCTGGGCGTAGAGCTTGAGGCCCATCGCGCCGGCCCGCCGAGCCTGCGCCACCACCGAATCGGGATCGTCACCCCGGTCGAACAGGATCGGAGTCCATCCCAGCCACTGCATCGTGAGCGCCGGCGCCTGGCGGAGCTCGACGCCCCGCTCCGTGCGCATCGGCCGCATCGCAGGGTAGAAGAACCGGCGGCCGGCCACCAGCTGCATCGCATAGACGCGGGGCGCGGCCTCGAAGCCCGGTATCCGGGCGAGCAGCGCGGCCGGGCTGGTCCCCATGTCCCGGACCGTCGTGATGCCCTGAGCCAGCATGTCACGCAGGTCGAGGCCGAGGTCCTCGCCGGCGCTCCCGTTCTGCAGGAACAGCAGGTGGACGTGGCTGTCGATCAGTCCGGGGATGAGGTACTGACCCCGGGCATCGATGACGCGGGCGCCCTGGGGAACCGGGCATTCGCCGGCGGCGCCTGCGCATAGAATGCGGTCCCCGCGCACCACGGTGACGGCTTTGGCCACCGGAGCGCTGCCGGTGCCGTCCCAGAGGGTGGCGCCGACGATGGCGGTTGCGGGATTGATGGGTGGAGGTGCGATCAGCTTGGCGCGTGGCGCGCCACAGGCGGCGGCCGCAAGGCCGACCAGGCCGGCAAAGGCGGGAAGCGCGTAGGTCCTCATGGGCAACCTGCTCCATCTTGTCCGGACACAGGATGCCGACCCACGGCACCGCAATCTGCCCGATGACTGTACAAGATGCGAACGGACGGGAGTCGAAGCAGTGATACAGGAGCGGTAGCACGCCGTGACGCCGGCCACCACTACGAACGCGGCAAGGCCCATGCCCGGTTCCGCGGATGCGTAGTGATCCGGTTGCGGCCGTGTCGGTTGCTCTCTAGAGTTACCCCCGTGACCTCCTCCCAGATTCATCGCCCGCGGCGCCGGCGGCGCACCGACGCCCTGCGGAGGCTCGTGCGGGAGCACCAGCTCGACGCCGCCGACTTGATCCAACCCATCTTCGTCGTCCACGGATCGCGGGTCGAGCGCGAGATCGGCTCGATGCCCGGCATTCACCACCTGTCGGTGGATGAGCCCCTCGACCGTGAGGTGGACCGGGTCCGCGCGCTCGGCATCCCGGCCATCCTGCTGTTCGGCCTGCCCGCGGCCAAGGATGAGGTGGGCAGCGAGAACTTTGCCGAGGACGGCATCGTCCAGCAGGCGCTCCGGCGGGTGAGAGCGCGGCATCCGGACCTGCTGCTGCTGACCGATGTCTGCTGTTGCGAGTACACCAGCCATGGCCATTGCGGCGTCCTGCGCGACGGCGCTGTGGACAATGATGCCACGCTCGACATTCTCGGCCGCGTCGCAGTGACACATGCGACGTCCGGGGCGGATATCGTCGCACCCAGCGGCATGATGGACGGAATGGTCCGGACCATCCGGAGCGCGCTCGACTCGGCCGGCCACTTCGAGGTCGGCATCCTCAGCTACGCGGTCAAGTACGCCAGCGCGTTCTACGGCCCCTTCCGCGAGGCGGCCGACAGCGCGCCGGCCTTCGGCGACCGGCGCCAATATCAGATGGACCCGGCCAACGTGCGGGAGGCGCTCATCGAGGCGGCGCTGGACGAGGAGGAGGGCGCCGATCTGCTGATGGTGAAGCCCGCGCTGGCCTACCTGGACGTGGTGCGCGCGGTCCGCGAGTGCACTTCCCTCCCGTTGCTGGCGTACAACGTGAGCGGGGAATACTCGATGGTGAAGGCGGCCGCGCGGCTGGGCTGGATCGACGAGCGCGCCGTGGTGCTCGAGGCCATGGTGGGCATGCGCCGGGCCGGCGCGGACGCGATCATCTCGTATCACGCCAAGGACGTGGCCGCCTGGCTGGCCGAGGAGCAGGGCGGATGACCAACGTGCGCGCCTCGCGGGTCACCGCCGCCTCCGAACGGCTGTTCGCGGCCGCGCTGCGCGTCCTGCCGGGCGGCGTCAACAGTCCGGTGCGCGCGTTCCGAAGCGTGGGCGGCACGCCGAGGTTCATCGCCCGCGGCCAGGGCGCGTGGATCGAGGACGCCGACGGCAACCGGTACGTCGACCTGGTCCTGTCCTGGGGTCCGCTGATCCTGGGACACGCCCATCCGGAGGTGCTGGCGGCGGTGGTGGACGCCGCGGGGCGCGGGACGACGTACGGCGCCCCGACCGAGCCGGAGGTCCGGCTCGCCGAGCGGGTAGTCGCCGCGTTTCCATCGGTCGAGATGGTGCGGTTCGTAAGCAGCGGCACCGAAGCGGCCATGAGCGCCGTGCGACTGGTGCGGGCGGCCACCGGGCGTCGGGCAATCGTCAAGTTCGACGGGTGCTACCACGGCCATGCGGACCCGCTGCTCGCGTCGGCCGGCTCGGGCGTGGCGACCCTGGGCCTGCCCGATTCGCCTGGCGTCACGCCGGCCACGGTGGCGGACACGCTCATCGCGCCGTTCAACGATCTGGCGGCGGTCGAGGCGCTGTTCGCGGTGCGCGGGGCCGATATCGCCGCGGTGCTGGTCGAGCCGGTGGCGGGGAACATGGGCGTCGTGCCGCCCGCCAAGGGATTCCTGGCGGGCCTGCGGGCGGTGACGCGGCGCGCGGGCGCGCTGCTGGTGTTCGACGAGGTGATGACCGGCTGGCGGGTGCACCCGGCCGGCGCGCAGGTGCTGTACGAGGTCACGCCCGATCTCACCATCCTGGGCAAGGTCGTCGGGGGCGGCCTCCCGGCCGCGGCCTACGGGGGCCCGCGCGCG
This sequence comes from Gemmatimonadales bacterium, assembly GCA_050733015.1. Taxonomy (GTDB): domain Bacteria; phylum Gemmatimonadota; class Gemmatimonadetes; order Gemmatimonadales; family GWC2-71-9; genus CAVVWJ01. The sequence goes on from JBOHSB010000034.1 coordinate 23,545, forward strand.
CTGATGGAGCAGATCGCGCCGTCGGGGCCGGTGTACCAGGCGGGCACCCTGTCCGGCAACCCGGTCGCCATGGCGGCGGGGCTCGCGACGCTCGA
>JBOHSB010000035.1:0-3245 GCA_050733015.1 Gemmatimonadales bacterium
GACCTCATGAGCGCGATCATCGACCCGATCGACCGCACCACCGCGGTACTGTTTGGCGACGGCGCCGGCGCCGTGCTGCTCGAGCCGGCCGAGGCGGGGTTCGGGCTGCTGGACTTCTACCATCGGGTGGATGGCAGCGGCCGCGCCGAGCTGCTGATGCCGGCCGGCGGCAGCCTCCAGCCGGCCAGCCACGAGTCGGTGGACGCCCGGGGGCATTTCCTTCAACAGAACGGCAAGGCGGTCTTCAAGTTCGCGGTCACGCAGATGGCCGAATGCATCACCACCATCCTCCAGCGCCACCAGCTCACTCCCGACGACATCGCGATGGTCATTCCCCATCAGGCCAATCAGCGGATCCTCGACGCGACCGCCGAACGGCTGGGGCTGCGCGAGGGGCGCATGGCCACGGTCATCGCGCGCTACGGGAACACCACCGCGGCCACCCTTCCCCTCGCGCTGGAGGACGTCGTGCGCGATGGTCGGGTGAAGCGGGGCGACCTGGTCATCTTCGTGGCGGTGGGCGCGGGTTTTACGGTGGGGGCCAGCCTCATGCGCTGGCAGTAGACCCTCAGGCGCGCGAGAACTCGGCGGCGTCGATCGCCGCCAGATCCTCGGCCGCCAGCTCGAGGCTCGCGGCGCCGATGCTGTCCAGGGCGTGCTCGACGGTGCGAGCGCTCGGGATCGCGATCACGGTGGGCGATTGCGCCAGCACCCAGGCCAGCACCACCGCGTGGGCCGACACGCCATACGCCGCCGCGATCCGGGCCAGGACCGGGTGTCCCGCCAGCTTCAGGTTGAGTCGCCCTCCGCCAGTGGGACTGTACGCGAGAAACCCGATTCCCTGCTCGGCGCAGTATCGAACGACCCCGCCGGCCAGTGCTTCCCGAAAGAACGGATTCAGCCGGTTCTGGACCGAGGTGACCGGCACAATGGTCTGCGCCTCCCGAATCTGGGCTACGCTCACGTTCGAGAGCCCGACCCCGCGAACCTTGCCCTCCTGGCGGAGCCGCGCGAGCTCCCCGACACTGTCGGCGAACGGCACCCGAGGATCGGGCGCATGCAACTGGTACAGGTCGATCCGTTCGATGCCGAGCGCCAGGAGCGAGCGGTCGCAGGCCGCGCGGAGGTGCACCGGGCGTGCGTCGCTCTCCCAGCGGCTGCCGGGCCGGATCACACCGCCTTTGGTCGCCACGGTGACCCGCTCGCGCGCGCCCGACCACGAGGTCAGCGCCGCGGCGATCAGCCGCTCGTTGTGTCCGATGTCGTGCTGGTCGAGACAGTAGACATCGGCCGTGTCGATAAGCGTGACCCCGGCATCCAGCGCGGCCTGGAGCACCCGGATGCTGTGCGCTTCCGACGGCCGTCCATCGATCGAGAGGTGCATCCCGCCGTAGCCCACCACCGACACGGCCGGCGCGCCCGGCCCCAGCTCCCGCTGCCTCACGCCGCGCCCAAGGCCTGCCGGAGGAAGCTCAGCAGCTCGTCGCGGACGTCATAGTAGATCGCCATGGCATGCGCCGCCCCCGGCACCAGGCGGCTGGTGACGTGGGCCAGACCCTGGCTCCACCGGGTGACGTTGGCCCCGCCCTCGAACGGATCCGCCTCCGCGGAGGCGAGAAACACGGGCGCCCGCAGCCGCTCGAGGGCCTGACGAATCCTCGCCGGCGCTTCTGGTCCAAATGCGGGCGCGCCGGCCGCTCCGAGCGTCGCGACACCACAGAGACCGGGTAGGGCCGGCGCGGCGAGCAGCACGCCGGGACCGCCGACGCTCGCGCCCACCAGGGCCAGGCGTTCGGGATCGACGAAGTTCTGCGAGGCGCCCCACCCGACCACCCGCAGCAGGTCGTTCTCGATCCGCGCGAAGCCGACTCGCCGCGCGCTGGCCACGAACGCCTTCCCGAAGGCGTCCGGGCCGAGCCCCTCCGGAGCATCCACGACGATGGGGCCTTGCGGCCCCATGATCGATGCGCCGTGCCCGCGTTGGTCGAAGGCGAGGGTCGCGATCCCGGCGGCGAGCAGGTCGCCCACCAGCGGAGCAAAGCTGTCGCGGGTGGCGGGATACTGATGGGCCAGCACGGCGAGCGGAACCACCGTGCCGGGCCGGCCCGCGGGATAGGTGAGTGTGCCCTTGAGGACCAGCCCGTCCGCCGCCGGAACGGACATCTCGAGCGGCGCGAGCATCAGGCCAGCCCGAGCTGCCTCGTCAGCCGGCGCCAGTCCTCGGCCGACACCACCCCTTCCTGGAGCAGGGGCGTCAGCGTGGCCAGGATCTCGGCGCGATTGCCGTCGATGCGCCGATCTCGCAGCTCGGTGATCATGCGCGAGAACCGGTGCTCGTACTCGTCGGGCTTGATGGTGCCGTCCGTGCGCGCGCTGCTGAGCTTGCGCAGCTCGTCCGCGACCCGCGCCGGCGTCACCGGCTTGAGCTTGCCCTCCTGCTGGTCAGCCATGTCGTACCTCTCGCCTGTCGGTGGAAACCAGAGCCCGCCCTGTGTTGCTGGATTATGCCCCCCGTCGGCGCGCCGCGTCCAGTGTGGTGGTCGGATCGGCGCCGGTCCAGGTGACATCCGCCGTGGGCCCGTAGGTGGGTGGGACCCGATCCTCGAGCATCCGGAGCGCGATGCCGACCTGCGCCCGATGGTGGGCGGTGTGGAGGATGCGACGCCAGACCACCCAGATGCGCTGCCGCCGGACATCGAAGAACGGCACCTCGGCGAGCCAGAAGACCTCGTCGGCCTCCGCCAGCGGCGCCAGCCGCGGCCGTGCCAGCGCCAGGAGCCGCTCCACGTACGCGGCGACCGCCGGCGCGTCGCCGGGAGGCAGGAGGGTCTCGACCGGCGGCTCGGCGAGACCGACGAACTCGGCGAAGAACCGCCGCTCGCTCAGGATCTGGTGCACCAGGATCTGGCGGACCGAGCTGCTCCGCTGGTGTGGGCGGAAATCCAGCTGGTCGTCCCGCAGCTCGGTCCACACGCCGGCGGTCTTGCTGGTCTCGGAGGCGTAGGTATCGAGCAGGTGCTGGAGCAATGGGATCCGGGCCCGCGGGACCGCGGCGGCGGGAATGAAGTCGTGCTCGTAGGCCATGGGCATTGGGGCCTCGCGGGCGGAGCGATCGAGGAGCTAGCCGGAGCAGTATAGCTCCCGAGGCCGGGCCGATGCACCCGGACTCGTCTCCCGGAGTCACCCTGAGCGAAGCGAAGGGGGCATCAGCAGACGCATGCCCCCTTCGCTTCGCTCAGGGTGAC
>JBOHSB010000036.1:0-2446 GCA_050733015.1 Gemmatimonadales bacterium
GCGGCGGCCACGGCCCGGTCGACGTCGGCCGCGGTGGCCCGGGCGAACCGGCCCAGCACGAGGCCGGTATCGATCGGCGACCGGTCGATCAGCGGCTCTCCGCCGTGGTCAACCGCCTCGCCGGCCACGTAGAACGGGTGGCGCTCGCCGCCCGAGGCTCGCAGGGCCTCGAGCGCCACGTCGAAGCGGTGGTGGAACTCGTTCAGGTCGCCCGAGGCGGACGTGTAGGTGATCTTGGCTGGGGCGCTCAAGCGACCGCTCCGATCCGCTCGACGGTCGCGCGCAGCGCTTCGCCGAACCGTTGGACGATGAGATCGATCTCCTCGTGGCTCACGACGAACGGCGGGGCCAGCATCGCCAGGTCCCCGTTGGTCCCGTCGGCCTGCCCGACGTTGGGCCACACCACCAGCCCCGCCTCGAGCGCCGCCTCCGCGAACGTCTCGGCGAAGCGCGCCGAGCGCGGAAACGGCGCCCGCGTGCCGGCGTCGGCCACGAATTCGATACCGGCCAGCAGGCCGCGCCCGCGGACGTCGCCCACGCCGGGCAGACCCCGCAGCGCCTCGAGCCGGGCATGAAAGGCCGGGGCCACCGCCGCGCATCGCTCGATCAGCGCATGCTCGCGCAGGTAGCGGAGGGTGGCCACGCCGGCCGCGCAGAGCACCGCATGATGCGAGAAGGTCTGGGCATGGAGCAACGCTCCCGAGCCTCGCGCCAGCGGCTCGGCCAGGCGCCGGGGGGCCACGACCGCAGACAGCGGGACATACCCGCCGGCGATGCCCTTCCCCAGCGTCATGATGTCCGGCACGATGCCGTACGGCTCGAGGGCCGACCAGGTGCCGGTCCGGCCGGCACCGGTGAGCACCTCGTCGGCGACCAGCAGCACGCGATGCCGGTCGCACGCCGCCCGAACCCGCCGCCAGTATTCCGGCGCCGGCACCGACGCGCCGCTGGAAGAGCCGCCGACGGGCTCGGCGATGACCGCCGCCACGGTCTCCGGGCCTTGGCGAAGGATCGCCGCTTCGACCGCCTCACCGCTGCAGCTCGGGCAGAGGGGTGGCGCCCCGCGGCATTCACAGCGGTACGCATAGGGCGCCGGGACCCGCACGACGTCCACCAGCCAGTCATGGAAGAAGGTCTTGTAGTGCTCCCGGGCGGAGGCCGAGAGGGCCAGGAGCGTGTTGCCGTGATAGCCGGGCGACAGCGAGATGAGCTTTCGCCGGGCCGGCTCCCCGGCCTCGACCCAGTATTGCCGAGCCAGCTTCAAGGCGGCCTCCACCGCCTCGGACCCGCTCGACAGCGGGTAGACCAGCTCGAGGTCACCCGGCGAGCGGCGGGCAATCTCGGCGGCGAGCTCCTCGACCGGATCATTAGTGAAGGCGGTCCCGTTCACGTAGGCCACCCGTTCGGCCTGCCGGGCGATGGCCGCGGCGATCTCCCGGACCCCGTGGCCCAGGTTGGCTACGAAGGCGCCGCCCACCGCGTCCAGGTATTTCCGACCTTCGGTGTCGTATAACCAGCATCCCTCCCCCCGGACGATGCGCGGATACCGCCGCGTCAGCTTCCGGTAGAACACCTGGGAGTGGCCGAGATCGTCGCTGATCATTGGGGCAGGAGGTGGTCGGCCAGACCGGAAGGGCCGGCGGCCGCGGGCGGAATGTGGCCGGGTCCCGGGACCGGCGCCAGGGGCTGCCGGCCACGACGGTGGGAACTCGAGGGGTCTGGCCCGCATTCTGCAGGATGATGCACCCAGCGCCTCCACTCCAGGTGCCAACGGCAACTCTTTCCGCCGGGTCCGACCATGCAATCGCCGCTCGTCGTCGACGCGTTACGCGACCAACTCCTGCAAATCCTCGACTGGTACCATCACGGTATCCGCCGGTTCCAGTGGGGCGTCGTCATCCACCGCCGCAACGAGCGTGGCAAGCTGCGGTTCGGGGCCATCACCCCGCAGGGCGAGAGCCTGCTCCTGAGCGAGCCCCTGTTGGAGGAGCTGGGTGCGGACACCTGCTGGCTGGATGGCGCTGTGCGAGTCCGCCTGGAAAACCGCCGCATCAGCGATCAGCATCCCTGGCTCGACGCGCTGGCCCGCCCCAACCGGCCGCCGCTGGTCGAAGCCTTGGCCGTCTACTTCGATCCCGACACTTCGCCGGAGGAGAAGATGACCTTCCAGGCCATGGCGGGCGTGTTGACCCCGTCAAAGTGTCCCTCGGAGCTGTTCCTGCTGACCAAGGAGAAGCCGGCAAGCTGGCCGGCGTAGGGCGGGCCGGCGGGGGGCTGCGCCACCGGAGTCACCCCTGAGCCCTGGCTTCGCCCAGGGTAAACTCCGCGAAGGGGCCATGCGTCAACGCATGGCCCCTTTTCATGTTGGGGGAATCCGTTTTGGTGTGCTGAACGAGTGAAGGGGGCACACCCATGGGTATGCCCCCTTCGCTTCGCTCAGGGTGAC
>JBOHSB010000037.1:0-8685 GCA_050733015.1 Gemmatimonadales bacterium
CCAGCGACTCGACGTACCGCGCGACAGCACCTGGTGCACACCGGCCTGCGGGCGCGCGTGGGCCTGGTGGCCGAGGCGGGCGACGCCTTCGACATCCACCACTTCGCCACCCTCATCGGCTACGGCGCGGAGGCGGTGCACCCGTGGCTCGCCCTGGAGTCGCTGGACGGCCTGTTCGGCGAATCCCGCGAGCCATCGCGGCGCGAGCGCGAGGCCGAGGCGGCGCCCCGTCCCTCACCGGCCGAAGCGCGCGCCCAGTTCCGCTCGGCGGCGGAGAAGGGCCTGCTCAAGATCCTCTCGAAGATGGGCATCTCGACCCTGAGCTCCTATTGCGGCGCGCAGATCTTCGAGGTGCTCGGCCTGGGCCACGAGGTCATCGCGACCTGCTTCGCGGGCACGGCGTCGCCGCTGGGCGGCATCGGTTTCGAGGAGATCGCGGAGGACGTCCTGGTGCGGCACCGCGCGGCCTTCCCCGACCCCGCTGCCGCGCCCCTGTCCCTGCCCGATCACGGCCGGGTGCGCTTCCGGAAGGAGGGGGAGGACCACGGGTGGGCGCCGCCGGTGGTGGTGGCCCTGCAGCAGGCCGTGAAGGCCAACGGCACCGAGGCGTATGGCGGCTTTCTGGTCAAGCACGGGGCCCGTCGGCCGGCAGGACCGCGCGACCTGCTCACGGTGCGCACCGGTGCTTCGGTGCCGCTCGAGGAGGTCGAGCCGGCGGAGGCGATCCGCATCCGGTTCATCTCCTCGGCGATGTCCCTCGGCGCCCTCTCGCCGGAGGCGCACGCCACGCTGTCCGTCGCCATGAACCGGATGGGCGCGCGCTCCAACTCGGGCGAGGGCGGCGAGGATCCGCACAACTACCACGGGTTCAGCAACGGCGACCGGGCGGACAACCGCATCAAGCAGGTGGCCAGCGCGCGGTTCGGCGTCACGACCGAGTACCTCACCCGAGCCGAGGAGCTCGAGATCAAGATCGTTCAGGGCGCCAAGCCCGGCGAAGGCGGCCAGCTCCCCGCCCACAAGGTGACCGACCTGATCGCGCGGCTCAGGCACTCGGTGCCCGGCGTGTCGCTCATTTCGCCACCACCGCACCACGACATCTACTCGATCGAGGACCTGGCGCAGCTCATCCACGACCTCAAGACGGTGAACCCGAGGGCGCGCGTGGGCGTGAAGCTGGTGTCCGAGACCGGCGTGGGGACGGTCGCGGCCGGCGTGGCCAAGGCGTACGCGGACTATGTGCTCATCGCGGGGCACAACGGCGGGACCGGCGCCTCGCCGCTCTCCTCCATCAAGCACGCCGGCTCGCCGTGGGAGCTGGGATTGGCGGAGGCCCAGGCGACGCTGGTGCGCAACGGACTGCGCCACCGGATCGAGGTGCGGACGGACGGCGGGCTCAAGACCGGACGCGACGTCGTGATCGCGGCGCTGCTGGGCGCCGAGTCGTACGGGTTCGGCACCGCGCCCCTGGTGGCGATGGGCTGCGCCATGGCCCGGCAGTGCCACATCAACACCTGCCCGACCGGCATCGCGACCCAGCGCGACGACCTGCGCGCCAAGTTCAAGGGCACCCCCGAGCAGGTCATCACCTACTTCACCCTGCTGGCCGAGGAGGTGCGGCAGATCCTCGCCGGGATGGGCTTCCGCTCCCTGGACGAGATCGTCGGCCGGAACGACCTGCTGCAGCGGGTCGAGCGGCCCGACGTGCCGCGGGCCCAGATGCTGGATCTCTCGATGCTGCTCGCGCCGCCGCCGTCCGACGAGTCCCCCGGATCGACTCGGGCGCTTCGCCGCACCGAGGCGCGAAACGACCGTCCGGGAGTCGTGTCGCTCGACGCGGAGGTGCTCACCGACCTCGAGCCGTATCTCGACAGCGGGCTGCCCTTCTCGGGCACCTACCCGATCTACAACCACCACCTGGCGGTGGGCGCGCGCGTCGCCGGAGCGATCGCGGAGCGGCACGGCGATGCCGGCCTGCCGGCCGGCTCGGTGCGCCTGCGATTCACCGGCAGCGCGGGACAGAGCTTCGGCGCGTTCACCTGCCGGGGCATGCAGCTCGAGCTCGAGGGCGAGGCCAACGACTACGTCGGCAAGGGGCTGAGCGGCGGAGAGCTGATCATCCGGCCGTTCCGGCGGGCCGCGTACGCGGACGTGTCGCACCAGCACCTCATCATCGGCAACACGATCCTGTACGGAGCCACGGCCGGGAGGCTGTTCGCCGCCGGCCAGGCAGGCGACCGGTTCGCGGTGCGGAACTCGGGCGCCGTAGCAGTGATTGAAGGTGCCGGCAACCACTGCTGCGAGTACATGACCGGCGGCATCGTCGTGGTGCTGGGCCGGGCGGGCCGGAATTTCGGCGCCGGCATGTCGAACGGAGTGGCGTACGTGGTGGACGAGACGGGCACGTTTGAGAGCAGGGTCAACCCGGACATGGTCGAGGTCGCGTCCCTGGATCCGGCGGACATCACCCTCCTGCAACGACTGGTGCGTGAGCACGAGGAAAAGACGGCCAGTCCCCGGGCGCGGCGGATGCTGGTGCAGTGGGAGCAGTTCGTTCCGCTGTTCCGGAAGGTGGCCCCCAAGAACTCCGAACAACTGGTGGCCGCGGCGCGGGACGCGTACCTGCGGTCTCTGCCGGCCGAGCTCGAGCTGGTGATGGCCCGCCGGAGCGCCTGAGACAGCCCTTCCCCAGGAGCAGGCAGCCGGTGCGGGTAAGGGGCAGGCTGGCAGCGGAGGCCGGGGCTGCAAACCGACGCGAACGGACTGTCCGCCTAGGAGTTATGACGCCGGACGCCGGAGTCCGGCACCCTGGGGCGACCGGCGGCCGGGCTGCGCCCCTCTTGCGGGGCCGGGAGTGGATCGATAACTTGCTGGCCAGCAAGCAAGCACACAACCGGAGGCTCCGATGGCCCAACGACCGGAAAAAGAACGCGATGCCAGCCGCTCGCGCGCGGCCATCCTGGACGCCGCGGAGCGACTCTTCGCCGAACGCGGCTACGACGCCACCAGTCTCACCGAGGTAGGCGCCGCCGCCGGCGTCAGCCGAGGCACCCCCGGCTACTTCTTCGGCAGCAAGGCCGACCTCTATCGCGCCGTGCTGGACCGCGCCTTCGCCGAAGTCCGCGAGGCGGTGCGGGCCGGCCGGGCGCGGGCGCTCGCCAGCAGCCAGAGTCCGGAGGCGATCCTTGCTGGCGCGGTCTCGGATTACTTCGACTTCCTCTCGGCCCGACCCAACTTCGTTCGACTGATCGAGCGCGAGGCCCTGAGCGGGGCCGGCCTGCCGGAAGGCGCGAGCCACCTGTCGGCCGGGCAGGAGGCGCTGGCCGCGATCAGCGCGGAGCTGGGCCTGGACGATGCCGAATCGGGCGACGCGGCTCAGCTGCTCCTCAGCATCATCTCGCTCTGCTGGTTCCCCCTCATCCATGCCCGGACCGTCGCGCCGGCGGTCGGCGTCGAGCTCGAGCGCGTCAGCGACTTCGAGCGCCGGAAGCGCCACGTGATCAGCCTGGTGCTGCACGGCCTCGCCGGACTCAGCCGTTCGACCGCGCCCACCCTTGCCGAGGCCGAGAGCCATGACTGACGTCCTCACGCCCCCCGCCCCGCCGCGCCAGCCGCTCGCCACCGAGCAAGAGGCGCGCGAAGTCGCCGAGGCGGCCCGCGAAAAGGAATGGCAGGCTCCCAGCTTCGTGCGCGAGCTGTTCGAGGGCTCGTTCCGCCTCGACCTGGTCCACCCCTTCCCCGTGATGGATCCCGCGGACGTCGAGCGCGCCCGTCCTTTCATGGAGCGGCTCGAGCGCTTCCTGCGCGAGCGGGTGGACAGTGATCGCATCGACCGCGAGGGCAAGATCCCGCCCGAAGTGATTCAGGGGTTGCGGGACATCGGCGCATTCGGCATCAAGATCCCGCAGGAATACGGCGGTCTTGGCCTCAGCCAGACCGCGTACACCCACGCGATCGGCATGGTCACGAGCGTGGACGGCAATCTCACGGCGCTGCTGTCGGCAGCGCAGTCGATCGGGGTGCCCCAGCCGCTCAAGATCTTCGGAACGCCGGAGCAGAAGCGGCGCTATCTGCCGCGCCTGGCCAAGGGCGCGATCAGCGCGTTTGCCCTCACCGAGGGCAATGTCGGGAGCGACCCCGCCGCGATGCAGACCAACGCGGTCCTGTCCGACGACGGCACGCACTACGTCCTCAACGGCGAGAAGCTCTGGTGCACCAACGGCACCATCGCCGAGCTGATGGTGGTCATGGCCCGGACCGGCCCCAAGAAGATCACGGCCTTTATCGTCGAGGCCGCCTGGCCGGGAGTGGAGGTGGTCCAGCGGCTGCACTTCATGGGACTCAAGGCCATCGAGAACGGCATCATCCGCTTCACCAACGTGAAGGTGCCGGTCGAGAACGTGCTGTGGGGCGAGGGGAAGGGCCTCAAGCTCGCGCTGGTGACCCTCAACACCGGGCGCCTCACCTTGCCCGCCTCGGCGGTCGCGGGGTCGAAACGGGCGCTGGCCGTGGCCCGACGGTGGGCCGCTGAGCGGGTACAGTGGGGCCAGCCGATCGGCAAGCACGACGCGATCGCACAGAAGCTCGGGCGCATGGCCGCCGAGATCTTCGCGATGGAGGCAGTGGCCGACCTGGCCTCGCTCATGGCCGACCGGGGCGGCACCGACATCCGGCTCGAGGCCGCCATGGCGAAGATGTGGAACACGGAGGTCGGCTGGCGGATCGTGGACGACGCGCTGCAGATCAAGGGCGGCCGAGGCTACGAGACGGCCGACAGCCTCCGGAGCCGGGGTGAGCGGCCCGAGGCCATCGAGCGGATGATGCGCGACTACCGCATCAACCTGATCTTCGAGGGCTCGAGCGAGATCATGCGGCTGTTCATCGCCCGCGAGGCGGTGGACACCCACCTGAAGGTGGCCGGCGCCTTGATCGACCCCAAGACCTCGATGAAGGAGAAGCTCGCGGCCGTGGCGCGGTCGGCCGTGTTCTACGGCACCTGGTATCCCCGGCTCTGGTTCGGCCTCCGCGGACATCTCGGCTACGGCGAGTTCGGCCCGCTCGCCGGGCACGTCCGGTTCGTGGACCGCGCCGGCCGCAAGCTGGCCCGGACCCTGTTCCACTGCATGGTTCGCTTCGGGCCCAAGCTGGAGAAGCGGCAGGCCGTGCTGGGCCGCCTGGTCGAGATCGGCGCAGAGCTGCTGGCCATTACCGCCGCGTGCAGCCGCGCGCACGCCATGGTCGAGCGCGATCCGGCCAACCGCGGGCCGATCGAGCTGGCCGACCTGTTCAGCCGGCAGGCGCGGCGGCGGATCGAGGACCGCTTCGCAGCCGTGTTCGACAACGACGACGTGGCGGCCTACGCCGTGGCCCAGCAGGTCATTCGCCAGGAGCACTCCTGGCTGGAGCAGGGGATGGTCCGGGGGGAGTCGTGAGGCGGGCGGGCGCGACTATCTTTCCGGCAACCCCAACGTGAGTCCAGGATCCGATGGCCATCGCTGAAGGCAGGACGATTCCCTTCACCGGACCCGAGGCGGTCGACGTCGCGGTGCTGGAGACGTTCGAGTACTCGGGCCCCGAGCAGGAGATCGTGACCGAGACGCGGGAGTTCAGCCCGGTGTGCCCGTACAGCGGGCTGCCCGACTTCGCCACCCTCCGGATCGTCTACGTGCCGGGCGACCGCTGCATCGAGCTCAAGAGCCTCAAGTACTACATCACCAGCTATCGGAGCGTGGGGATCTTCCAGGAGCACGCGACCGCCAAGATCGCGGAGGACCTGTTCGGGGTGCTCCGGCCGCGGCGGCTCACCGCGACCACGGTGTACAACACGCGCGGTGGGTTCGACACGACGTGCACGGTGACGCTGCCGAAGGCGGGGTAGCGCCGGAGGTCACGTCGAGGTCGGCCTGTCCGCCCTAGTTGGTCGTGACCGTTGCGGACGGCTTCGTGGGCACCTTTTCCGGCTCGTCTTTTGGGCCGCGGGGCAAGAGATCTGGCAGGTTCGCGAGCTCGAACGCCGTCACGGCCATGACCGCGGCGGCCTGTTTGAGGTCGTCTGGGACGGCATGGTCGTACGTGTCGGTCTGCGAGTGGTGGGTGTGGAAGTAGCCGCGGGGCAGCTGGTCGAAGTTGAAGCCGGGGACGCCGTACGGCAGGAAGCTCAGGTGGTCGGTCCCGGTCTTCCAGGCGCTGCGTACGCTGTCGGCGCCCAGAGAGGCCACCGGAGCCAGGAGGTCGTGCCACAGCCCCGCGAGCTCGTCCCGGCCCTGCAGGGCCTGGCCGGTGATCGTGCCCGTGCCGTTGTCGAGAACCAGCACGGCCTGGACGCTGTCGGCCGTCGCGGCATGGGCGGCGGCGTAGGCCTTCGAGCCGAGTAGCCCCTCTTCTTCTCCGCTGAACAGGATAAATCGGATGGTCCGCTTGGGCTTGAGGCCCGAGCGCGCGATGGCGCGGGCGGCCTCGAGCACGACCATCGAGCCGGTGCCGTTGTCGGTCACGCCCTGCCCCAGGTCCCAGCTGTCGAGGTGGGCGCCCAGGATGACGACCTGTCCGGGCCGCTCCCCAGCGATTTCCGCCACGGTATTCCACTGCTGCACCGGCACCTTGCCGATCACGTTCTCCACCCGCCCTTCGAGGCGCGGGCTCGCACCGGCGACGATCTGCCGCTCGAGCATCGCGTAGTCCTCGTGCGCGATCACCAGGTTGGGCAGCGGGGCCACCCGATCGGGTGACCCGCTCATCGTCATCAAGCCGTGCTCCTTGGCGCCGTCGACCAGGGTGCCCAGTGCCCCGGCGGCCTTGAGGATGTAGGGCAGATCGAGGTTGTACTGGCGCCGGGCGAACACGGCCGCCGCGCCGGTGTCGGCCGTGGCGAGGCCGCGGAGCCGCAGGGCCTCCTTGAGGGCCGCGGAGTCGGACGCGGTCATCGGCGGGCCGTCGGGATTCCACATCGGGTACGGGGCTCGGGGCAGCACCCACGCGCCGCGGACCTTTCCTTTGTAGACGGCCAGACTGTCCGGCGTGGACAGGTCGGCCAGCACGACGGGGCCGGTGAGCGTCTTCCCGCCGGTGCCGGCCGTCCAGGCCCAGCTGTGGGCCGTGACCGCCCGGTTGAACGGAGCGACCAGGCGAAGGGACACGGGGCCGCGTTCCCAGGTGACCCCGAAGGGGTACGGTTCCAGCGTCGCTGTGAGTCCGTAGGTGCGGAACCGCCCGGCGGTCCAGTCGTTGGCCCGGCGCATGGCGGGGGAGCCGGACAGCCGAGGTCCGATGACATCGCTCAGCTCGCGGAGGTTGGCCATGACCTCGGAGTGATCCATGGCCTGGGCGATGAGCGCGCCCGCGCCGGAGGTGTCCACGCTGGCTTGCGCGAAGGCGCCAGCGGGAAGGGCCAGCAGGAGGAGCAGAACGAACGTCGGTCGTGACATGGGGTACCAGCTGGTTGAAGGCGAGGCTGCGGCAACCGGGCCGGATACGGCCCGCGCGCCGGGGAAATCGGGCGAATTTCTCGGGTGGCGGACCGTGCCCGGCTCACATTATACTCGGGATCCAGACGCACGCTCACCTTGCGCTCGATTCCCGAAGGAGCAGGCTCGTGGCCAAAGACAGCCTCACGATCACGGACAACCGCACCGGCAAGAGCTACGAGGTGCCGATCGAGGACGAGACCATCAAGGCCACGGACCTCCGCCAGATCAAGGTGTCGAGCGACGAGTTCGGCCTGATGACGTACGACCCGGCGTTCATGAATACCGCCGCATGCCGGAGCGCCATCACCTACATCGACGGCGACAAGGGCATCCTGCGCTATCGCGGGTACCCGATCGAGCAGCTGGCGGAGCGGGCCACCTTCCTCGAGGTGGCCTATCTCCTGTGCGAGGGCGAGCTCCCCACCAAGGCCCAGCTCGATACGTGGGACGAGACCATCAAGTTCCACACCTACGTGCACACCAACATCACGAAGTTCCTGGAAGGCTTCCGCTACGACGCGCACCCGATGGGCATGCTGCTCGGCGTCGTGGGCGCGCTGTCCACGTTCTATCCCGACGCGAAGAACATCCACGACCCGGCCAATCGGTACCTGCAGCGCGTGCGCCTGCTGGCCAAGGCGCCGACCATCGCGGCCTTCGCGTTCCGCCACTCGCGCGGGCTGCCGTTCGTGTTCCCGGACAACGATCTGGATTACATCGGCAACTTCGTCAATATGACGTTCAGCATCGGCGGCCGCCACAAGGCCAACAAGGTGTTGCAGCGCGCGCTCGAGATCCTGCTCATTCTCCATGCCGACCACGAGCAGAACTGCTCCACCAACGCGGTCCGGGCGGTGGGCTCGTCGCACGTGGACCCGTTTTCCGCCATCAGCGCCGGGATTGCCGCGCTGTACGGACCGCTCCACGGCGGTGCCAACGAGGCCGTGCTGCTCATGCTGGACGAGATCGGCGACAAGAAGAACATCCCGAAGTTCATCGAGGAGGTGAAGGCGGGCCGGGGACGCCTGATGGGCTTCGGACACCGGGTGTATAAATCCTACGACCCCCGGGCCAAGCTCATCAAGAAGGTGGCCGACGACGTGTTCGCGCAGACCGGGCTCAATCCCAAGCTCGAGATCGCCCTCGAGCTCGAGCGCATCGCGCTGGAGGACGAGTACTTCATCAAGCGGAAGCTGTACCCCAACGTGGACTTCTACTC
>JBOHSB010000038.1:0-1639 GCA_050733015.1 Gemmatimonadales bacterium
GCCGCGGAACTGGAACAACGCCCTCCGGATAACGTGGGCTGAGCCCGCTTAACCTGTGGCGGGCCCACCAGCTAGCCCCTGTTTTCCCAGGTCAGCCCCAAACGTGAAGACCTCACCCGTAAACTCCCAGGTCAACGCCACTCTCGGCGATGTCCTGTGCCCGCCCTGGTTGTCGGTGGCCTGGCCCTCGTCGTGGCACAGGGCGCGGGGTCATGCGGTCCGCCGCCGCACGCGGGCCCTCCAGCGCCACACCCGCCGGAGGCGCGGTCCGGCCGGGGCGTAATCCCTTCGCTACAATTAATAGATGACTCGGCGCACAGGGGTGTCGACAATTCGTTTTGAAGCCACGCTGCACACGATCGATAAATGGACCATCCTGCGGTTGCCTGAGAAGGCAAGCGAGAAACTTCCATCGCGCGGGCAGGTGGCCGTACAAGGGACGATCAATGGCCATGAGTTCCTGGCAGTGCTGGAGCCCGACGGCTGTTCGGGCCACTGGATGAGGGTGGATGAAAGGCTGCGGCGAACCGCGGCCATGAGCGCGGGTGACACGGCAACGCTCGAGATCGAGTCGACCAAGGACTGGCCGGAGCCGAACGTGCCTCAGGATTTTGAGACAGCTCTGGCGGCTGCCCCGCAGAAGATCCAGGACCTGTGGCACGACATCACGCCGATGGCGCGCTGGGAATGGGTGCGCTGGGTAAATGCAACCAAGAACCCTGACACGCGAAGACGACGAGTCGAAGTAAGTATCTCGAAAATGGACAACGGGAAGCGACGGCCCTGCTGTTTCAACCTCGCCGCTTGCACCAACCCGGACGTGTCAAGAAACGGCAAGCTGATCGAGCCTGAAGGCCAGTAAGGGCATCGCGATGAGCACGGCGACCCCGGCGGTCAGCGCTGCAGCCGCCATCACTGCGCCGGTCACCATGAACCGCCGCCAGTTGATCCTGACTCCAGCTTGACGGCAGTGTTCGGCCCAGATGAGCGTGGCCAGCGACGCCCAGGGCACGATCACGGGCCCGACGTTGGTCCCGATCAGTAGTCCGATGAGCTGGTGGTGGTTGGCTACCGGGATGACGGCCTCACCCGCGACGTAGGCGGGCAGGTTGTTCACCGCATTCGACAGGCCCGCCCCGGTGGCGGCGGCCCGGACGATGCCGGCGCCACCTGGATCGGTGCCGATCAGCGACGACACCAGGGACGAGAGCCCGTGCCGCCCGATCGTGTCAACGACGAGGAACAGGCCGGTGACGAAGACGAGCAGGCGCCATGAGATGAGATTCCAGCTGAGGCTCGACCGGTCCCAGCGGACGAAGCCGAGCGTCAGCAGGGCGGCGGTGAGGACGGCGGCGACGGCGATACTCACCCCGGCGAGGATGCCGCCTATGAACAAGGCCGTGCACACGGCAGCCAGCGCGAACGTCCGCCGGTTCCTCGGCTGGAGCGGCGGCGGAACCTCGTATCGCGCGGGCTCCGAGCGCCAGTAGAACAGCCAGAGGGCGACGGTGACGACGCCGAGGACAGCCAGCTGGGGAAGAGCCATCTGGCGGGCGAACGGAAGTGTCTTGAGCCCGACCCGGTTGGCCGCGAGCAGGTTGGTCAGGTTGGACACCGGCAGCAGCAGGCTCGCCGTGTT
>JBOHSB010000039.1:0-29044 GCA_050733015.1 Gemmatimonadales bacterium
GCCACGGCGTGATCCACCGCGACATCAAGCCGGAGAACATCCTGCTGCACGACGGGCGGGCGCTGGTGGCGGACTTCGGGATCGCGCTCGCCGCCGCCCGGTCGGAGGGCGGCACCCGCATGACCGAGACCGGCATGAGCCTCGGCACGCCGGCCTACATGAGCCCCGAACAGGCGATGGGCGAACGGGAGATCACGAGCAAGAGCGATGTGTACGCGCTGGGCTGCGTGCTGTACGAGATGCTGACCGGCGAGCCGCCGTTCACGGGTCCCACGGCGCAGGCGATCATCGCGCGGGTCATGACCGAGGAGCCGCGCTCGCTCACGATGCAGCGGAAGACGGTCCCGCCGCACGTGGAGGTGGCCGTCGTGACCGCGCTCTCGAAGCTGCCGGCGGACCGGTTCGGGACGGCGGCGCAATTCTCGGAAGCGCTGGCGCGGCCGGGGGCGACGACGGCGGTGACGCCCGCCGCCCGGCTCCCGGCCGGCGCAAGGCGGCCGGCGACAGCGCGCGCACGCGCACTGGCCGCGGTGCCGTGGGTCCTGGCGTTGCTCGCTCTCGGCGGCGCCGCGTGGGCGTGGCGGGAGCGGGATTCGCGCAGCGCCACGACTTGGCGATACGTCGCCTTCGGTCCGGAGCTGGTGGCATCCACGGTTGCCGGGCCACTGGCGCTCTCGCCCGATGGCTCCGCGCTCGCCATCGTGGACACGGTGACCAGGGGACATATCTGGCTCAAGCGCCGCGGCGAACTGCGAGCCACACCGATCCCGGGCACGGAGGACGGCGGCTTTCCGACGTTCTCGCCCGACGGACAGTGGATCGCCTTCCTGGAGGGGCCGCGCCTCAAGAAGGTGCGGCCAGGCGAGGGCGGGGCCGTGACCCTGGCGGACTCGGTGGACCTGACGCAAGGCGGCGTCGCCTGGCTGGACGACAATACACTGGTGTATCCCGGACCCGGCCTCGAAGGAAAGCCGCTCTTGCGGGTGAGCGCCGAGGGCGGCGCCAGCACGGTGGCGCTGGTGGATAAGACGCTGGCGGGACTGGGAATTGGCGTACCCGTCGGGCTGCCGGGAGCGCGTGGCGTGCTGTTCACGACGTGCACCTCGGCCTGCGTGGGCATGAACCTTCATGTGCTCGATCTCAGGACCGGTCGCCAACGTGTTCTCGTCAACGATGCCGCGCGGGGCTTCTACCTCCCCGCCGGGCAACTGCTCTACGTGCGCCGGGACGGGACGGCCCTGGTCGCGCCGTTCGATCTCGACAAGCTGGCCCTCACGGGGCCCGGGGTGCCGGTCCTTGAGGGTGTGATGCTCAGCAACGGATCGGCCAACCTGACCCTCTCGCGCACGGGCGCGCTGGTGTACATGCAGGGAGCCGCCGCCGTCAACGAGGGCCAGCTGGTCCGAGTCACCCGCGAGGGCGCGGTGTCACCGATCGACACGGCCTGGCACGGACCCTTCAACTCGTTTGCCCTGTCGCCCGACGGGCGCCGGGTCGCGGTGGGCGTCGGCCTCGCGACCGGCAAGCTGGACATCTGGGTCAAGCAGCTCGACCGGGGGCCGTTCACCCGGCTCACGTTCGGGGGACAGAACCGGCGACCGGTGTGGTCACCCGACGGGCGCACCGTCGGATTCATTCACGATTCGGCCAACACCAGCGTGGTCTACGCGCGACCGGCGGACGGCAGCGCGCCTCAGCGCCTGCTCGCGCGGCTGGACCGCCAGGTTCAGGAAGTCACCTGGTCGCCGGACGGGCGCTGGCTGCTGTTCAGGACCGACAACGGCACGGCCGGTCTGGGCGACATCGTCGGCATCCGGACCAGCGGCGATACCACGCCGGTCCCCCTGGTGGAGGACAACTTCACCGAGCTGCAGCCGGCGGTCTCGCCGGACGGGAAATGGCTCGCGTATTCGTCGAACGAATCGGGGGCGCGGGAGGTGTATGTCCGGTCGTTTCCGGGCACGACCGGCGGGCGATGGCAGGTCTCCAACGGCGGCGGGATACAGCCGCGCTGGTCACCCGACGGGCGGGAACTGTACTTCAAGAGCGCCAACCGGCTGATCGCCGCGCGGGTCGAGACGGCGCGGGGCTTCGAGGTCACCGAGCTCACGCCGGTACTGAGTACGTCGGACTACCTCGACGACGTGTTCCACGAGTCGTACGAGGTGCTGCCGGATGGTCGAGGCTTCATGTTCAACCGGCCTCGACTGCCGGCCCAGGCCCTCGCCGCGCCCACGGTGGTGGAGGCGGAGAACTGGTTCGCCGCGGTGCGGGCGCGGACCAAGCGGTGACCCTGCAAGCGGCGTTGGACGAGGCCCGCCAAGGCCTCCAGGAAGGCGGCATCCCGATCGGCTCGGTGCTCGTCTCGGGCGACCGGATTCTCGGCCGGGGCCACAATCGCCGGGTGCAGGCCGGCAGCGTCGTCCTCCACGCCGAGATGGACGCCCTGGAGCGGGCCGGGCGGCAGCCGGCGTCGGTGTACCGGGGCTGCACCCTTTACACCACGCTCTCACCGTGCGCGATGTGCACCGGCGCGATCCTGCTGTACGGGATCCCGCGGGTCGTGGTGGGGGAGAACCGGACCTTTCGCGGAGAGGAAGATCTGCTGCGGGGCCGGGGCGTCGTGGTCGAGGTGATCCAGGACCCGGCCTGCGAGCGGCTGCTGGCGGGGTTCATCCAGGAGCACCCCGAGCTCTGGAACGAGGACATCGGACGTTGAGCGCAGCCCAGGACTACGGCTTGGACAACCCCACGTAGGTCTCCGGCCGCCGGTCGCGGTAGAACTGCCACACGTTCCGCACCTCGCGGATCTGGTCGAGATCCAGCTCCGCCGTGACCAGCTCGTCCCGGTCGCGCCTGGCCTCCGCCACGATCTGCCCGCGAGGATTGCAGAAGTAGCTCTGGCCGTAGAACTCGCCGATCCGCCAGGGATCCTCGTAGCCCACCCGGTTGATCGCGCCGACGAAGAACGCGTTCGCCACCGCGTGGGCCGGCTGCTCCAGCTTCCACAGATACTCCGACAGCCCCGCCACCGTGGCCGACGGGTTGAACACGATCTCGGCGCCATTAAGGCCGAGCTCGCGGGCGCCCTCGGGGAAATGCCGATCGTAGCAGATGTACACCCCCACGTCGGCGTACCGGGTCTTGAAGACGGGATAGCCCAGGTTGCCGGGACGGAAGTAGAACTTCTCCCAGAACCCGGGCGCGCAATGGGGGATGTGGTTCTTGCGGTACTTGCCGAGGTAGGTGCCGTCGGCGTCGATCACGGCCGCGGTGTTGTAGTAGATGCCCGCCCCATCTTCCTCGTACAGCGGGACGACGATCGCCATGGAATGGCGCCGGGCGACGTCCTGCATGAGCCGGGTGGTGGGGCCGTCGGGGATGGCTTCCACCGAGTCGTACCACCGCGTGCTTTGCTCGGCGCAGAAGTAGGGGCCGGTGAAGATCTCCTGCATGCAGAGGATCTGGACGCCCTCGCGGCCGGCCCGCTCGATCAGCGGCAAGTGCTTGGCGATGTTCGCCTCGCGGATCGTGTCCAGTTTCTCGGCGGTTGAGCAAGCGTGGGTGGCCTGGATGAGGCCGCACTTGACGAGTCTCGGCATGTCGGGTCCTTCGTCCTTGGGGGTGTCACCACGGGAGCACGGAGGACACGGAAGCTGCCACGGAAAAAAGCGAGGACTTTGGTGGTGTGCTGTTCTACCTTCCAGCTCTCCGTGAGTCTCCGTCTCCTCCGTGTTTCCGTGGTGAATCAGTTGAGATGTGCGGAGCGGTTCGCATGAGCCCCAGATAGACCACGAAGCTCAGCCCGAAGGTCACGAACCAGGCATAGGCGTACAGCCGGTCGAACAGATCCGGGTTCGCCACGGTCCCGCCGGGCGTGGTCGCCGCGCGGATGAACCCCGGCACCACCGGCAGCACCGCGATCACGAAGGCCGCGATCGCGCGGGGGTTCACCCCACCAAGGTAGGTGTACTGGCCCTGCTCGCGGAACAGATCGTCCAGCGCCAGCCGCTGCCGCCGCAGCACCCAGTAGTCCGCGATCAGGATCCCGCCCAGCGCGCCCATCAGGCTCGAGTAGCCCAGCAGCCAGGTGAAGATGTAGGCCGCGGCATCGGAGTAGAGCCTCCACGGGAACATCAGGATCCCGGTCACCGCGGTGATGAGTCCGCCGGTGACGTAGCTGATCCGCTTGGGACTCAGGTTGGAGAAATCGTTGGACGGCGACACCACGTTGGCGGCCATGTTGGTGGTGAGCTGGGCCGCGAGCACGACCAGCGCCCCGAACACGATCAGGGCGGGGCTTCCGATCCGGGCGATCAGCACCACGGGGTCCCAGATGGCCTCGCCGAACCGTACGATGGTCGCGCTGGTGACCGCCACCCCGATGAACGCGAACAGCGTCATCGTGGTCGGGAGCCCCAGGGCCTGGCCCAGCATCTGGGAGCGCTGGCTTTTCGCGTACCGGGTGAAGTCGGGGATGTTGAGGCTCAGCGTGGCCCAGTACCCGACGCTGGCGGTGAGCGCGGACGGGAACAGCGCCCAGAACGTGCTGCCGCTGTCGCTCCTGAGCCGCGCCGACTGAGCCAGCAGGTGGCCCAGTCCACCGCCCACGCGGATGGCCCAGCCCAGGAGCAGGAGTCCGCCGGCCAGCAGCAGCGGCGCGGACCAGCTCTCCAGCAGCTTGATTCCTTCGGTCCCCTTGAGGATCACCGCCACCTGGATCAGCCAGAATACCATGAAGGCGATGCCGGTGTGGGCCGGTACGCCGCTCCAGCCGGACCAGGCCGCCACGCCGAGCGCGTCGAGCGCGAGCCCGCCGATCCAGGTCTGGATCCCGAACCAGCCGCAGGCGACGATCGCGCGCAGGATCGCCGGCAGATTGGCGCCCCGCACGCCGAAGCTCGCCCGGCACAGCACCGGGAACGAGATGCCGTACTTGGTACCGGCGTGCGCGTTGAGCACCATCGGGATCAGGACGATGGTGTTGCCCAGCAGGATCGTCACCATTGCCTGCCACCAGGTCATTCCCTGCGACATGAGCCCGGAGGCGAGAGTGTACGTGGTGATCACCACGCTCATGCCGATCCAGAGCGCGGCGATGTTGTAGGTGGACCAGGTGCGCCGCTCCGGCGGGGTCGGCGCGAGATCCGGGTTCCAGAGGGGGCTGTGGCTGAGGTCCTCCGTGGCCGGCGGCGCGGCGGTGGCGCTCACCTCGCTCCCGCCGGCTCTGCGGCGCGGGCCTGCGTTGCCGGCGGTGGCGGCACCGCTCCGGGCGCGGGCGGCGCGGACGCCCGGAAGGCCTGGAGCCCGGCGGTGGTGCGCGGCAGCCAGCGGCCCCGGCCCTCGCGGCCCACCACCTTGTAGCCGTCCACGATGGTCTCGCCGCGCGAAAGGGTCGTCCGCGCGAACCCCGCCAGCTCCCAGCCCTCGTACGGCGACCAGTCGGCGTTGGTCTCCATGGTGGAGGGGTCCACGGCACGGGTCGCGGTCGGGTGGATGATCGCGAGGTCGGCGTCGGCACCCACCATGATCGCGCCCTTCCGGGGAAAGAGGCCCATGATCCGCGCCGGGTTGGTGCTGAGCTTCATGGCCAGCTCCTCGAGCGTGATCCGCCCGCCCAGCACGCCGCGGGTGTAGACCAGCGGCAGCAGGGTCTCGAGCCCGGGGAGACCCATGGGGATCTTGGTCCAGTCCCCGTTCCACATCGCCTTCTGCTCGCGGGTGAAGGTGCAGGTGTCGGTGGACACCACCGAGACCTCGCCGTCGCGCAGTCCCTTCCACAGGCGCTCGACGTCCTTCGGCTGCTTGACCTGGGGGCAGCAGGCGAAGAGGTGCCCGTCCTTGCCGTCGAACACCGAGTCCTCGAGCACCAGGTACTGGGCGCAGGTCTCCGCCAGCACCGGGACGCCGCGCGCCTGGGCCGCCCGGACGATGTCCGAGCCCTCCGCGGTGGACATGTGCACGATGTAGAGCTGGCCGCCGGTGGCCTCGCACCACTGCACCGCGCGCTGGATCGCCTCGGCCTCGACGAAGTTGGGCCGGGTCATGGGGTGGAGCCGGGCGCCATAGCGGGCCATCAGCTCGGGCGTGTGGTGCCGCGCGATCAGCTCGTCGAGGACCCGGGCCGATTCCGCGTGCACCAGCAGCATCGTGCCGTGCTCCCGCATCTGCTCCAGGGTGCCGAACATCGCCCGGTCGTCCGACTGCCAGCCCTCCGACTCGTAGATCATGAACTCCTTGAAGGTGGTGAACCCCCGGTCCACCATCCCCTTGATCTGCGACTGGTGCTCGGCCCAGCGCGTGATGCAGATGTGGAAGGTGTAGTCGATGAGCGACTTGCCCTCCGCCTTCCGGAGCCAGTTGTCGGCGGCCTGGCCGAGCGAGTCCCCGGCGTAGGGGATGGCGAAGTCGATGACGGTGGTGACCCCGCCGCGCGCGCCGGCGCGGGTGCCGGTGCGGTAGTCGTCCGCGGAGACGGTGCCGCAGAATGGCAGCTCGAGGTGCACGTGGACGTCGAGCACGCCGGGCAGCACGTGATGGCCGGTAGCATCGATGACGTCGGTGCCCGGCCCGGGCTCCAGATCGGCGCCGAGGGCGGCGATCTTCTCGCCGGCGATGCCGACGTCGCCGGCGAACGTGCCGGCGGGGGTGACGACGTTGCCGCCTTTAACGATGCGGTCGAGTTTCATGGATGGGTCCTCATCCCGCCCTACGCCTCCGCCCCCGCGTACCCTTCGGTCACGTCGTAGCCGGAGTGATAGTCCGCCGTGCCCGGCCGCCGGATCTCCGACTGGGCGACGATCCGATCGCGCCTGAGCCCGCGGAAGCTCTCGACCCCGGTCCAGCCGTCCACCGCGTGCCGCTCGAGGAACGCGTCCAGACCGGCCAGCAGCCGCTTGACGACGTTGGGGCCGACGGCCTGGTCGAGCATCGCGGCGGTGCACACCTGCACGGTGCCGCAGCCGAGCAGCAGGTAGGAGAGCGCCTGCGAGAAGTCGGAGATCCCGCCGATCCCGGAGAAGCTCCGGTCGGGGTAGGCGCGGGTCATCTGCGCCATCTTGGCCAACGAGAGCGGCAGGATCGCCGGCCCGCCCAGGCCGCCGCTGGAGACGAGGCCGTCGACGTTGATCTCGAACTCGAGCGTCTCGGGGTCGATCACGGGGAGGGAGGGAAAGGTGTTGGAAGAGACGATGGCATCGGCGCCGCCGCGGAAGCAGGCCCCGGCCTCGACCTCGATCTCCGCGGTGGCCGGCGTGAGCTTGCACCAGACCGGCACGGTGGCCACCTCCTTCACCGCCTCGGTCACCACCGAGCAGAGCCCCTCGTCCTTCCCGATGTTGGACCCCATGTCGCGCCGGTCCATGTGGGGACAGGAGAAGTTGAGCTCCAGCCCGTCCGCTCCGGCGTCCTGGCACTCGCGAGCCAGCCGCTGCCAGTTCTGCAGCTCCTTGTCGCTCCCGGAGCCGGCCATGATCGAGGCGATGAGCACCCGGTCCGGGAACGCCTCCTTGATCCGCCGGATGCGCGGCAGCCACCAGTCGAGCGTCTTGTCCGAGATCAGCTCCCAGTTCCAGGAGGAGTGCAGCGCCGCGCCGGGGCGCTTCTTCATCGAGACGGAGGCGTCCTCGGGCGTGGTGCGCATGAACTTGGCCTTCGCCCCGACGACATTGATCACCGGGTGGAGGCCGATGGTCTTGGTTACCACCCCGCCCCACCCGGCGTCGAACGCGCGGAGGATGTTGCTCTCCGACTCGGTCGGCGGAGCGGAGGAGAGCAGGAAGGGATTCTCGAATGCGATCCCGGTGAAATTGACGTTGCGGTTGACCGACATGGGACGCTCCTCAGGGCGACGGTGGCGTCGCCCACGCCGAACCTGAACTCGTTCCGGCCACCGAGGGAGAACGCCTCGCGCGGCCTTCGCTCGGGTCGTACACGTCGGTGGCGGGGAGATCGTACGACACGAACGAGCCGTTCAGGCATATGCGGACTGCGGGATACCTCATGGCTCCTCCGGGCGAACCGGGCTCGCGTCGGGAACATACGACGGCCTCCGCCGGGGTGCAAACTCCGCCTGCTTCGGAGCGCGGCGGTCCCCTCGTCCCCCACCGACCGCGCCGGCCCCACTTGCCCGGAGCGCTCGCCGCCGGTCAGTCTTCTCCCGGTGAGGTGTCACCCGTACCCGAGCGCACCATGCACATCGTCGAAGGCGGCCTGGACGACTCGCGGGTCGTCGAACTGCTGCGGATCCATGTGGGCCGCGCGCGCGCGGAGACCGCGCCGGGCAGCTCGCACGCCCTCGACCTGTCCGGGCTGCGGGCGCCCGAGGTGACCTTCTGGTCGGCGTGGGACGGCGAGGCGGTGGTGGGCGTCGCGGCCCTCAAGCGGCTGGGCGCCGACCATGGCGAGATCAAGTCCATGCACACGGCCGAGGCGGCGCGCGGGCGGGGGGTAGGATCGGCCCTGCTGCGACGGATCATGGCTGAGGCGAGGGCACGGGGGATGACGCGGCTGAGCCTTGAGACGGGGTCCTGGCCCTACTTCGCGCCGGCACGGGCACTGTACGCGCGGCACGGGTTCGTGGAGTGCGGGCCGTTCGGGGAGTACCGGGAGGATCCCAACAGCGTGTTCATGACCGCCGTCTCGGCCTACCCGCTCCAACCAAACCCGGATGAAGCTAGAACAGGCCAGACTTCGCCGCGGCCCAAAGCCGGGTGAGACGGTCGAACCCGTCCTGCAGGAGCTCGACCTGTCGGGGGCTCGGGCTGGCCTGGGCGGCGGCCCCCAATTCCCCGGCGAGCCGGCCCATCTCACGCCGGCTCTGCTTCGCCGCCTCGGCCTGGATCTCGACGAGCATGGCCGCGATCCTCTGCCGTGTCTCGTGGTCGTGGGGCACCTGCCAGAGATATTCGGCGGCTTCCTTGCCGTCCCGGCACAGCTCCCCCAGGCGATCCATCAGCGGCACGAATGGTCGGCGGGGGGGTGGGGTGGGGGTGGGCTCGTCGGTCATTTCATGTCCCTCCTGGACGAAACCTCGATCCTGCGACGCAAACAATCTAGCGCTTGGTCGTGAGCTCCGACCATCCGACGCGCCAGGTCGCGAACACGGCGTCACGCGCTCCCGGCGCGCAGCTCCCGCGGCGACCTGCCAAGCACCCGCACGAACGCCCGCCGCATCCCGTCCACGCTGCCGAACCCCGCGGCGGTGGCGATGCGGCGCCGTCAAGGGACATTCTGACCTGCCTGGTCACGACCAGCCGCGATTGTTACGCGCGCTGTTACGCGGCCGCACTATTCTCCGACTTCGGTGCGGAGCGCTTGGCTCCGGCACGCATCCGCCTTCCTTCGTCGAGGGACTCTTCATGCAATGGCCCGCTCTCCGGCGTCGCGGTCTGGCCGCCGCCCTCTGCCTGTTGGCGCCGCCGCTCGCGACCGTCTCCGCCCAGACCAGTCACCCGGCGACGTATCATGTCGTCCGGGATCTCACGCTCGGGGGGGACGGCCGTTGGGATTACATCACGGTCGACACCGCAGGACATCGGTTGTTCATCGCCCGGCAGACCCGGATCATGGTCGTGGACCCGGAATCGGGAAAGCTCCTGGGCGAGGTGCCGGGGCTCAACGGTGCCCATGGCGTGGCCCTCGCCTACCCGATGGGGCACGGCTTCGCCACGTCGGGACATGACAGCACCGTCACGATGTTCGACCTCACGACCCTCAAGGTGCTCAGGCGCACCAAGGCCGCCGACGACGCCGACGCCGTGCTCTACGACCCGGCCTCCAAGCGAGTCTTCACCTTCAACGGCGACGCCGGCACGTCCAGCGTGATCGATCCGGTGTCGGGCGCGCTGGTCGGCACCATTCCGCTCGGCGGCAAGCCGGAGTTCGGCGTGACGACCGGCGGCGGACGACTGTACGTGAATCTGGAAGACAAGGCGGAGATCGCCGAGATCGATCCCGCGGGGATGCGGGTGCTCCGGCGCTGGTCCCTCGCCCCCTGCGAGGAGCCCACCGGTCTGGCGGTCGACCGCGAGCATCATCTGCTGTTCAGCGGCTGTCACAACAAGCTCATGGCGATCTCCGACGCCGCGCAGGGCAAGATGATCGCGCAGGTGCCGATCGGCGGCGGAGTAGACGCGGGCGCGTTCGATCCCGCCTCGCAGCTTGCCTTCACGTCGAACGGCGACGGCACCCTCACCGTGGTTCACGAGGACAGCCCGACCGGCTTTCACGTGGTGTCGACCGTGACGACCCGGCCGGGCGCGCGGACCATGGCCCTCGACGGGCGCACCCATCGGATCTACACGGTGACGGCCGCGTTGGGGCCGGCGCCCGCCCCGACGTCCAGCGAGCCCCATCCGCGGCCGAGCCTCGTGCCCGGAACCTTCTCGCTGCTGATGCTCGACCCGGACGATCATGTCGAGTGACATCAGCCGGCGCGAGCTGCTCAAGGCCGCGGGTGGGCTCACGTTTCTCGCGCTGGTGCCGGTGTCGCGGGGCCGCTTCGCGCTCGAATCCCTCGGGGCGCTCCGGGACGAGCCTCCGCTGTTCACCGCCCTGCCCTACGTCCAGCCGGGAGACAACAGCCGGCTGGTGACGGGTCGGGAGCGGGTCATCCTCGCCTGGCAAACCGATGCCACCCCGGCCGACTTCCGGGTGGTGTTCGGGCCGACCACCGGGTACGGGCGTGCGGCCGAAGTCAGGGTCAGCCGCCGGTGGACCGGCGACGCGGAAGACGGGGAGACGCGGCTCAATTACACCGCGGCCTTCCCCGGGCTCGACCTCGGCAGGACGTATCACTACCGCGTCACCCTCCGGCCGGAGCGGATCGCCGAGGGCTATTTCACCACCCGGAAGCCACGCGGCACGCCGACCCGATTCGTGGCGTTCGGCGACAACTCCTACGGCGACGTCAGCGACCGCGCCATCGCCTATCAGGCGTATCGTGCCCGACCCGACTTCGTGATGAATACGGGAGACAACGTGTACGAGGGCGGACTGGACAACGAGTACGCCCGCTACTTCTTCCCGGTCTACAATGCCGATCTGGCTGGCCCGCGCATCGGGGCGCCGCTGCTTCGCTCGATCCCGTTCTACACCGTGATCGCGAACCACGACGTCCACGGGAAGACCGCGGAAGGCCACCCGGTGGCCGACTTCGACGCCGACGCGGACTCGCTGGCCTACTTCACCAACATGCACCTGCCCCTGAACGGGCCGGTCCACCGGCAGCCCACGCCCGTGGTCGGCGCGGCGCCCCGGATCGCGGCGTTCCGCGCCTGCGCCGGCGACCGGTTTCCGCGAATGGCCAACTATTCGTTCGACTATGGGGACGCCCATTTCCTGTGCCTGGACTCCAACCTGTACCTGGACCCGACCGACGCCGACTGGCAGGCGTGGATGGCCCACGACCTCTCGAGCACTGACGCCGCCTGGAAGTTCGTGGTCTACCATCATCCCGCGTTCAATGTCGGGCTCGAGCACTACGAGGAGCAGCACATGCGGGTGCTGGCGCCGCTGTTCGAGCGGCACGGCGTCACGGTCGTGTTTCACGGTCACGAGCACAACTATCAGCGCACCCGGCCGATCGGCTTCAGGCCGGCAGGGCCGGGAGCGGCCGGGAAGATCAACGCCAAGCAACGGCTGGTGCCCGGCACGTTCGCGGTGGACACCGCTTTCGACGGCCACCGGGTCACCCGGCCGCGCGGCGTGATCTACCTCACCACCGGCGCTGGGGGCAAGCACCTCTACGATGTGGACTTCACCGGCCAGCCGGCTCGCTGGGTGCGGCCGGAGGACGGAAACGTCGCCTATGTGGACCAGCTCATGTCCAACCGGCATTCGCTCACCGTCGTGGATGTCGCGCCGACGAGCCTGACCCTGCGGCAGGTCGACGAGCGGGGCACGGAGGTCGACCGGATCCGGATCACGAAGGACTGAGGGGGCCGGGTAAAGGCTGCGACGACCCAGCGGAGCGGCTCATCTACAGCAGGAGGCGGTCGATCTCTCCGCGGCGCGACCTCCGCACGTCGCCAGGGAGCCCTGCGCCGAATCGATGAGCGTGGCCATGTCCAGCCGGTCTCCGGCCTTATTCCTTCTTCTCGCCGTCGCCTGCAACGACTCGAATGCGCCGCATTCCTCGCCCCCGCCTGCCCTTGCGATTCACAAGATCCAGCACGTCGTCGTGATCATGCAGGAGAATCGGTCGTTCGACAGCTACTTCGGCACTTTCCCCGGCGCCGACGGCATCCCCATGCTGAGCGGCGCCCCGGCGGTCTGTGTGCCGGACCCAGAGCTCGGCAGCTGCGTGCGGCCCTACCACGACTCGACCGATGAGAACCATGGCGGCCCACATTCGGTGCGCGACGCCTCACTGGACATCGACGGCGGCCGGATGGACGGGTTCATCCCCCAGGCGGAGGGGAAGATGGGCACCACCTGCAACGCGCCGGGGCTGCGCCCCTGTCCGCCCACCGGCCCCACCGATGTCATGGGGTACCACGACCAGCGCGAGATTCCGAACTACTGGGCGTACGCTCAGAACTTCGTGCTCCAGGACCACATGTTCGAGCCCAACGCGTCCTGGAGCCTGCCCGCCCACCTCTTCATGGTGTCGGAGTGGTCGGCCCGGTGCAGCCAGGTAGACAACCCGATGAGCTGCACCAGCGACATCGATCTATCGCAGAGTTCCGGAGGGCCCGGCCCGTCACCCAACTACGCCTGGACCGACCTCACCTACCTGCTGCACAAGAACAACGTGAGCTGGAAGTACTATGTGGCGGAGGGCACCCAGCCCGACTGCGACGACGACGACATGACCTGCCCCCCCAAGTCGCAAACGGTCGGGACGCCGGAGATCTGGAACCCCCTGCCCTTCTTCACCACGGTGGGCCAGGACGGCGAGCTGGGGAACATCCAGACGGTGGACCACTTCTTCGCCGACGTGCAGGCCGGCACTCTCCCCGCGGTGAGCTGGATCGTGCCCAACGGTGCGGTGAGCGAGCATCCGCCCGGGCTGGTCAGCGCCGGACAGGCCTACGTCACCGGGCTCATCAACACCATCATGCAGAGCCCGCTCTGGAACAGCACCGCCATCTTCCTGGCCTGGGATGACTGGGGTGGCTTCTACGACCACTTCCGCCCGCCCACGGTGGACGTGAACGGCTACGGCCTGAGGGTGCCCGGGCTGGTGATCAGCCCTTATGCCAAGCGGGGCTTCATCGACCACCAGACCCTGAGCTTCGACGCCTACGTCAAGTTCATCGAGGACGATTTCCTCCGGAGCCAACGGATCGACCCCCGCACCGACGGCCGGCCGGATCCCCGGCCCACGGTACGCGAAGATGTCCCCATGCTGGGGGACCTCACGCAGGATTTCGACTTCAATCAGGCGCCGCAGCCGCCGCTGGTTCTGGCCGGGGGCTCGACCGCGATGGCGCGTCCATCCGCCGGCGGACCATGATGCCCGGCGGCGTTCGGGCTACATGTCTTCGAGCGGCCGCACCTCGCACTCCCCTTGGAACGCCGGCCAGTGCACGCGATGCAGGTCCATGAACCGCCGGGCGAACTTCAGCGCTTCCTCCCGGGAGGCGACCTCCACGAGGGCATAACCACCCACGACTTCCTTGGTCTCGCTGAACGGTCCATCGGTCACCTTGAGCTGGCCCCCGGTCGAGCGAACGCGGAAGCCCTCGGCCGTGGGCTTGAGGCCGGCCGTGTCCTTGACGACGCCGCTCTTCATGCTCTCGGTGACGAACTCACCCATGGCGTCCATCAAGGCCTGGGGGATCTGCTCGTTCCGGTAGCTCTCCGGGTGCTTAATGAGCATCAGGAACTTCATCGATTCGGATCTCCAGTCAGCGTGGGGATTGAGACGGCACTAGAGCCAGCGCCTCCACCTAGACGTCGATCGAGGACCGCCCGAATCGACAGCCCCGGCCGGGCCAGGCGTCATCCCGCCGAGGCGCTGGACATCGCCGGATCGGCGCCGATGGTCCAGTACACCCGCTGCCCGGGCGGCACGATCAGCAGCGGCGTCATGGTCGCGCCGCCCCCGCCGATGGCCTCGGCCCTGAGCCTGACCCGTTCATCTGGGGGCGCCAGGCTGGCGGGCACGGTGAGCGTGGCCTTGGTGAGGCCGCCCACCTGGCCGACCAGCCATCTGGCGCCGTCGTGCACCAGGTAGACGCTCATGTCGTTGAAATTCTCGTTGTTCACCTGCACCGCGATAGCGCGCGAGGCTCGCCCGGTGTCGGAGGCCGCGGACGCCTCCGGCGACGGGCCCGCTGACGGGGCCGGCGACCGGGCGCATCCGGCCGCCAGGAGCAGCAGGGCGGCCGCGGTGGTGAATGTGGCTCGTGTGGTACGCATGTGGTCCTCTCCTTGAAGATGTCCCGGGTTCTCCCTAGGGATACAGACCGGATCGAGCCCGCGTTTGGTGCGGCCGGTCTGGACGTCGGCCGAGGCGCGGCCTATACTGGGCCGTCGCCGCGCGGAGGGGCACAGCACCTCCCCTCCCGCGCCCTGCCGATCTCGTCCACCCGTCTTCCTCGCAGCTCAGGATTGAAGCTCACACGCGAGAGCAGGAAGCCGTCGGCGCCGATGGCGCACGATGGCGAAGAGCACTATCGCTAGCACCCAGAGGCGGTAGACGGTACGCCTGGTGCGTCGCCCCCTGGGCGACACGAAGACCGCCCGCCATTGGAAGGCATAGAGATCGTCGGGGGTGAGCTGGTACTCGATTTCCATCGGAAACCATGCGGCTCGGAGGGCTGCCAAGTTGCGCAGCCCAATCTACCCCTCGGCGGCAGCCTCCCACTAGACGGGAGTCGCGGTGGCCGGCAGCCTAGAGCGACGGCGCCTCCGCCCGTCTAGTCGCGGAGGTAGTGGCAGCTGTATCCGCCCGGGTGCTTGCGCAGGTAGTCCTGGTGGTAGCCCTCGGCGCTGTACCAGGTGGAGGCGGGCTCGATGGTCGTCGTGATCGGGCGCTTCCAGCGGCCCGAGGCCTGAGCCCGCTGGATGACACGCTCCGCCGCGCTCTTCTGCTCGGGGGTCTGCGGGAAGATCGCCGAGCGGTACTGGGTACCGACGTCGTTGCCCTGGCGGTTGAGGGTGGTCGGGTCGTGCAGCCGGAAGAACCACTGCTCGAGCAGGTCCTCGTAGCTGAGCACGGACGGGTCGAAGGTCACCCGGATCGCCTCGGCATGGCCCGACTTGCTGTCGTGGGTGTCGTGGTAGGTCGGATTCTCCAGCCAGCCGCCGGTGTAGCCGACGTCGGTATCGATCACGCCGGGCACGGCGCGCAGGATCTCCTCCACGCCCCAGAAGCAGCCGCCGGCAAGCACGGCGACCTCGGTTTGCTGGGCGCCGGCCACGGCCGATCGAGTGGCTCTGCTCTCGTCGCTCATGTCAACTCCCTGTCAGGTTGCGGCAGGCGGCGATCCGCCGCCTACCGCTGAACATCCTTCCGGAATAGGAAGTTCCATCCGGGGTGGGCGCAACCCCCATCGGCAGGGCCCGGCGCAGGCCGATCTCACCTCAGCCGACGGGGGCGGACTCGAAGACGCCGATGGTGTAGCCGTCCCAAAGGTTCCTGAGCAGCGTCGAGAGCAGCCAGCGCGGGATGCGCAGGCTCCCCAGCTCCGCCGCACGTCCAACCACCGACTGCCGCCGCGTCAATCTGAATCCGGCCGCCTGGATCAGGTCCACCTCCTCGTCGCCCCCCAGCCGGCCGTAGGGCGCGCCGAGGTCCTTGAGCAGCCGGCCGATCTTGCCGCTATACCGCCGGTTGAACGCCGGCGTTCTGAGGTCGCAGATGACGGTCGGATTGGTGAAGGTGGTCCGGATCGCCTGGAGCGAGGCACGCACCTCGGCCGCCGAGAGGTAGGTCAAGACCCCTTCCAAGACCACGACCGGGCTCGACAAGTGGCGAAAGGGGGCGAGCGCCGTCTCGATCGGCTAGTACGCCGTTCGGGAGACGGGCTTCATGACTCGCCTAAAGCGTCACGCGCCCTCCACGCCAGGCTACTTCGGCGCCATGCTGCTGTTCCAGGTGTCCCGGTAGATCTTCCACCCACCGTCCACCTTCTTGTAGAGCGTCATGAACGGGCCGTGGTCCAGATGCTTGCCGTCGGCGGTGGTGGCCACATAGCCGCCGGTCTCGAGCGCGTAGTCACCGAAACCCACGACGTCTTTCAGGGTCAAGGTGTTCTTGGCGCCCGAGGCTACATCCTTGGTGAAGAGCGCTTTGATGGCCGCGGTGCCGGAGGCCGGTTCGGCTCCGGGTGCCATGACTTTGGCGTCCGGCGCGTAAAGCGCCGTGAGAGCGGCCGCGTCTCCCGCGTTGTAGGCCTTCTGCCAGGCCTGGTCCTGCTTTCCGATTTCGGCACGAAGGTCTGGTGCGGCGGCCTGCGCGAACACCGGTAGCGGGGATGCGAGGGCCAGGGCGACCAGGCCCCCCAGTGCGATACGACGGGTCATAAGGCCTCCAGTTTCGGATGGGTGGAAATGCGGGGATGTCGGGAACCCACCGCCGGCTCACGGCCCGCAGTCACTCCTCTTGGGTATGGCCGCCGCCAGCGCCACCGTCACGAACCGGCCGAGCCCCTCGATGACGACGTGGCTCTCCAGCTCGGCGAGTGGGGTTTGGGAATCGGCGCCGAGATCCTTGCCTTGGATGTTCATTCTGAAGCGGACCGCTGGGCCCGCCTCGCACGCGAGCGTCAGGGAGGATTCCGGGCCACCGCGAGGCGCCAGCCGAAACACCAGGCTGGCGGGACGACAGCCCAATCGGTCCTCGACGCTGGTCGGGTAGCCCTCGACCGAGAGTCGTTTCGACCATTCCCGAAGCAGCGGGAGGGCTACTCCGCGAAGCGGGGCTTCGCAGTCGTGCCGGGCGTTCAGATCGTTGCGGGCCCGTTGTTCGGCCGCGGTCTTGGCCGCCGCCACGTCTTCTCTGTGCTTTTCGATAATCCGGGTAAGCGGGTCAGCGTTGTCAGTTAACATATCGTGTACCTCGAGCGAAGTGACCTACGAAATCTGGGGCCTTTCCCGGCCTGCCGGAAGGCGAGACCCTTCAGCCCGCACGCGGTGGGGTATTACCTCACCCGCATGCCCAGCTTCGCGTCCCAGTGCAGCGGCTTGGGCGCCCGGGGCAGTGGACTCTCCGGCAGCTGGCCCACCGACACGCCGTACTTCCAATCCGGCGGACAGATGGCGATGAACCGCGCGTATCCACCCAGACCACCCTGGAACTTGGGGAACCCGATCGCCACCAGCGCGCCCGTCTCCGGGACCTGGTCGAGGTTCGCGACGCCCTCGGCCTGGGTGTAGCCGTTGTTGAGCAGCCACGCCTCGCCTTCCAGGGTACCGGTGGTGTCGGTGTCGAGCGGCTCGTGTCCGTGGAACAGGATGTGGCGCTGCTCGTGGAGGAATCGCAGCGCCGCGAGCGAGACGCCCGGGAACGGGTGGCGGGTGGCGAGCGAGGGATCGGGCCACGCCTTCGACCAGTCGGACCGGACGAACACCACCGCGCCCTCGGGAATCCGGCCGTGCGCGGCCTCCCACCGCTGGATATCCTCGACCGAGAGGTGATATCCGGGCGCCTTGGCGACCTGGTTCACGATGGAGATCACGACCAGGGGCCGGACGGCGAAGGTCGGTGGCAGCTCGTCGATGCTGGGATAGTCGGGGCTCCAGTGGGCCGGCGGATCGAGCTGGGTGCCGAGCTGATCGGTGGGGAGTACGTAGCGGGTGGCCTCGAACCCGTCCTTGGCCCAGCGGTAGGGCGTCCCGGTCTTGGGATCCACAGTGGGTCCGAAGGTCGGGTGCCCGAAGCCCGGCCAGACCGGAATGGACGGCGTGATGGTGTGGGTCAGGTCCACGTACTTGGCGCCCGCGAGGGCGTCGTGATAGACGCGCCAGAGCGGCGGCGCGCTGTCGCTGGCGTGCTGGCCGGCGGCCGGAGGAGATGGACGGGGGCCGCAGGCGCCGAGGCACGCGAGCGAGCCGGACAGGAGCAGGCTGAGGCGAGGCATGGTGGATTCCCTTGTGTCACCCCGCGCCTTGGCTACGCCCGGGGCAGACTCCGCGATGGGGACATGGGTTCGGGTACGGCTCCTTCGCTTCGCTCAGGATGACTCGAGCGAGCATCCCGCCACAGCGTGGCCGCGGTGTAGCCGATGACGATGACTACGAGCACCCGGACAGCGTCCAGCGGCAGCGATTTCACCAGGAACGCGGCGAGCAGCACGCCCGGGATGCCACCGAGCGCCAGCCCGATGGCGGCGGCCCGATCGTATCGGCTGGCCTTGAGAAAGCGAATGCTGGCCACCGGCATCAGGAACGCGCAGGATCCCATCATGATGGGAAACGCGGTGGTCGGGTTCATGCCGAGGAGACTGATCATGGCCATGCAGGGGGCGTAGAGCCCGATGCCGAGCGTCATAAGGGCGCCCAACAGCGCGTTGCCGAGGACGGCCGCGACCAGCGGCACGCCCCGGAGACCGAGCGCATCGCCGCCGCCGGGGAAGATCCCGGTCATGCGGAGCACGATGAACGCGGCGGTGACCAGGAGTGCGATGGCCATGCCCCGCTGAACCCGCCGCTTCTCCCAGCCGCTCACGATGCCCGCGCCGAACCAGGCGCCGACGACGGAGGCGGCGATGAGCAGCGCGAGGGTCAGCCGGTCCACGGCGATGACCGTGATGTAGATGATGGCCTGAACGATGGTGGGCGGCGTGTGGCCGATGTTGAGCGTACCCGGGATCAGCTCATCGCTCACCAGGCGGCGCGCGCGGAACGCGGCGGTGGTCGGGGCGAAGGAGCCGATGCCGAGGGTGTCGAAGAAGTTGGTGATGAAGCCGAGGAGCAGGCGCTCGATCATGGGGCCTCGCCTAGCGTTTTCCTTCGAGATCGCCGACGGCGCCCAGCTCGGCCCGCACGCTGTCGAGCTGCGGGACGCGCGAGGGCTCGGGGTCGACCCGCATCCGCAGCTAGTTCCGGTAGGCCCGGAGGGCGCCGACCTTGGCCTCGGCCAGTGCGGCGAGCCTGCCCTCCAGGCGGTGAACGCGGTGATCCCAGCCTCGTTGCGCTCGGCCTGGAGCAGGTTCCAGCGCGCCGTCAGGACACCTTCGCTGGCCGAATCCAGCGCGATCATCCGGCGGGTCCAGAGCCGCTGGGCGGCGGTGTCCCCCGCCACGTAGGTCAGCGCGGCCAGGTGCTGGATCGGGCCGCCGAAGAGCGAGTCGCGCTGGAAGGCCTGCTCGAGCGCCTGCCACCTTGCGGTGGTGCTTGAGGTCTTCGGCGAGGTACACGGTTGCCATGCCGCCCTGGCCGAGCTCCCGCTCGATGCGGTAGCGGTCGGCGAGGGCCACCTGCAGTCGCGGGGCCGGCTCGGTCATCGTGGGCTTTGGCTTTGGGTACGCGGTGCGTGGAAGATGGCGGAATGCGACGTGGAGGGCCAGCGGCCTCTCAATGGTCCTCGGTCTCTGCTTGAAATCGGCTTGACGGCCGGGGGCTACTGATGAAGCCGTCAGCCCGCTCCGAGCCGGCTCCTCCAGGAGACAGGAAGTCGCCATGCCACACCTCGGTCGCCGCCTCGCTCCCGTGCTTGCCCAAGTCCTCCTGGTGGCCGCCGTGGGCTGCCGGGATGGCGCCGAGTCGCCCACCGCCCCCGAGTCGGCCGCCCCGGCGCCCGCGTCGGTGCTCGCCACCGCCTCCACCGCGGCCCTCTCGCTCCGCCAGGTGAGCACGGGCAGCCACCACAGCTGCGCCGTGAGCTCGAGCAACCGGGCCTACTGCTGGGGCTACAATACCTACGGCCAGCTAGGCGATGGCACCACCACCAACCACTCCACGCCGGTCGCCGTCGCCACCACGCTCCGCTTCCTCCAGCTGAGCGCGGGCGACCTCCACACGTGCGGTGTGACCACGGACAATCGGGTCTTCTGCTGGGGATACAATACCGCCGGTGGGCTCGGCGACGGCACGACTACCGATCGTCCGAGGCCGGTCGTAGTCCGCGGCGGGCATCTCTTCCGCCAGGTAAGCGCGGGCGGCTTCCACACCTGCGCCGTGACCACCGATAGCCTGGCCTACTGCTGGGGCGGCAATTTCCTCGGGCAGCTCGGTGACGGCACGACCAACCAGCGCCTGCAGCCGGTTCTCGTGGCCGCCCCGGGCAAGATCCCCCAGGTGAGCGCGGGATCCATACACACTTGCGGCGTGAACCCCTGGGGCCAGGCCTTCTGCTGGGGGTACAATGGCTACGGACAGCTCGGCGACGGCACGACCGTGCGGCGCGTGAGACCGAGGGCCGTCGGCGGCGCGCTCCGATTCCGCCAGGTGGGCGCGAGCTTCGACCTCAGCTGTGGCGTGACCACGAACAACCGGGGCTACTGCTGGGGCTACAATGCCTACGGCCAGCTCGGCGACGGTGGGACCACGAATCGCTGGACTCCGGTGACGATCGCGGGCGGGCTGCAGTTCAGCGGCGTGAGCCCGGGTGGCTCGCACACTTGCGGGGTGACGACCGGCGGGGCGGCCTACTGTTGGGGGTCGAACTCCTACGGCGAGGTCGGCGACGGCACCACCACCAGTCACCTGAAGCCGGTTGCGGTCGCCGGGGGGCATCTGTTCCGCTTCAGCCCGGGGAGCTCGAGTCTGTCCGGCATCCACACCTGCGGCCTGACCACGAGCAACCTGGCCTACTGCTGGGGATACAACTTCGAGGGCCAACTCGGCGACGGGACGACTACGGATAGCCCCGTGCCGGTCGCGGTCGTCGGCGCGATGTGAATGCCGATTGGGGCCGTGCCGGTGGGCGTAGTCGAGCGCGCCGGCCACCTGGGTGGCGAGCCGGACGGCAGCCAGGCCGCGCGCCTTTTACTGAGCGGTGTGCTGCCCGAAGATGACCGCATTCCCTCCCGGCTCGCGCACCCCGATCTCGTCCGCCCCGTAGAACGTCTTCCGCCGGGGCACCACGATCTCCGCGCCCTTGACCGCCCGCTCGACGGCGGCGACATCGGCCACGTCGATGTACAGGTTGGTCCCTCCGGCCGGCACGTCGGCCATGGCAGGGATGTCCTTCCGCACGCTCTCCCGGCTCTGGTACATCACCTCGATCCCGTCCTTCTGGAGAATCACGAAGCCGAGCCGGTCGCCTTCGGGAACCTCGGCGATCCTGGTGAAGCCCAGCCGATCGACCCAGAAGGAGAGACAGGGCTCGATCGCGTCGACCACGAGGACGGGGGAAAGCTTGTTGAGCTTGACCGATGGCACACGTACCTCCGGAGAAGATGACGGTCCGCAAGTCTACAGCCGTGCCTGATCACCACGCCCTACGGTAGCGAGCGGACGCCCGGCCGGCTTGAAGATTTGGAACCGGCGCGGGAGGCGATCCAGCGGCCCGGCGTGAGCCCGGTGAGGCTGCGGAACTCGGTGACGAGATGGGATTGGTCGCTGTAGCCCAGGTCGGCCGCCAGGCCGGCCCAGTTCACCCTGCCGCCGGCGGTTGACCGGAGGACCTTCCAGAGCCGGACCACCCGGCAGAACGTCTTGGGGGGCACGCCGACATGCGCGGCGAAGCGGCGGGCGAGATGCTGGCGCGTGACTCCCAAGGATGCCGCGAGCCGGGAGACGTCGATCCGACCTCCCCGGGCCATGATCCGCTCGACCGCCACCAGCAGGTCCGGCGGGACGGTGGCGATGCGTGAAAGGCGGGAGGTGAGTGTCTCGGCCAATCGGGAGATGGCCCGGTCGGTGCCGAGGGCCGACCCCACGTGATCGGCGACGTCGCCGCCGTCGGGCCAGAGGGCCTCGAGCGGTGCGTGATCATCGGTGAGCGCCGCCGCGGGAACTCGAAGGAAGGCGGTGGCCATCCCAGGCCGGAAGCGAACGCCGATCATCCCGGTGTCGTCGGCGGGCGGTACTTCGATCGGTCGAGTCATCGCGCCGACGACGATCGCCGCTCGGGGGCCGACGACGATGTCGAGACAGCCGTCCGGGAGAATGCGTTGCGGCCCGATGGGGCCGGCCGATCGCCGGGGGGCTCGGGACCAGAAGGCATCCACGAAGGGCGCGAGGGCCGCCGGCGGGGGATACTCGGTGACGATCATTGCCCAGGTCGGGGAGTCAGAAGCCCAGAGGACCGGCGACGCGCCAGCGTACCGAGCTGGAGGCCGGCCACGTCCAGCTGCCGTGCAGTGGTGGACCCTGCGGAGGGTCGTTTCGGCGCCCGAAGGCGCCCCAGAAGCCGTTGAACTGGAGGATGAACATCGCTTCAGGAACTTCCGCCATCGGCTGCTCCACCTCGCCCAAATTCGGGGGCGACTCGGTCAGGTAACGGAACCGGCTATCACCACCGTGCCTGGGCGAGGCGTAATACTTCCATTGAGCGCTCGGGAAGAACTCGTGGCTTCCGTACTCGATGTAAACCACGGGATGGGTGAAAGCAGCCGTGGTTGGATCCCGGTACATCCGGAGGACGTTGTTCTGCGCCCGGGCGATCTGGTGCTCGCGCCGTTCCCACTTCGTGTTCACCAGGTCGATCGTCGGGTCGTACCGGCCCCGGAACTCGAGGACCTCCGACTCCACCGCGTGACAGCTGGTGGCCGCCGGGACGTCGAACCGGAACTCGATGCCATGGGCATAGTGCAACACGCTCACCGCGCTTCGGGCCACTGGGTCGTATATGACCTGAACCGAGGCCCAGTCTCCCTCATGGTCGCCAAGGCTGAAGGCCAGGTTGGCGTTGCTGTATCCGAAGAACTGCCAGTACTCGATCTTGTAGTACAGCCGGGAGGGATCGAGGTGATACCGCCGGAAATCGGTCTGAGGCAACGTCTCGCGATACGGGACGACGTGACCGTACAGGCCAACGTTGCGGCGGGTGAGGATCTCGGCCCAGGTCGCACCGTGACGCCCGGGATTTTCCCGACGACTCCCGGGCACACTCTCAAGCGGATCGAGATGGTAGCCGCTCAGGCCCGGGGCGGACAGGACGTTCGATGCATCGAACAGCAGGCTGCCGGGGCTGACAGCCAGGTCGGCGTTGGTGACGATGGGTGATGAGCCTTCGTCTCCGCCCGCCAACAGCTCCGACTGCCGGATGTACGAGAGCGCATCCGTCGGGTTGTAGTGCTCCTCACCATCGACGCCGTCACGGGAGAAGCGCAGGAAGGGCCGATAGGTGTCCAACAGGAAGCGCTCGTCCCCATCGCTCACCCCGTCGCCGTCGCTGTCGGGGCCGTCGGTCATGCCGATCCCCGCGAGGTGAGCGATCCCAGCCGGCATCGAGGCGATCTCGACCGGGCAGGGATCCGATCGAGTCGACCTCGACTGCTCCTGCCAGCTGTAGCCGGGGAGTAGCGCCGCGGCCGCGACGAGTGGGAGGACGCGACTCACAGGCGCCATAGACGTCGAGATCGGCACGTCAGTGGGTCGTGAGCGCGCCGAGCTCGCCGGTGATGTTCGCGAGCGGACTGAACACGAACGTCTTGCCGTCGGCCGACGCGCCCCACAGCACGCCGTCGAGCTTCACGTTGGTGCCGCTGCTCACCGTGAACACGTCGGAGCCGCTGTCCCCGGCGCCCACCTTCGCGTTCACGATGGTCTGGCAGATCTGGGTGACGGTCGCCCCGCTCACGTTCACGGTGACGCAGGTGGCCACCACCTTGCCCCGGCTCCATCCGGTGGTGCGGCCGACCTTGTTCACGGTCTCACCCACCGTGAACGAGCTCGACGCGGCGTTGCTCGTGATCGTCCAGGCGCCCGCGATCGTGAGATCGCTCGAGACCATGGACGCCGTCCGGGCGATCTTCCCCCGGGTGTTGGTCGTGCCGTTGATGTACTTCGCAAACGCCGCGTCGCTCCGGCGACAGCGCCGGCCGCTGGGACAGCCCGCGAGCGTGCTCTTGTAGCCCGGATCCACCGTCTCGGTGCCGATCTGGACCGGCTTGGCGGTCTGGGTCGGCTGCCAGTAGGGCGTGCTCTCGATGCCGCCCTGGGTATTGGTGCAGTGCGACGCCGTCACGAACCCGGCCACACCCCCGCGGGTGGCATTGAATCCGAGAGTGCAGAGGAAGCCGGGGAAATTGATCTGCACCCCGGCCACCACGGGCCGCACCGAGGTCCGCAAGGTCGCGACCTGGTGGATCGGCGGGACGATGTCCACGGCCGTCGCGGCGGCCGGGATGCCCAGTCGGGCGAGCACGCTCCGGACCCGGCTCGCCGCCCCCGTGTGCTCGACGCCGATGTGCACCCGATTGCCCGCTTCGTCCGCATCCACGAACACGGCGCCCGGCACCGCGAGCGCCTCGGTCGCGGCCTGCGCGGACCAGCGCTCGAGATCCGTCCAGGCGAACCGGCCCGGCAGCACGCGCAGCGCGGCCGCCGAACGGTTGCGCTCGCGGAACCAGGGCGCGAGCGCCTGCTCGGCCACAGCGCGCCCGCCCGGGCTGGCGAGGTAGACGGTCGGGGTGCCCTGCTCGTCCACGAAGAAGCCGCCGAAGCCCGGCACCGCGCGCGCGAGCGCCACGGGATCGTCGGCCAGGTCCTGCTGCGCGCGGGTGAGCAGGTCCGGCGTGGTCGAGGGGGCACTGGGAGCGCTGGGCAGGGTGGCGTCGTCGGAGCAGCTGCCGAGGGCGACGGTCGCCGCTGCGGCAAGGGCGAAAGCGAAGGAACGCTGGCCTAGCATGGAAACCTCACGGCGGAGCGGCACTGAAAGGGGATCCTGCGGATGGTAAACCAACATACCCCTCGGTCCTGAGCGCGGCCACCCTCGGCCAGACGGGCTGGGGGAACCGTTCTGGCATCCGGAGGCCGAAGCCCCCGGCTAGATGGCCGCCGAACCAGCTACCATTAGTGTGCTCCCGCCGCGAACCCCGGGCCGCCTTGGCTGCCGGGAGCGACACCATTCCGTGGACTGACCATGATTACCGCCGACTTGATGAGCCGCATCACGCTGTTCGCCAGAGTCCCCGAAAGCGAGCGCGCCTCCCTGGCCGCCCGCGCGGCCGACCTCCACCTGCGGAAGGACGAATGGCTCCTGGTGGAGGGCCAGACCCCGGGCTTCTACGGACTCCTCGAGGGCCACATCGATGTCCTCAAGGTGCTGGGCGGGCGGGAACATCGGCTCACGACCTACGGTCCGGGCGACTACTTCGGCGAGGTACCGCTGCTGCTGGGCTCTCCCGCGATCGCCAACCTCCGCGCCACCGAGCCCTGCCGCGTGCTCCGGCTCGAGGGGACGGATTTCCTGCAGCTGGTGAGTCAGTGCCAGGTGCTGAGCTCCGAGATCACCAAGACGATGGCGGCTCGTGTGAGTCGCTTCAGCCAGATCCAGGTCGAGAACCAGGCCGCGGTGGTCACCGTCATCGGGGACGCCAACGATCCGGCCTGTTATGACCTCCGCGAATTCCTCGCTCGGAACAGCGTTGCGTTCATGTGGCGCCAGCCGGACAACGGGTCGGCGCCAGCCGGTAACGAGCCGAGCGTCGCGCCGGCGGCCGTCCTGCTGGCCGACGGCACGCGGCTCGAGGCGCCCACCTTCCGCCGCCTGGCGGAGGCGCTCGGGCTCCAGACCGAGCCCATGCAGGACACCTACGACGTGGTGATCGTCGGCGGCGGCCCCGCCGGATTGGCAGGCGCGGTCTACGGCGCGTCCGAGGGGCTCCGGACGCTGCTGGTCGAGCGCACGGCGTGGGGCGGCCAGGCAGGCACCTCTTCCCGGATCGAGAACTACCTCGGCTTTCCCGGCGGCCTCGGCGGCGACGAGCTGAGCGCCCGCGCCCGGCAGCAGGCGCTTCGGTTCGGCGCCGAGCTGCTGGTCTCGCGGTCGGTCGCCCGGGTGGAGCCGGGCGAGCCCGAGACCGCGGCCCACACCGTCGTGCTGGAAGACGAGCAGCGCGTCGAAGCCAGGGCCGTTGTCCTGGCCAGCGGCGTCGAGTGGCGCCGGCTCTCGGTGCCCGGTATCGAGCGTCTGGTCGGCCACGGGGTCTACTATGGGGCGGCGCGAACCGAGGCGCTCCGGATGCAGGGCCGCACCGTGCACCTGGTGGGCGGCGGCAACTCCGCCGGGCAGGCGGCGCTGCTCTTCGCCGAGTACGCGGAGTCGGTGACCATGCTGGTGCGGGGGCGGTCGCTCGCGGCGAGCATGTCGCAGTACCTGGTGGATCAACTCTCCAGGCAGGCCAACGTCCGGGTGGAAACCGACGTCGAAGTCACCGGCGTGAATGGACACGACACTCTCGAGGCCATCGAGGTGGCGTCGGGGCCGGCGCGGCGGCGGGAGCGACGGCCGAGCGACGCCTTGTTCGTACTGATCGGAGGCGAGCCGGTGACCGCCTGGCTGCCTCCGGTGGTGATCCGGGACCAGTGGGGGTATGTCTGCACCGGGCGCGACGTGATGGACCTGCTGCTCGAGCGTCCGGCGGCAACCTGGCCCCTCGAGCGCGATCCTTATCTGCTGGAGACCAGCGTGCCGGGCATTCTCGCGGTCGGCGACGTCCGCCACGCCTCCATCAAGCGCGTGTCGGCCGCCGTGGGAGAGGGGAGCATGGCGATCGCGGTCGTGCACCAGTACCTGGCCGAGCTGGAGGCGCAGGAGCAGGGAACCGCCAGTCGTCCCACTCACCGCGTGTCGTAGGGCGACCGCGCGACCGCCCTCAACCCGTGCCGGATCGCCCGCGAGCCTGCGCGTCGGCCGCGGCGACGCGCCGCTGCGCCTCGGCCCAATCAACCGCCGGCGCGACCTCCCGGTCGGCCAACGCCAGCGAGTCCCGCGCCCGCTGTACCACGACCGCCCCGTCTGGCAGGGCCAGCCCCAACTCGAGCTCGACCCGCCGGCAGAGCCGCTCCTCGCGGGCGCCCTGCGCCGGCGACCGCGTCCGGCACATGTGCGCGACCCGCGCATGGGTGGCCTCGTGCACGATCGAGGCGGCGATCTCCGGGAGACCATGCCGCGGATTGACCGTGAAGGTCAGCTCCACCAGGCACTCACGCGACTGGGGAAAGAAGGCGCCCCGGCAAGCGAAGCGCTCGACGACGAAACCGGCGACATCGTGGCGAAGCCGCCGATAGCGCCGGGGCGCGTAGGTCGCGATGAGGTCGAGGGCCGCGGTCAGGCGCTGGATCACCTGCTCGGTGTCGATGTCCGGACGGGTGTTGACGATGCGGACGGGAAAGCCGTGGACGACGCGGTGGTCGGCGGCCGGCGGCCCGCCACCCCCCTCATGGCGGCCGGACAGCAATCCCAGCAATCGACGGATCATGGGTCGCACTCTCGTGGCATTGGACTGGACCCAGGCGGCGGGAGCGGGGCGCGCTACCGAGCTAGCGCAGCCCGATCCGCTCCACCAGCTGGCCGAACCGCGGATCGCGACGCAGGGGCGCGTATCCGGGGTCGACGTGCAGGTAGATGAGCCCGGCCGAACGAACTTGGAACGCCCGCTCGAGGCAGGCGAAGGCACGGTCGACATCGCCCACCGCCGCATGCCCCATCGCCATGATCTCGGACCGCACGTAGTGCTGCCGGGACTCCTCTTCCAAGCGGGTCAGGATCTCCTCGGCTTCCTCGCGCCGTCCCAGCGGCGCGAGGGCCCGCACGATCAGCGCGTCGTAGGACCGGACACTCGTGTCGAGCCCCTGGCCTCGCTGAAACCACTGCA
Organism: Gemmatimonadales bacterium; assembly: GCA_050733015.1. GTDB lineage: Bacteria > Gemmatimonadota > Gemmatimonadetes > Gemmatimonadales > GWC2-71-9 > CAVVWJ01. The sequence goes on from JBOHSB010000039.1 coordinate 27,663, forward strand.
AGGCCTTCTCGGCCTCGCCGAGGTCCAGGTATGCGGAGCCGATGTCGAGGTACGAGTAGGCGTAGTCTGCGTTCAGGTCGATGGTCTTCCTAGCCTGGGTGATGGCGCCGGCATAGTCCCCGCTGAACAATAGGAAGCGGCCGAGCCAACGGCTGTACACCGCATAGAGCGGGTCGAGCACCAGCGCCTTCCGCATCTCTTCGATCGCCTCGGCCAGCAGGCCTACGGTCGGCAGTACGCTGCCGAAGCCCCAGTGGGCCTCGGCATGGTTGTCGTTCAACGTGACGGCCCGGCGGAGCTGCCGCTCCGCGCCGGCGAAGTTCCACTCGTACCAGCACAAGACTTTGCCCACCGACGTGATCGCCTCGACCAGGTCGGGGTCGTGCTCCAGCGCCCGGGTGGCCGCCGCCTTGGCCCGGGGGTAGGCGTCGTCGGGCACGACGAAATCGTCGGCCAGCTGGGTCCAGCAGTCGGCGATGCCGGCGTACGACCGGGCGTAGGCCGGGTCCTGGAGCAGCGACTGCTGGAAGAAGTCCAGCGCCTTCCGGGTGGATGGCTCGGTGTCCTTGTTGAAGACGAACCGGCCCTTCAAGTACAGGGTGTAGGCCTCGATGTTCCTGGTCGGGGCGACCAGGTGGCCGCCGTCGTCGCGCAGCCGCAGCTTGAGGGCGTCCACGATGGCGTGTGAGATCTCGTCCTGGATGGCGAAGACGTCCTCGAGCTGGCGGTCGTAGGTTTCGGACCAGAGGTGGTAGCCGTCGGCCACGCTGATGAGCTGGGCGGTGATGCGGACCCGGTTGCCGACCTTGCGCACGCTCCCCTCGAGCACCCAGCTCACGCCCAGCTTCTCGCCGATCTGCCGCACGTCCACCTCCTTGCCCTTGAAGGCGAAGGAGGAGGTGCGCGAGGCCACCTGGATGCCCGGCACCTTGGCGAGCGCGTTGATGATCTCCTCGGTCATGCCGTCGCTGAAGTACTCGTTCTCGGGGTCGGCGCTCATATTGGCGAGTGGCAGGACCGCGATGGCCTTGCGGGTCGCCGAGGCGGGCGGCGTCCGGCCGGTCGGCACGGTGGCCTGGGCCGAGCCGCCGACGCCGTTCACCTGACGGAGCGCCTCGACGAACTGGGCGCCGGTGGCGAACCGGTCCACCGGGGTCCGGGACAGGACGCGGGTCAGCGCGTCGTCCAGCGCCCCGGGCACGTCGCGGGTGACCCCCACCTTCGGAATGGGAGAGACGAACCGCTTGGCGATGATGGCCTGGGGCGTGGCGCCGGTGAAAGGCGGCTCACCGGTCAGCATCTCGTAGAGGACACAGCCCAGGCTGTACAGATCGGTCCGGCCGTCCACAGACGGCTCGCCGCTGGCCTGCTCGGGGCTCATG
>JBOHSB010000040.1:0-6734 GCA_050733015.1 Gemmatimonadales bacterium
CAAGGAGCAGAAAATCCGGATCGAGGCCTCGAGCGGCCTGAGCGACTCCGAGATCGACCGGATGGTCAAGGCCGCCGAGCAGCACGCGTCGGAGGACAAGAGCCGGCGGGAGGAGATCGAGCAGCGCAACCAGCTCGACAGCCTGATCTACCGGGTCGAGAAGGACAGCAAGGAGTGGGTCGACCGGCTGCCGGCCGACGCCAAGACTCGCCTCGACTCGGCGCTCGAGGGCGCCAAGGGGGCGCTACGCACCGGCGATGCCGCCCTGATCCGCAAGGGCCTCGACGAGCTCAACGCGGCATATTCGGCCGCGGGCGCCACGCTGTATCAAGGCGCGCAGGCCCAGGGCGCCGAACCGTCGGAGGGGGCCACCGGCCAGCAGTCGACCGGCCAGGCTCCCCGCCAGGATGACGTGGTCGAAGCCGACTACGAGATCGTGGACGACAAGAAGTGACTCGGGGGCCGTCAGGCCCCAAGAGTCACCCTGAGCGCAGCGAAGGGGCGATGACCCAACCCCTTCCTGCGCGTCTCGTCACCCCGAGCCCTGGCTAGGCCCAGGGTAAACTCCGCGAAGGGGGCGTGCTTACAGCATGCCCTTTCCTCTCCTTTTGGAACGATTTTCGCTCCATTCGAAACACCGCCCCGAACATCCTGGTACTATTAATGTGGTCCATCGTCGGGCCAACCTTGTCCCCCACACGTTTTTCGAAGGATTGCTCGATGTCCGCTCGATCGTTGAACTGGCTCAAATTCGGCGGCCTGGTGGCCTTGGCGTTCGCGCTGGGACTGCTGTTCGCGGGACTGCTCGACCTGCCCAACCGGGGCTCGGCGCAGGCACAAGGGCGGCAGGCGTCGGCCATCGCGCCGGTCCCGGCCCCGTCGATCCCGGCCGCCCGGCCGCTCCAGGAGCTCAGCGAGGCGTTCGCGGCCGTCGCCGAGCACGTCAAGCCGAGCGTGGTCTACATCCGCTCGCAGCGGACCGAGCACCCCAGCCAGCAGCGCATTCCGCCCGGCATGGAGCGGTTCTTCTCGCCCCGGTTCCGCCAGCAGCCCGAGATCGAGCAGGGCAGCGGGTCGGGCTTCATCATTTCGGCGGACGGCTACATCCTCACCAACAATCACGTGGTCGAGGGAGCCGAGACGGTCATCGTCCGGCTGCTCGACCGCCGTGAGTTCAAGGCGAAGGTGGTCGGCACCGATCCCAACACCGACGTCGCCGTCCTCAAGATCGACGCTCGCCAGCTTCCGCCCGTGGCACTCGGCAACAGCGACGACTCGCGGGTGGGGGAATGGGTGCTGGCGATCGGCAATCCGCTGGGTGAGGGCCTCACCTTCACCGTCACATCTGGTATCGTGAGCGCCAAGGGCCGCGCCCTGACCGGCCTTCCGGGCCGGGGCCAGGGCAGCATCCAGGACTTCATCCAGACCGACGCGGCCATCAACCCGGGCAACTCGGGCGGCCCGCTGGTCAGCGTTCGGGGTGAGGTCATCGGAATCAACTCGGCCATCGCCAGCGAGACCGGGTTCTACTCGGGCTACGGCTTCGCCATTCCGATCAACCTCGCGCGCACCGTCATGAATCAGCTGATCCAGGACGGCAAGGTGCACCGCGCGGCGCTTGGCGTTTCGATCGACAACGTGACCCTGAACGATGCCGCCTATGTCGGCCTCCCCGAGATCCGCGGCGTGGTGGTCAAGGACATCCCCAGCGACGATTCGCCGGCCAAGGCCGCGGGCATCGAGCCGGGCGACATCATCGTCGCGGTGGACGGCAAGCCGGTCGAATACGTGGGCCAGCTCCAGCAGGTCATCGGGTTCCGTCGGCCGGGCGACGTGGTGAAGGTCGAGGTGGCCCGCAAGGGCGGCGTGCGCAAGACGTTCGACGTCAAGCTGCAGCCACTCAACGACACGCCGCAGGTGGCCGCTGAGGACGAGAACGGCGATAGCGCCAACGCGAACACGCCCACCGGCTCGGCCATGAGCCGCCTGGGCATCAGCGTCGAGCCGGTCACGGCCGACGCCGCGCAGCAGCTCCAGATCCCGCCCGACTCCCGCGGGCTCATCGTCACCGACGTCACACCGGGCGGCCCGGCCTGGGAGGTGCTGTTCGACGATCCGCAGCGCGGCGGCCCGGACATCATCCTCTCCGTCGAGGGCAAGCCGGTTCGAACCGAGGGCGACCTGCGCAAGGCCCTGGCCGGGGAGAAGCCGGGCAGCATCGTGACCCTCCGGATCTTCAACCCGCGGGCCCAGTCGCGGCGGGTGGAGCGGATCCGGCTGGCCGATGTGAAGTAGTAGCCGGCTGGTCGGTCGCCGAGATGTGACGAGGGGGGTGGGCCATCGGGCCCGCCCCCCTCGCCGCTTTTCCGGGGTGATTCATCTCTCCTCCCTCCCGCAGGGAGGGTGCTAACTTGTTTCCACGGAGGCCGACCGCTCTCTCTCGGAGGACCCATGACGACCAGCCAGGCGACTGACTGGATGAACCACCCCGTGATCCGCGCCCTAGTCGACCAGGCGGCTACCCTGGCCCTGGAGGAGCGGATCACCCTGGTCAAAGGGCTGATCCCCGGCATCGCGGACGCCCTGTCGGAGGAGGAGTACGAGCAGTTCGTCACTTTCATCCGCCTCAAGGGCGAGCGGTTCCTGGAAGCCAAGGCCCACCCCGGCGAGGGGCGGGCGGAGCGCCACATCCCCGGCGAGCGTGACCTGGAAGGCCGCTGAGACTACCTTCACGTCACCTAACCTCGGTCGGGAGCACGCGATGGCGGGTTGGACGAGCTGGGCACTGATGGCTGGTCTGTTCGGGCTCGCGGCCTGCGGAGGCGACCGCAAGCCTGCTCCCCGAGTGGCCGAAGGCCAGGGCGCCCCGGCGGGCCGTGCCATGTCGGACCGGGTGGCCCAGTACACACCGGTTCGGCTCACGGCCGACCTGAGCCGCCTGTCCGACCACGAGCGCCGGATGCTGCCGCTCCTGATCGACGCGGCCGCGGCCATCGACACCATGTACCGGCAGCAATACTACCCCCCGCTCGACTCGCTCGTCGCGACTCTCACGGATTCAGCCACCCGCCGGTTCGTCGAGATCAACTACGGCCCGTGGGACCGGCTCGATGATGACCGGCCGTTCATCGCCGGCGTCGGCCCGCGGCCGCCCGGCGCGGCGCTCTATCCTCGAGACGTCACCAAGGAAGAGGTCGAGCGGACGCCCGGCCTGCTGGGCGACTATGCCGTCGTCCGGCGGGACAGCGCGGGACGTCTGAGGGCGATCGCGTACCACGAGGCATTCAAGGTCCCGATGACCCACGCCGCCGCCCGGCTGAGAGAGGCGGCCAAGCTGGCCGACGATCGTGGGCTGCGGCGGTATCTCGAGCTGCGCGCCCGGGCGCTCGAGACCGACGACTACCGGCCGAGCGACTTCGCCTGGCTCGACATGAAGTCGAACACCGTCGACGTGGTGATCGGGCCGATCGAGACCTATATCGACTACCTGACCGGTCACAAGACGGCGGCCGAGGCCTACGTGCTGGTGAAGGACAAGGCGTGGAGCGCCCGGCTCGCCCGCTACGCCGCCCTGTTGCCCGGCCTGCAGCGCGGCCTGCCGGTGCCCGAGGCGTACAAGCGGGAGCGGCCGGGCACCGATTCGGACCTCAACGCCTACGACGCGGTCTATTACGCGGGCGACGCCAACGCCGGCTCGAAGACCATCGCGATCAACCTGCCCAATGACGAGGAGGTGCAGCTCCGGAAGGGCACCCGGCGGCTGCAGCTCAAGAACGTGATGCGTGCCAAGTTCGACAAGATCCTGATGCCCATCGCCGGTGAGCTCATCGCCGAGGATCAGCAGTCGCACGTCAGCTTCGACGCGTTCTTCGCGAACATCATGTTCCACGAGGTGGCCCACGGCCTCGGCATCAAGCGCACCATCGACGGCAAGGGAACCGTGCGGGCCGCGCTCAAGGAGCAGGCCAGCGCGCTGGAGGAAGGCAAGGCGGACATCCTGGGCCTGTACATGGTGACACGCCTGCTCGAGCAGCGGGAGCTCACCGGCACGGCGCTCGAGGATCACTACGTGACCTTCCTGGCCAGCATCTTCCGCTCGATCCGCTTCGGCGCCGGCGATGCGCACGGCCGGGCCAACGCGGCCCAGCTCTCCTACTTCGCCGAGCACGGCGCGTTCGCGCGCGACAGCGTGACCGGGCGCTACCGGGTGGATTTCCCCAAGATGCGCACGGCGGTGGACTCGCTGGGCGGTCTCATTCTCCGGCTGCAGGGCGACGGCGACTACGAGGCCGTGAAGCGCTTCATGGCCGAGCGCGGCGCGCTCACCCCGACCGTCACGGCCGACCTCGCGCGTCTGGGCGGCAAGCGCATTCCCGTGGACGTGGTGTTCGAGCAGGGGCCGGGCGTGCTCGGCCTGGAGCCGTAGCGCATGCCCCGCTGGGAGCCGCCGACCGAGCAGATCCTCGAGCCGCCCAAGCCCAAGCGGTGGCCGTTCATCGTGCTGCTGCTCGCCGTGCTCGGGGTGGCCATCGCCGGCCTGTGGATGATTCGCCGGCGCGCGCACGAAGCGCTGCGCGCCGAGGCGCTGCCGACCGCGATGGACGTGCGCTCGGAGCTGAGCACCGCCGCCGACTCGCTCCAGGTGATCGTGACCTGGCAGATCAGCACGATGTCCGGCGGCGGGCGGGTGGATTCCATCCGCGTGGAGGTGGGCCTGGGCGACGGGCGCGAGTCGCAGACCCAGGTGAGCCCGAGCAACCAGCGCACCGACACCCTGCGCCTGCCGCCTCCCGGCGAAGGCGAGACCGCCGCGGGATACTCGTGCGTGGCCACGGTGCAGGCGGCGCGGCTGTCACGGGAGACCTGTACCCCGTGGCAGTACGTCCGGCCGACGGCCGAGTTGCCGGCAGCGCCGCCCGCTACGGCCGACCCGCATTCGACCAAGGTCCCGCCGCGCCGGTCCGCCGCGACGGTCGAGCCCACAGTCGCCCACATCGTGATCCAGCCCGAGGCGCAGCAGGTGGACCCGGACGTCGGCGGCAAGTGCTCGGCGTGGCAGCGGCAGCACCCCGCCCTCAACGTGTGGATCGAGGTCAACCGGGAAGCCGTGCCGGACTGCACCGGGCCCAACGGTAAGCCGACGGTCGCCAAGTTCTGCGCCTTCGCGGTGCTGACCGACGGCCGGAGGGTCAAGACCGCCAGCTCGACCAACGACGCCTACTGCGAGCGCCTCTTCCAGGCCTGGGTCCGGCAGCGCGTCGCATGAGCCCTTCGGTACGGTAGCGTACTTAAAGCATTTCCCCCTCACGGTTTACCGGGGCGACGCGTAGATTGCCGTCGCCGCTCCTTCCCGGTGACTTTCCACGCCAGGATGGCAGCCGATCTCGGGTCACGCCCGGAGCCCATACGACGCTCGCCGCCCCTGATTCCCCGTCGGAGCCCACTCCGCCGCAGAGCCGGAATCACGTGCTCGCCCGCCTGCCGGCGAACGAGTTCCACGCCCTGCGTGAGCGGCTGACGACGGTCCGGCTCTCGGCGAAACAATCCCTGGCCGAGCCGGGACACCCGATGACGTCGGTGTATTTCCCGCACAACGTAGTCATTTCGCTGGCGACCATCGACGCGGATGGCGGGAGCGTGGAGGTCGGGAGCATCGGCTGCGAGGGTCTGGCGGGGCTGCCGGTTTTTCTCGGGACCGATCGGTCCACCGGTCGGCTCGTGGCGCAGATCGCGGGCGAGGCGGACCGGATGGACGCCGCCGCGCTGCAGCACGAGGTCACGCGGCTGCCCGAGCTTCGCCGGCTGCTGCTGCTGTACACCCAGGCGTTCATCACGCAGGTCGGCCAGAGCACGGCATGCAACCGCCTCCACTCGGCCAAGCGGCGGCTGGCCCGGTGGCTGCTGATCTGCCGCGACCGGCTGGGCCGGGACGACCTGCCGATCACGCACGAGACCATAGCGCACATGCTGGGCGTCCGCCGCGCGACCGTGACGGAGGCCGCCGGCAATCTCCAGCAGCACGGCATGATCCGGTATCGTCGGGGAGTGGTCACCATCCTGCGACGCGAGCGACTCGAGGCAGCGGCGTGCGAGTGCTACCAGATCGTGCGCGCCGAGTTCGACCGGCTCCTCGGCGTGAGGGTCGGATGACGGCCGCGACGGCCCTCGTGGTGGACGACGAGCCCCTGGTGCGCCACCTGGTGCGGCGCATCCTGGAGCCGGCGGTCTGCGTCGTGGTGGAGGTCGAGGACGGCGAGAAGGCCCTGCGCCTCATCGAGCGGGACCGGGAGGCGATCGACGTCGTGCTGACCGACCTCGCGATGCCGGGCATCGACGGGTTCGACGTGGTGGACGTCCTCAGCCGACATCTTCCGGAGCTGCCGGTCCTGTGCATGTCCGGCTACATCTCCCCCGCCACCGCGAGCGGTCGCCTGGCCGTCCCGTTCATTCAGAAGCCGTTCACGGCCGAAGCGCTGTGTGACGCGGTGGTGCTGCTGATCCAGCGGAGCCAGGCGGTGCGCGCCCACGCGCGGGCGGAGAGGGAGCGCGCCTTGGACGAGCGCGCCGCGAGCGGCCTGCTGCGGCGGCGGAGCCAGGAGCACCTGATCGCGGCGGTGGACCTGGTGGCGGCCGCGCGGGCCCTGCGCGCCTCGCGCGCGGACCCGGCGCCGCCGGGTTAGATTGGCCCGATCGCGGACGTGGCGGAACTGGCAGACGCGCAGGACTTAGGATCC
>JBOHSB010000041.1:0-16202 GCA_050733015.1 Gemmatimonadales bacterium
GGAACAGCCGGGGCCGGCCGCAGTACTGTCGGCTTGCGCGAAGGCCGGCCCCGGCTGGTCCGGCCCGGCTCATCGCTCATGCCACGTGGCCCCGCAGCCGATACTCCGCTTCGGTGAGGTGTGCTCATGCCCTGGACATCCACCCTCCGCCCCCACGACGTCGTCGCGGTGATCATGGGCGGAGGCGCCGGGACCCGGCTCTTTCCGCTGACCAAGGACCGCGCCAAGCCGGCGGTGCCGCTCGCCGGGAAGTACCGGCTGGTCGACATCCCGATCAGCAACTGCATCAACTCCGACCTTCGCCGGATCTTCCTGCTCACCCAGTTCAACAGCGGCTCGCTCCATCGCCACATTCAGGAGAGCTTCCGGTTCGACACCTTCTCTCCGGGATTCGTGGAGATCCTCGCCGCCGAGCAGCGGATCGACCGCAACGACTGGTACCAGGGCACCGCCGACGCGGTGCGCCAGAACCTGCTCCACATCAACTCCTATCCCCACAGCCTGGTGCTCATCCTGTCGGGCGACCAGCTCTATCGCATGGACTACCACACCATCCTGGAGCAGCACGCCGCGAGCGGCGCGGAGGTGACCGTCGCCACCACGCCCGTCGGAGCCGAGGCGGCCGGCGGGTTCGGAATCATGGAGGTGGCGGAGGATGGGCGGATCACCCGCTTCGTCGAGAAGCCGACGGATCCGGCGGAGCAGGCCACCTTGCGGGGCTACCCCGACCGGCTCCCCGCGTCCATGGGGATCTACGTGTTCGACCGCGAGGTGCTGGACGACGCGCTGGCCGGCGACGAGGTGGACTTCGGCAAGCACGTCATTCCCAGGCTGATCGAGACCCGCCGGGTGCACGCCTACCAGCACGAGGGCTACTGGGAGGACATCGGGACCATCCAAGCGTTCTACGAGGCCAACCTCGACCTCTGCGAGCCGCTGCCCCAGTTCAATTTCTACGACGCCAGCGCGCCGATCTACACCCACGCGCGCTACCTGCCCGCCACCAAGATCATCAAGAGCCAGATCGAGCGCTCGATCATCGCCGACGGGTGCATCATCAACGACGCGCACATCGAGCGGTCGGTCGTCGGGGTCCGGAGCCGCATTCAGGCGGGGGCGACCCTCAAGAACGCGCTCATCATGGGAGCCGACTACTACGACAGCCCTGACCGGCTGCCGGTGCCCGGGGCGCCCATCATGGGGATCGGCCACGGGGCGTGGATCGAGCGGACCATCGTGGACAAGAACGCCCGGATCGGCGACGACGTCCACATCTCGCCCGAGGGCAAGCCGGACTTGCTCGACGGCCCCAACTTCTACATCCGCGACGGGATCGTCATCATCCCCAAGAACGCGGTGATCATGAGCGGCACCGTGATCTGAGGGTATATTTCCCCGATCATGTCCTCTCCACGCGAGACCGGAGTGGTATTCCTCTCCGGCGTGCGTACCGGCTTCGGCGCGTTCGGCGGCGCCCTCAAGGACCTCTCCGCAATCGAGCTCGGCGTTGTGGCGGCGCGCTCGGCCCTGGACCGGGCCGGGGTGGATCCGGCCGCCGTGGGGCACACCATCTTCGGCAACGTGCTCCAGACGTCCGCCGATGCTCCCTACCTGGCGCGCCATATCGGGCTCAAAGCCGGGCTTCCGATCGAGACTCCGGCCGTGACGGTCAACCGGCTGTGCGGCTCCGGCTTCGAGGCGGTCATTCAAGGCGCGCACCGGATTCTGCTGGGCGAGGCCGACGCGGTCCTGGCCGGCGGCACCGAGTCCATGAGCCAGGCGCCGCACGTGGTGCGCGGGGCGCGCTGGGGTCTCAGGTTCGGCCCGCCGCCGCCGCTCGAGGACTCGCTCTGGGAAGCAGTGCGAGACGCCTACTGCGGGCTGGCCATGGCCGAGACCGCGGAGCGGCTCGCCGAGCGGTACGGGCTCGCGCGCGAGGCGGTGGACTGCTTCGCCGCGCGGAGCCAGGCCTGCGCCAAGGCGGCGTGGGACGCGGGTGCGTTCGCGGACGAGGTGGTGCCGGTCACGCTCAAGGACCGGCGGACCCGTCAGGACGTCGCCTGGGCCGCCGACGAGCACCTCCGGCCGGAGACGACGCCCGAGGGTCTGGCGAAGCTTCCGCCCTACTTCCGGAAAGACGGCGTGGTCACCGCGGGCAACGCCTCCGGCATCGGCGATGGCGCCGCGGCGCTGGTCGTGGCCGGCGAGGCATACGCCCGCGAGCACGGCCTCGCCCCCCTGGGTCGTTTGGTCGGGTGGGGCGTGGCCGGCGTGGACCCGACCATCATGGGCATCGGGCCCGTTCCGGCCTCCCGGCGGGCGCTGGCCCACGCGGGTCTCGGGCTGGAGGACATGGACCTGGTCGAGATCAACGAGGCCTTTGCGGCCCAATATCTGGCGGTCGAGCGGGAGCTCGGGCTCGACCGCGAACGCACCAATGTGGACGGCGGCGCCGTCGCGCTGGGCCATCCGCTCGGCGCGAGCGGCGCGCGGATCACCGCGCACCTGCTGCACGCGCTCCGCCGACGCGGCGGACGATACGGCCTGGGCGCCGCCTGCATCGGCGGCGGGCAGGGCGCGGGCGTCGTCGTCGAAGCCTACCCCGCCTGAGGACCGGACCATGGAACTCCTGCTCCCGCTGCTCGCCGCCGCCGTCCTCTACTCGTTCGTGAGCCTGCGCGTGGTGCGCCAGTACGAGCGCGGCGTCACCTTCTTCCTCGGACGGTTCTGGGGCACCAAGGGCCCCGGGCTGATCTTCCTTCCCGCCGGCTTCGCGGCCCAGAAGCGGGTCTCGCTCCGCATCATGGCGGTCGACATCCCGCCACAGGACGTGATCACCCGCGACAACGTCTCGGTCAAGGTGAACGCCGTCCTCTATCTTCGGGTGACGGACCCGGCCAAGGCGATCATCGAGATCGAGGACTACCTGTACGCCACGAGCCAGCTGGCCCAGACCACGCTCCGCTCGGTGCTGGGCGAGGTGGAGCTGGACGAGCTCCTCTCCGACCGCGAGAAGATCAATGCGGTGCTCAAGAAGATCATCGACGAGCGGACCGATCCGTGGGGGATCGAGGTGTCCGCCGTCGAAGTGAAGGACGTGGACCTGCCCGACCAGATGAAGCGCGCCATGGCCCGCCAGGCGGAGGCCGAGCGCGAGCGGCGGGCCAAGGTCATCGCGGCCCAGGGTGAGCTGCAGGCCTCCCATACGCTGGCCGAGGCGGCCCGCACCCTCGCGCAGGAGCCCAGCGCCATCCAGCTCCGCTATCTCCAGACGGTCACCGAGATCGCGGCAGAGAACAACTCCACCACGATCTTTCCGATTCCGATCGAGCTGTTCAGGCCCTTCCTGCAGGCCCAGGCCGCCCGCCCCTCGTCGCCCAAGGCCGTGGAAGAGGGCGAGGCGCCGGGCACCGCGCTCCCCGCAGCGGATCTTTCCAGCCTGATGTCCACGCTCCGCCTCGGCGCGGCCCGGCCCCCCCAGCAGGACTAGCATGGCCGAGGGCACGCCGGCGCGCATCGATCGGGCGGCGCTCGAGCGGATCATCCAGCGCGCGGCCGAGTTGCAGACGGCCGACCGCGATCTGGCGGAGGAGCTCACGCCCGACCAGGTCCTGGCGCTCGGGCGGGAGGTCGGCATTCCCGAGCGCTACCTGCAGCGCGCCCTGCTGGAGGAGCGGACGCGGCTGGTGGCGCCGCAGGCGGTCGGGAGCTGGGCTCGGATCGCCGGCCCCGCCGAAATCATCGCGCAGCGGACGGTGGCGGGCAGCGTGGCCGCCGCCGAGACCGCCCTGACGGAGTGGATGGAAGAGAAGGAGCTCTTCTGCATCCAGCGGCGCCAGCCCGGGCGGATCACCTGGGAGCCGCTCGGCGGGATGGCGGCCGCCTTTCGGCGCTCGACGGCGGCGTTGAGCCGTGGCAGCTCCGCCATGCTGCTCGGCCGCGCCGACACCGTCTCGGCCACGACGATCGCGCTCGAGCCGGGGTGGGTCCACGTCGCGCTGGCGGCCGAAGCGAGGAAGGCGCGGGCGGAATACGTCGGCGGCGGCGCGGCCCTGGCCGGGGCCGGCATGCTCGGCGCCGGCCTGATGGTCGTGCTTGGCGCGCTGATGCCGGTGGCGCTGCTGCCCGTGCCTGTCGCCCTCGGCGTGGGCTACGGTGTCGCGCGCCAGTACCGGCCGGCGCTGGCCCGCCTCCAGTTGGGCCTCGAGCGCGCGCTGGACAACCTCGAGCAGCATGGCGCCCAGCCGGACCGGCGGCTGCCGGGGCGATCGCCCGGGTTGTTGGGGATGCTGGCGGAGGAGATCAAGCGGTCGCTGAGGTAGGGCGAGGGCGGAAGAAGGCGAGGGTAGCCGAGTCGTGATCTGTCATGCCGAGCGCAGCGAGGGATCTCGCCCGGGAATGGTTGGGGGACGGCCGGCATGATCCCTCGCGGCGCTCGGGATGACGCCTTCGCCCAACGGCGCCGGCTCGAGCCAGCGGGCCACCTGGGTCACCGGAGGACCCCATGCGTGAGATCGCCCGCGTCGGCGTGCTCGGCTGCGGCCAGATGGGCAGCGGCATCGCTCAGGCCGCTGCGACGGCCGGCTACCCGACCGCGGTCCGAGATGTCGAGTCTGGCCTTCTCGCCAAGGGCGAGCGGGCGATTCAGCAGTCGCTCGATAAGCTGGTCGAGAAGGGCAAGCTCGAGGCGGGGGCCCGGGATGGCGCCCTGGGACGCCTCAGCTTCACGGTTCACCTGCAGGACCTGGCGGCCTGCGATCTCATCATCGAGGCCGTCACCGAAAGCCTCGACCTCAAGAACGAGCTCTGGCGCGCCCTCGACGGCCTGAGCCCGCCACACACGATCTTCGCCTCCAACACTTCGAGTCTCTCGATCGGGGCCATGGCGGCGGCCACGAGCCGGCCGGACCGGTTCGTCGGGCTCCACTTCTTCAATCCGGTCCCGCTGATGCCGCTGGTGGAGGTGGTGCGCGCGGTGGGCACGTCGCCCGAGACGTTCGACAGCGCCGTGGCCTTTGCGCGGCGGCTCGGCAAGGAGCCGATCGCGGCGCAGGACCGGTCGGGCTTCGTGGTCAACCGGCTCCTGGTGCCCTACCTGCTGGACGCCGTCCGCGCCCGCGAGTCGGGGGTCGCGTCCACCGCCGACATCGACCGGGGCATGCAGCTGGGCTGCGGTCACCCGATGGGCCCGCTCTCCCTCCTGGACTTCATCGGCCTCGATACCGTCGTCCGCATCGCCGAGATCATGTTCGAGGAGTTCCGCGAGGCCCGGCTGGCGCCCCCGCCGTTGCTCCGCCGGATGGTCACGGCCGGGCTGCATGGCCGGAAATCGGGCCGGGGGTTTTATGATTATTCGACCAATCCCCCGACCCCCGTCGATCTAGGACTCTGAGGAGACCCGATGTTCGGTTACGACTGGCCCCGGCTCCACGCCGCCTTGAACGATCTGCCGGCCGCGCTCCTGCTGATTGCCGTGCTCTTCGAGCTGGTCAGCGTAGTGCTGAGCCGGCCGGCATTCCGGGTGGTCGGGTTCTGGACCTTGGTCGCCGGAGCGGTCGGCGGCGGGCTGGCCGTGCTCTCGGGGCTTCAGGCTGAGGAGCACATCGCCCACGGGGAAGCGGTCCATCGGTTGATGGCGACCCACGAGAAGCTGGCCTTCGTCACCCTCGGCATCTTCGCGGTGGTCGCGATCTGGCGGATCGTGCGTGAGCGCCGGATGGGCGGGACCGAGCGCGGGGTGGCGCTGGCGCTCTCGCTCGGCGGACTGGGGGTGCTGCTGGCGACGGCGGCATACGGCGGCAAGCTGGTGTTCGATCACGCGGCCGGCATCCCCACGCCGGTGCTCGAGGCCGAGATGCGCGAGCGGGTCGAAGGCCATCACCATCACGACGGGCCGGAGGAGGGAGAGGAGCACGAGCAGGGCCAGCCGGCGGCCGCGGATTCCGCGCCGGCAGGGGTGGCCGACTCGGCCGCGTCCGGCGGGCACACGCATCCGCCCGGAACCCCGCCGCACAAGGATTGAGGATGCGCCACGTGGAGGGCGGCCGCCTCGGTCGGGTGGTGCTGGCGGGTGTCGCCGCCGCCGCGCTCGGCGTCGGGTGTCAGCCAGTCACGACCCGGCCCCCGTTTCCCCCCGTGCCTGAGGCCGCCTCGACCGAGATCCGGCTCTCGCCGTCCGAGGCCACGCGCCTGCTGGCCGAGGCGCTCAAGGCCGATTCGATTCCTCCCGCCCGTGTCGAGCTGCGCGACACCTGGCTCGAGACCGGATGGTTCGCGGCCTCGACTGGACTACCGGTGCACCATCGCGCCACCGGACCGGACGTCGTCCGGGTCCGCGCGTGGGCCGACCCCACCCATCCCGGCAACAGCAAGGTCGTGGTCGAGACCGTCTACCGGCCGCTCGCCGATCCGTCGCTGCCGCAGCGCGAGCTGGATCGGCAGGTGCCGCGGAACCACCCGGTGGCCATCAAGGTGCGGGCGACCTTGCAGGACCTCGTCAAGCGCTACGGCGGGCCGCCTCAGCCGAGCGAGAACGCGGGCCCGACGCCCGAGCCGGGCAACGCTCCCGAGAGTGAACAGCCAGCGGAAGAGCTGCGGGACACCTCCGACCAGCAGTAGTCCGAGTGGGAGCCCGCCGCACGTACAGTTGGCGAAGTCCTCCCACACTCGAACGGCGAACGAAGCGAAGGGGGCAGGCCTTTCGGGCCTGCCCCCTTCCTTTTGTCCAGTTGTACGGCGGCTCGGACCGCGGGCCGCTACACCACGTACGCCCGCACCCAATCCTCCAGCTGCCGCAGGTTGAGCAGGGCGTCCTTGCAGGGCCCCGAGGGGAGCGTCATCGTGAGGCCGAGCACCGGGATCTTCCCGGCCACGTCGTGGAGCCCGCTCACCATGTCGCGCTCGCACGCCACGGCCACGACGGCACGCGGCCGGCGCTCGCGGATGACCCGGCGCGCGAGCTGCCCGCGGGTGGCCACGAACACCGGCACGCCGTACTTCCCGGCGATGCCCAGCACGCCGTCGAGCGTGTCCTTGGAGAGGCAGCGGGGAATGAGCAGCAGGAGCTCCCCCTTGCCCACCTTGCGCCCGCGCAGCAGCGCCAGGGCGTTATAGACCTTGACCGCTGCGTTCTCCACCCAGTCCCGGCGGCCGAATCGTTCGGCGACCCTCGAGGTGAGCCGCATGAGCCGGAGATAGGGCCCGCGCTCGGCGAGACGCTCGGGCAGCAGGGCCCGCCCGGTGACGAAGGAAAGCAGCAGGACTCCCCACCAGAGCCAGAGCACCGCAGTGACGATCGCGAGGGCGGACCAGAGAACGCGGGGGACCGAGGGGTGCAGCTGGCCGAGGCGGGGACCGAACAGGTAGAGCGCGAGCGCCACCAGCGCGAGGCCGGCCACCAGGGCGACCGCCGACCAGAGGAAGAAGAGTGCGGGGGACGAGTCGTAGTCTCCCTGGCGGGGCAGCGGCTTCCCGTCCCACTCGTCCCACTCGTGGCCCAGCCGGCGGTCCACATCGATGTGGATCAGCTGCGCGCGGGAGGTGTCCGACATACGGGAACAAGATAGTTACCTTTTTGCCATGCTGCCTCCCCCGCCGGTCCGAGGTCTCTTCCGGACGGATCATCGCGCCCGCGCCGCCTACGCCGAGGGGGCGGGAATCTTTCGAATCCTGCCGGCGGCGGTGTGCGTGCCGCGCGATCGCGAAGACGTCGCGTCGCTGGCGCACTGGGCATCGGCGCACCGGGTGGCCCTGGTGCCGCGGGGCGCGGGGAGCGCCATGGGCGGCGGCAACGTCGGCGACGGGGTGATCGTGGATCTGACCGCGCTCGCCCGCCGCGTCGAGGTCGACGGCCCCGGCCGGAGCGCACGCGCCAGCGCCAGCGTCACCCTCGCGGACCTCAACCGCGCGGCCGACGGCGTCGGACTTCGCCTCCCGCCCGATCCTTCGAGCGGGCGGTGGGCCACCCTCGGCGGCATGATCTCCACCAATGCCGCGGGCGCGCGCACCGTGCGCTTCGGGAGCGTCCGTCCCTGGGTCGAGGCGGTCGAGCTGGTCACCGCCGACGGCGAGCTCACCGAGCTTCGCCGCGGTCGCGGCGCCGGCGCTCGGACCTTGGCAGTCACGCGGTTCGAGGCCGACGCGGCGCCGGCGATCCGTGCCGCCGCCGATCAGGTGCGCGCGCGGTTCCCGCGGACCCGCAAGAACGCGTCGGGCTACGCGCTCGATGCCTGGTTGGAGTCCGGTGACCTCGTCGATCTCCTGATCGGGGCCGAAGGGACGCTCGGCTTCGTGACCGCGGCCGAGTGGCGGCTGGACCCGCTGCCGGGCGCCCGGGCGGGCCTGCGCGTGGGCCTGCGGACGCTCGACGTCTTGGGCGACGCCGTCTCCGCGCTGCTCCAGCACGAGCCCTCGGCCGTCGAGCTGCTCGACCGCACCTTCCTCGAGCTGGTGGGCGAGCCGGGCCCCGAGGCCGTGGTGTTGGTGGAAATGGAGCGGGACGACGAATCGGCCGCGCGCGAGGCGGTCACCCAGGCGGCGGCGGCGGTGGCCCCGTTCGCGGCGACCGTGGACACGGGCCTCACGCCGGCCGCGGCGGAGCGGCTGTGGGCCCTGCGCCACGCCGCGAGCCCCATTCTCGCCGGCCTGCCCGAGACGCGGCGCTCGCTTCAGGTGATCGAGGACGGCTGCGTGCCGCTGGCCCGGATGGGCGAGTACATCCGGGCGGTTCGCGAGGCCGCCGCCGCGCGCGACCTCTCCGTGGTGATCTTCGGGCACGCGGGCGACGGCCATGTGCACGTGAACCTGCTGCCCGAGCTGGCGCGCGCCGGCTGGGAGGACGCGGTCGCGGGGCTGCTCGAGACCGTGACCGACGCCCTGGTTCGCCTGGGCGGCACGCCCTCCGGCGAGCACGGCGACGGCCGGCTGCGCGCGGGTCTGCTCCACCGGATCTTCGGCGAGGAGATCGTGACGCTGTTCGCCCGGGTGAAGCGCGCCTTCGACTCCCTCGGAATTCTCAATCCGGGCGTTATCCTTCCGTCCGCCGAGCCGCCGGTGAGCCGGCTCAAGGTGGGCCGCCAGGCGATCGCGCTGCCCGACGACATCGCCCGTGAGCTTCGTCTCATCGAGCAGCGCGGCGGCTACGCCCGCAACCGGCTGGAGCTGGCGGACGCCGGCAATCACGGCTCGTGAGCGGTGGACCGCGAGACCCACGCCGTGCCGCCCATGACCCATGACTCTCGACCCAGGACGCTCGACCGACCCATGGACATCCTTCGCGAGCCCCGCATCTCCCTGATCGCCCGGCCCCAGTTCCTCGAGCCGGCCCACCTGCCGATCCAATGGAAGGGAGAGGCGAGCGACGGCGAGCGGATCGCCGAGTTCGCGGGACGGCTCTGCTACATGAGCCAGCACAATCCGGCCGGCCGCACGACCGCGGACTACCTCCGGAACATCCTCAAGCAAGGCCACGGGTCGGTGTTCGAGCATTCCACCTATGTGATGCTAATCGAGGGGATTTCGCGGAGCTGCAGTCACGAGCTGGTGCGGCACCGGGCGGGCTGGGGCTACTCGCAGCTCTCGCAGCGGTACGTGGACGAGTCGCACGCCGCCTTCGTCATGCCGCCGGCGGTTCAGGGCGACCAGGGGCTTGAGGACGCGTGGACCAGGCAGGTGGAGGCCGCACAATCGGCGTACGTCGCCGCCGTGGAGCAGCTAATGGAGCGCTACGCCTGGGTGGACGATCGGGTCCATCGGCGGAAGCTGGCCCGCGAGGCCGCCCGCAGCGTGCTGCCAAACGCCACCGAGGTGAAGATCGTGGCGAGCGCCAACGCTCGCGCCTGGCGCACGATGCTCGAGCTTCGCCTGGGCGAGGGCGCCGAACTCGAGATCCGGCGGATGGCGGTCGCCTGCCTCCGCGTCCTCCAGCGGGAGGCGCCGGCACTGTTCGACGACTTCGAGATCTACCCCGCGGCCGACGGCAGTGAGGCGGGGCGGGTGGGATTTCACAAGGTGTGAGGCAATTTGAGAGACGGAAGGACGGGAGGACGGAAGGACGGAACGACCCGCTGAGGAGCAGCGCGACGGCGTGCCGAGGTGGGCGAGCGCGCGGTCGCAGCTAGCGAGGAAGGGATCGTCCCAGGGAATTCCGCATCCGTCCAGCAGCCATAGCGTCCCGGGGCCCACGTGCCTTGCGACCCTTTGTCTCGCGACGCTTTCTCCCGCGTCCCCTTCCGTCTCATCTCCTCCTCCGCCGCCTCGTCTCCTCCTCGGTCTCGTGCTCCTCCGCCTCGACTCCTCGTCCGCCTCGTCTCCTCCTCCGCCTCGTCTCCTCCTCCGTCTCGCGTCATCCTCCGTCTCGCCTCCTCCTCCGTCTCACATCTCCTCCTCGATCTCGGAGCCTCCTCCGTCTTCGCATCCTCTCCGCCTCACAGCCTCTCCGCCACGGGGGCCTGCTTCATTTTCGGCGTCCCCATCGTCTTGCGTCCTCTCCCGTCGAGTGGCCTCCCTACTCGATCTTCCCCCTCCTGACACTGGTCCTTCCGTCTTTCCGTCCTTCCGTCCTTCCGCCCTCGCGGCATGATCTTCGCCAAAAACTATTGTGCGACCGAACCCTTTTTCTTACTTTAGGTTCGTCGAAGTGCTCGTCGCCGCGGCTCGTCTCTCGTAGACGGCCTTTTTTGTAGAGGAGATCCTTTGGCAGTTCGGATCGGACTCGCCTTCAATCTCAAGCCCAGTGCGCCGGCGGATACCGCAGCCGGGGCCATGCCCGACTCCCCCTCCTCGGACGATCCCAACAGTCGGGCGCTCCGCGACGACCTCCCTCAACCCGATCTCTACGCCGAGTGGGACGAGCCCGCCACCATCGATGCGGTGGAGCGCGCGCTCAGGACCGTCGGCCAGGTGTACCGGCTCGAGGCCAACGCCAGCTTCCCCGCGCGGCTCGCGCTGATCCGGCCGGACTTCGTCTTCAACATCGCCGAGGGGCTGTACGGCCCGAACCGCGAGGGGCATGTCCCCGCCATCTGCGAGTTCCTCGGCATCCCGTGCCACGCCTCCGATCCGCTGACCCTCGGCCTCGCGCTCGACAAGCGCCGCGCCAAGGAGGTCATGTCGTATCACGGCGTGCCCACGGCGCCGTTCGTCCTGGCCAAGAGTCCCGCCGACGCCCGCAACGTCCAGCTCCCCTTCCCCCTCTTCGTGAAGCCGGCGTTCGAGGGATCGGGCAAGGGCGTGAGCGTCCGGAGCGTCTGCAAGACCCGCAGCCAGCTGGTGAAGCAGGTCTCGAAGCTGCTCGCCACCTATGCCGAGCCGGTCCTCATCGAGACCTATCTGCCGGGACCCGAGTTCACCGTCGCCGTCATCGGCAACGGCGACGAGGCCCGCTGCCTGCCCATCGTGGGCATGGACTTTGAAACGCTGCCCAAGGGCGCGCCGCCGATCTACGGCTACGAGGCCAAGTGGCTGTGGGACTCGCCGACGCACCCGCTGGAGATCTTTGACTGTCCGGCCCGCATTCCCGAGTCGCTGGCCGAGGACGTCCGCGCCGCCGCCCTGGCGGCGTATCGCGCGCTGGAATGCCGCGACTGGTGCCGCATCGACATCCGCTGCGACGCCGCCAATCGACCCATGGTCGTCGAATTGAACCCGCTGCCGGGCATTTTGCCCGACCCGCGGGACAATTCCTGCTTCCCGAAGGCCGCTCGCGCCGACGGGATGAGCTACGACGAGCTGGTCCGCACGGTCGCCGACATCGCGTGGCGCCGGATCAGCGGCCGTTCACTCCTGGCGGAGGTGGCGTGATGAAGGTGGCGATCCTGTACGACGCCGGCAGCGACGAGTGGAGCCCGCAGGATGTAGCCGCGGTGGTGGGCAACGTGCACGAGATCCGCGACGTCCTCCGCCGCCGGGCGCACGAGGTCGAGCTGCTGCCGGTCCGCCTGGGAGACTTCCGCTGGCTGAGCCGGATCCGCCGGGCCGACCTGGTCTTCAACCTGTGCGAGGGGATCAACGGGCACGCCAAGTACGAGGAGATGGTCGTCGGCACGCTGGAGCTGGCCGGGGTCCCGTTCACCGGCTGCCGCATCTGGCCCACCACCATCTGCCACCGGAAGCACATCGCCAACACGCTGCTTTCCGCGGCCGGGCTGCCGGTGCCCGCCTTCACCCTGGCTCAGGCCAACAAGACGCCGGCCGAGTTTCCCCTGCCGGCCATCGTCAAGCCTTCGGCCGAAGACGCGAGCGTCGGGATCGACAACGGCGCCGTCTGCACCTCCAAGCGCGCGCTCAAGAAGCGCGTGGCCTTCATGCTCGAGCAGTTCGAGGAGGTGCTGGTCCAGGAGTACGTGCCGGGCCGGGAGTTCAACGTCGGCTTCGTGGGCAAGCGGATGCTGCCAATCGCCGAGATCCGGTTCGACGGCATGCCCGACGGCAGCTGGCCCATCGTGAGCTATGCGGCCAAATGGATCCCCGGCAGCCCGGAGGACGAAGGCACCCAGCCCGTCTGCCCCGCCGAGGTCCCGGCCGACATGGCCAAGCGGATCGGCGAGGTCGCGCGCGAGGCCTGGATGCACATGTCCGCCGGCGAGGGATACGGTCGGGTCGATCTCCGGGTCAACGGCGAGGGGCAGCCGTACGTGCTCGAGGTCAATCCCTGCCCCGATCTCTCGAGCAACGCGGGACTGGCCCGGATGGGCCGCGCCTTCGGCTGGAGCTATGAGGAGCTCGTCATGCAGATCGTGGACGAGGCACTCATGCGCTCCCAGAGCCACCGCGCCGCCGCCGCCCTGGTCAGCGGGGTGACTGCCGCGTGAGCGGCACGCTCATCCTGGCGTCCGTCCGAAACCTCACCGCGGCCGATCGGGGCCGCATCGAGGCCATCAGCCGTGCGGTCGGGCTGTTCCGCGAGGACGAGATCCCCGTCGCGCTGGAAGTCTTCGACGGTGCCGTGGCCGGGTCCCCCGATTACATCGCGCTCGGCGCCGAGCATGACGGCCGGCTGGCCGGCTGGATCTGCTGGGGCCCGACTCCTTGCACCCTCGGCACCTACGATCTCTACTGGATGGCGGTGGATCCCGCGGTGCACGGTGCCGGCATCGGCACCGCGCTGGTGCGGGCCATGGAACGCCGCCTGGCGGGCGTCGCCCGACTCATCGTGGTGGAGACCGCCGGCCGGGCGGAGTACGCCGGGACGCGGGCGTTTTACGAGGCGCGTGGGTATCGGGCGGTCTCGCGCGTTCCCGACTTCTATGCGCCTGGGGACGATCAGGTGGTATACGTGAAGTTCTTGGAATTGAAGGCCGAGGATGAGTCACCCTGAGCGAAGCGAAGGGGGCATGCGCTTGGGCATGGCTCCTTCGCTTCGCTCAGGATGACTCCCAGCTCGGACCCGCGGAGGCAGCACATGGAAACCTGGCAGGAAGTCCTCAAGGCCAACTCGATCCGCTCGCTCGACCTGCTCGCGGCCAAGTTCGGGCCCGAGCACTTTCCCGATCTCGACCGCCTGCGCCAGGCGGCCGAGAACTTCGAGTTCCGGATCTCCCCGGCCATGGTGGAGCTGATCAAGTCGCCCGACGACCCCATCTGGCGGCAGTACGTCCCGACTACCGAGGAGCTGGACATCCGGGACGGCATCGTGGACTCGCTGAACGAAGATGCCGACAGCCCGGTGCCCAACATCACCCACCGGTATCCCGACCGGGCGCTGTTCCTGGTCTCGCCGGTCTGCGCCAGCTACTGCCGGTTCTGCACCCGCCGGCGGAAGGTGGGCGACCCGGAAAAGATCCCGATGTCGCAGTTCGAGAGCGCCTTCCAGTATCTGGAGCAGCACACCGAGATCCGCGACGTCATCATGAGCGGCGGCGACCCGCTGCTGCTCAACGACCGCCGCCTCGAGGCCATCCTCACCCGCCTCCGGGCCATCCCCCACCTGCAGATCATCCGGATCGGCAGCCGGATACCCTGCCATCTGCCCGAGCGGATCACGCCCGAGCTCACCACGATGCTCAAGCGGTTCCATCCGCTGTTCATCAACACCCACTTCAACCACCCCGACGAGCTCACCCCCGCCGCGGTCGCGGGGCTCGGGCGCCTGGCCGACGCGGGCATCCCGCTCGGATGCCAGACCGTGCTCCTCAAGGGCGTGAACGACGACCCCGCCGTCATGAAGGAGCTGATGCAGCGCCTGCTGATGGCCCGGGTCCGCCCCTACTACATCTACATGGCCGACCAGGTGGCCGGCGCCGAGCACTTCCGGACCACGGTCCAGACCGGCATCCGGATCATGGAGGCGCTCCGGGGCTGGACCAGCGGCCTCGCCAACCCGCACTTCGTGATCGATGCGCCGGGCGGTGGCGGCAAGATCCCCCTGCTGCCCGAGTACGTCATCAGCATGAGCGACGACGAGGTGGTCCTGCGGAATTTCCGGGGGCAGCAGTACGTCTACCGGCAGCCGCGCGAGGCCGGCGTGATCGAGCTCCAAAAGCCGAGGAAGCGGACGGCGAAGCCGCGGCGAAAGACTGCCTGACCTCGCGAGCCGGCGAGTCACCCTGAGCGAAGCCAGGGCCCGTGGTGACTCCAGATGAGGATGACTCCGGTCGAGATTGCTTAGCCCACCCCTACGCGGCCGCCCGCGAGTCCGTGGATGACGCCGCCAGCGTCCGCAGGAACGTCTCGTACAGCTCCTCGCGCCACCAGCTCCGCGACTCGGCCAGCCGCGCCAGCGCCTCGCCCTCGGACATCGCCGGGCGGTAGCTCCGGGTGGTGGTGAGAGCATCGTACACGTCGACGATGCAGATGATCTGGGCGTTGAGCGGGATCTCGTCGCCCCGCAGGCGGTCGGGGTAGCCGGTTCCGTCGGCCTTCTCGTGGTGCCACCGGATGATAGGCTTGATGTCCCAGGGGAACTCCACCGTCGCCAGCAGCTCGACCCCCCAGACAGGGTGCATCTTGATGACGGCGAACTCCTCGTCCGTGAGCGGGCCCGGCTTGTTCAGGATTTCGTGCGGAACCTTGACCTTGCCGAGGTCGTGGAGGTAGGCCCCGATCCGGATGGTAGTCTGCTGGGCCTCGTCGAGCCCGAGCGCCCGCGCCAGCGCGACGGCATAGCCGGCCACCCGTCCGCAGTGACCGAAGGTGTAACTGTCGGATGACTCGATCGATTGACCCCAGTCCCGCACCACAGCCAGGTAGGCGTCCTCCAATCGGCCCATCTTGGTGGACACGTCCACCAGGTCCACCCGCGCATCGAGCCGGCTGAACAGCCGGTGGGCCGCGTTGAGGAGCCCGAGCGCTTCCTGGTTCCGGCCCATGGCCTGGTAGAGTAGCGCCAGCTCGCGGGACGCCTCTGCCTCGCTCAGCACCGAGCCGGTGGTGACCGCCAGGTCCACCGCCGCCCGCAGCCGGGCCTCGGCCAGCGCGTGGCGCCCCGTTTCCCGGTAGACTCGACCGATGAGCTTGTAGGCGTCGGCCTTGTCGAGCTTGGCGCCGAGCCGGTCGAAGACGCCCAGGGCCTCCTCGGCGTTCCGGCGCGCCAGCTCGTATCGCTGGCGGGCGAGGTGAACCTCGGAGTGGTTGAGGAGCCCGAGCCCCCGCAGATGGACGTCGCCTACCTGCTCGGCGAGCTCCAGGCAGCGCTGGAAGTAGCCGTCGGCGTCGTCCCACAGCTCGCGGTCGGCGCTGACCATGCCCAGGTTGTGGTAGGCGATCGCGCGGCCCCGATCGTCACCGATGGACTCGTAGGCGTGCAGCGACTGCCGGTAGTGGGCCAGGGCTTCGGCCACCGCGCCCTGCATGTTGGCGATGACGCCCAGGTTCTGCTCGATGCGCGCCCGCAAGGCCGCGCTCGCGCCGCCCAGCGACACCGCCTCGTAGAAGCCTTCGCGGGCGGCCTCGATCGCTCCGCTCTCGAAATCGAACCCGGCCAGGGCGTTGATCGCTTCGGCCGCCGCGACCGGCAGCCGGTGGGTCATCGCGACGGCACGGCTCCGCTGGCACAGCTCGCGGGCAGGGCCGGGCTCGTGCCTCAGGTGGTGGACGACGCCACGGCGCCGCAGCGCTTCG
Source organism: Gemmatimonadales bacterium (assembly GCA_050733015.1). Lineage (GTDB taxonomy): Bacteria > Gemmatimonadota > Gemmatimonadetes > Gemmatimonadales > GWC2-71-9 > CAVVWJ01. Next base: position 16,057 of record JBOHSB010000041.1, read on the forward strand.
GCCAGGACGCCGCCGTCCTCCGCCTGCTCCGCCGCCTCGATGGCCGCCTCGTAGCAGCGAACCGCCTCTTCGATGGCGCCGGCACGCTCGTGGTCGCGCCCTTGCTCGAGCCAAACGGCGGCGCGGGGCGGTCCCGTCTCAGGGTC
>JBOHSB010000042.1:0-19365 GCA_050733015.1 Gemmatimonadales bacterium
GTGTAGAACGGCGCCTCGGCGCACCACTCGAGCTGCTTGTCCATGTTCTCCTTGATGAGGTGCATCGGGATGTGGCCCGGGCCCTCGTTCATCACCTGCACCCCGTAGTCCCACGCGATCCGCGTCAGCTCCCCCTGAGTCTTGAGCTCCGCGAACTGGGCCTCGTCGTTGGCGTCGGCGATGCTGCCGGGCCGGAGCCCGTCCCCGAGGGAAAACGACACGTCGTACGCCGCCATGATCTCGCAGATCTCGCGGAACCGGGTATAAAGGAAGCTCTCCTGGTGGTGGGCCAGGCACCAATTGGCCATGATCGAGCCGCCCCGGCTCACGATGCCGGTCAGCCGGTTGGCGGTGAGGGGCACGTAGCGCAGGAGGACGCCGGCGTGAACCGTGAAGTAGTCCACCCCCTGCTCCGCCTGCTCGATGAGGGTGTCGCGGTACAGCTCCCAGGTCAGGTCCTCAGCGGCGCCGCCCGCCTTTTCCAGCGCCTGGTAGATCGGCACCGTGCCGATCGGCACCGGCGAGTTGCGCACGATCCACTCGCGGGTCTCGTGGATGTTGGCACCCGTCGAGAGGTCCATCACGGTATCGGCGCCCCACAGGGTGGCCCACCGCAGCTTCTCGACCTCATCCTCGATGGACGAGCGCACGGCCGAGTTCCCGATGTTCGCGTTGATCTTCACGTGGAAGGCCCGGCCGATCACCATGGGCTCGAGCTCGGGATGGTTGACGTTGGCCGGGATGATGGCGCGGCCCCGCGCCACCTCGCTCCGGACCAGCTCGGCCGGCATCCCTTCCCGCAGCGCGATGAACTCCACCTCCTCGGTGATCTCGCCCCGGCGGGCCAGCGCGAGCTGGGTGACGGGTCCGGTGCCGCGGTACACCGGCCGGCGGAGGCCTTCCGGCACCAGCTGCGGATCCCCGATCGTCCGCCGGCCGGTGTCGGCCACTGCCCGCTCCTGAATCCAGGCGCGGCGGAGCGGCGGCAGGCCCAGCCGAACGTCATGGCCCTGCGGACCGGTGGCGTCGTAAACCCTGAGCGGCGGCTCGCCGCCCGACAGCGCGATCTCGCGCATCGGCACGCGGACCCCGCGCGGCCCTTCGAGGTGGACCTTGCTCGAGTGCGGAAACGCCTCCGCGTAGCTCTCGGCGGCGGGTGGAAGCGCGCGCCGCGGCGCGCGGGTCGGAGAGGGACGGGCTGTGCGGGTGGCCATCGCTGTCGCTCCATGGATCGGGCGGGAGCCGCAGCGCTGGCGCGGAAAGCGCGGGCGCCGCACTCCCTTCGCCGGTATCAGCCGGATCAGGTTCCAAGGGTGGCTTCTCAATCGCCCGCGCGTGAGCGGCGGGGGATGCCCCTGGCGGCAATTTGAAGAGTAAGCGGAATGCCCTGCAGTGTCAGGCGGGAGGGGTGCAAATATTTGCGGTTCCGGCGGCGCCACGCAAGCGAAGACCAGTGCGCAGGATATGCCACCGGAGCACCCCGGGTGCCGCTTGGCTCAAGTTCTGCTGTACAACAGCCGACCGGAAACAGCCGATGGCTTCCCAGCTTTTCACCGAACGGCAGACCGTTTGAATCACCGCACGACGCGCGGGGCCACTCCCTGGCTCGCGCTGGCTCGACCGACGAGACCGCTTCGCTGACCGCGCCCAATTCCCGACGCGTCCGACGCCCTCGCGCTCGAGTCGAAGCCGAGGGCGTCGGTATTGAGGGGAACTGGACGCCCCGCGCTCACGTTCCACTGGCAATGATCGCACACGAGCGAGAGGGATCATGCGCAGGTTCGGGATCGCCACCGTCATCGCGGCGCTGTTGCTGCCCGCTGGAGCCCATCGGGCTCAGGCGGTCCAGCGCTTGATGGACGTGCGCCAGATCGCGACCGATACCCTGCACGACCTCGCCGTCGCGGCCTTCGAGAACGGCCGCCCCGTGATCTACTACAACCCGGTGCTCATGCAGCGGGTGGGGCCGGAGCTCGAGACCTACTTCTTCGCCCACGAGTACGGCCACATCCACTACGGCCACACCGGCTCGGCGCTCACGTCGGGCGAGGGAGACCTGGGGGCCTTGCGCGTGCGCCAGGAGCTCGAGGCCGATTGCTACGCGGCCCGCAACCTGGCCGACACCGACCACCAGGCGGTCGACGCGGCCATCCGGTTCTTCACCCGCATGGGTCCGTTCCGCTTCGACGCCTGGCACCCCAGCGGTGCCCAGCGCGCGGCCAAGATTCTGTCGTGTCTCCCCGATTCCGTCGCTCCGACCGATATGTCGCATTCCAGCAACCCGCCCCACAATGCCGTCGGCGGCTCCGCGCTCGCCGCGGCCACCTCGGACATCTCGCCCAACTGACTCGTTCACCGGCGCCCGCGGCGGTCGCCGTCGACTCGGTCAAGTCCCCGGCCGACTCGGCCAAAGTGACGCGGGTCTCCGACAGAATTGTAGGGCTCGTCGCGGGTCGCTCGGCGGCGCGCTGTTGACAAGCCCACCCGGGAGCGCTAGCCTAACCGTATGATTATGCGTTTGGCCGTATCGCGTCGGCTGGCCTGCCCGCCCCTTTCGGGGGCGATGGCCTGTTGTTGTATGGCGGAGGACTCACCCGACCGGACGACCTGACGGCTCGATCTTTCACGCGTACATGTGAAGCCCGCAGGCAACGTCCTGCGGGCTTTTTCGTTTTTGGTCCCGGGAGGGGATGGCGGATGCTGACGCAGGGATTGCTGACGCAGGACACGCCGGAGATCGCGGAGATCGCCGAGGCCTCGACGCCGGAGGAGATCGTCGCCTGGACGCTGCGGCGCTTCGCCGGGCGGAACCTGGTGGTGACCACGTCCTTCGGCATGGAAGGCTGCGCGCTGATCGACATGGTGGCGCGCCACGGCGTGCCGCTGCCGGTGATCTACCTCGACACCATGTTCCTGTTTCCGGAGACCTACGCGCTGCGCGACCGCATGGTCCGGCGCTACCCGCACCTCCGGTTCGAGAACCGGGGCACCACCCTCACGCCCGAAGCCCAGGCCGAGCGGTTCGGCTCCGAGCTCTGGCGTCGGGACCCCGACCGGTGCTGCGCCCTCCGGAAGGTTGAGCCGATGCGCCGAGCGCTGGCCGGCGTCGAAGTGTGGGTGACCGGGCTCATGCGGTCCCAGGGCGGCGAGCGCGCGGAGATCCGCGAGCTGCAGTGGAACGACGCCTACCAGCTGGTCCAGGTGAACCCCCTGGCCGGGTGGGACCGCCGCCGCGTGTGGGACCACGTCCGTACCCACGACGTGCCCTACAACGAGCTCCACGAGCGCGGCTATCCCACGCTCGGCTGCACCCACTGCACCGCCACCGTGCCCGACGCGGGCCCGCGCGACTACAGCCGCGCGGGACGCTGGGCCGGCACCGACAAGACCGAGTGCGGGCTGCACTTCGATGCACCCCGACAGCTCGCACGAAAGGCGTGAGGGCAGCGATGACCGGACAACCGGAATCCAAGGTCGAGGTGGCCAAGCGCCACGGCCGACACCTGCGCGGCACCATCGCCGAGACGCTCGCGTCCGAGCGGACCCACTTCGGCGGCGACGACGTCGCGCTGCTCAAGTTCCATGGCACCTACCAGCAGGACGACCGCGACACCCGCCGGGTGCTCGAGGCGGCCGGCCTGGAGAAGGCGTACCGCTTCATGGTCCGGGTCGCCATCCCGGCCGGGGAGATCACCGGCGAGCAGTACCTCGCCCTCGAGCGGATCGCCGACGAGCATGGCGACGGGACGCTCCGGGTCACGACCCGCCAGGGATTCCAGTTCCACGGCGTGGTCAAAGGGCACCTCAAGCCAACCATCGCCGACATCAATCAGTCGCTGCTCACCACCATCTCGGCCTGCGGCGACGTCCAGCGCAACGTGATGGGCTGCTCGGCGCCACTGGGCGACGCCGACCATGCGGCGGTGCGCGCGGTGGCCGAGGCGCTCGCGCTGGAGCTCAGGCCGGGGACCCGCGCGTACCACGAGATCTGGCTCGACGGCGAGAAGCAGGTGAGCACCGAGGCGGAGGAGCCGTTCTACCGCGATCGCTATCTGCCGCGGAAGTTCAAGACCGCCGTCGGCCTCTCCACCGACAACTGCGTGGACATCTGGGCCCAGGACGTCGGCCTGCTCGCGGTCGTCCGGGACGGCCGGATCACGGGCTTCAACCTGCTGGTGGGCGGCGGGCTCGGCATGACCCACAACAAGGGCGACACCACCGCGCGGCTCGCCGAGCCGCTCGGTTTCGTCCCGACCGAGCACGGGGTCGAGGCGGTGCGCATCGTGGCCGCCATCTTCCGCGACCACGGCAACCGGAGCGACCGGCGCCATGCCCGGCTCAAGTACCTCCTGGCCGAATGGGGGACGCAGCGCTTCCGCGAGGAGTTCGTGCGGCGTGCGTCGTTCACCCTGGCGCCGCCGGTGCCCCTGCCCCGGCTTCCGTTCCACGACCACCTCGGCCGTCACCGGCAGAGCGACCGCCGGTGGTTCTACGGCGTGTTCATCCAGAGCGGGCGGATTGCCGATTCGGGGCCTGCCTTGAGCGGCGCAAAGGGACTCAAGTCCGCGCTGCACGAGATCGTGACCCGACTCCGCCCCGGCCTGCGCCTCACCGCCCAGCAGAACCTGTTGCTCACCGATCTGGAGGCCGACGGCATAGAGACGGTCGAGCGCATCCTTCAGGCGCACGGCGTCCCCCTGCCGACCCAGCTGTCGGCCGCGCGGCGGTACTCGATGGCCTGCCCCGCCCTGCCGACCTGCGGGCTGGCCGTGGCCGAATCCGAGCGGGCCATTCCGGGCATCCTCGACCAGTTCGAGGCCGAGCTGGTGGACCTGGGCCTGCGCGACGCGCCGCTCACGATCCGGATGACCGGCTGCCCCAACGGCTGTGCGCGTCCCTACACCGCCGACCTGGCCTTCGTCGGGCGGTCGCTGGGGCTGTACAACGTGTACGTCGGGGGCGGGCTGGCCGGCGACCGGCTGGTGGATCTCTACCGGGCGGACGTCCACACCGACGAGCTGCTCGACGCGGTGCGGCCGCTGCTCCATCGCTGGGCGGCCGAGCGAACCGAGGGCGAGGGGCTGGGCGACTTCTACCAGCGGCTCATGGGCCTCCGGGCCACCCGTACCGTGCTGACCGGTCGCGAGCTGCCGACGGTGGACCTCATCCCGCAGGAGGTGAGCCGGTGAGCGGCCGGGCCCTGGTGCTGGCCGCGCATGGCTCCCGGCGCGACCCCGCTGCCAACGCCCTGGTCCGCCGGCTCGCGGAGGGACTGCGCGGCCGGCGGCTGTTCGACGAGGTCGCGGTGGCGTTCCATCAGGGCGAGCCCGGCTTCGACGGCGTGCTCGACGAGCTCTTGGCCGAAGAGGTAACCGTGGTCCCGCTGCTCACCAGCGCGGGCCATTACAGTGAGGTGGTGCTGCCGCAGGCGCTCGGGCGCAACCGGCGGTTCGGCGCGGTGCGGCTCCGGCAAACGCCGGCGGTGGGCACCCATCCCGGGGTGGCGCCGCTGGTCGCGCGACGCGTAACCGAGCTGCTGCGCGATCGCCACCTCGACCGGGAAGCCGTCGCGCTGGTGCTGGTGGGCCACGGCACCCGGCTGCACCCGCAGAGCCGGGCCGCCACCGAGCAGCTCGCCGAGACGCTCCGGCGCCGCCGGGTGGCGGCCGAGGTGGCGGTGGCGTTCCTCGACGACGACCCGCCGCTCGACCAGGTGGCCGCGTCGCTTCGCCGACCGATCGTGCTGGTGCCGTTCCTCATCGGAGGCGGTGCCCATGCCCTGGAGGACCTGCCCCGACTCGTGGGCCTCGCGGGCGGCGAGCTGGAAGGCCGGGTCGGAGGCCGGCGAGTCCTGATCGACGGCGCCGTCGGGGGCTACCCCGGCCTCGAAGAGATCATCCTGGACCTGGCCCGCAAGCACACACCGCCGCCGGCGCCGAGATTCCGCCCGCGCCTCATGACCGGCCCGCGCAAGGAGCCCGGTGCCGTCCACCTGGTCGGCGGCGGGCCCGGCGATCCCGGGCTCATTACCTCGCGCGGACTCGAGCTGCTGCGCTCGGCCGAGGTGGTGGTGCACGACCGGCTCATCGGCCCCGAGCTGCTCCGGGAGGCGCGGGCCGACGCCGAGCTAATCGACGTGGGCAAGGGCCCGGGGCACGCGCCCTACCGGCAGGAGGAGATCAACCGGCTGCTGGTGAGCCAGGCGCGGCTCGGCCGCACGGTCGTCCGGCTCAAGGGGGGCGACCCGTTCGTGTTCGGCCGGGGAAGTGAGGAGGCGGCGGCCTGTCGCGAGGCGGGCGTGCCGGTCTATGTGGTGCCGGGGGTGAGCAGCGCGATCGCGGCGCCGGCCGCGGCGGGCATTCCGGTGACGGCGCGCGGGCTCGCGCGCTCCTTCGCGGTGGTGACGGCGCAGGGCGCCGGCCCCGACGGAGACGAGGTGGACGTTGGCCCGCTGGCCGGCGTCGATACCCTGGTCGTGCTCATGGGCCGGGCCAGCCTCGGCGCGTTCACGGCGCGGCTGGTGGCGGCGGGACGTGATCCGGCGACGCCGGCCGCCTGCATCCAGAGCGCCACCACCGCGGAGCAACGGGTGACCCGCGCGACGCTCGCCACCATCGCGGCCGCGGCCGACCGGGACGGGCTCGAGCACCCGGTCGTGACCGTGATCGGCGCCGTGGCAGCGCTGGGGGATGCGGAGCTCGCGGCGAGCGAGGGGATGCCGGCGCGGCTGGCGGCAATCCGGGCATAGGTCGCCGTCCGGCACCGGCCGCCCTCAGGCACCGGCCGCCCTCATCCCGAGCGAAGCGAGGGACCTTCTCACCGGGGTCTCATGCGCGCCGATGGCCAGCGGGCGTATCTTGTGGGCTTATGCGCGCCATGGTGCTCGAGCGGGCCCGTGCGCCGCTCGTGGCTCGCGACCTCGATCGGCCAGGGCCCGGTCCCGGGCAGATCCTCCTCCGGGTACGGGCCTGCGCCGTGTGCCGGACCGACCTCCACGTGGCCGACGGTGAGCTGGCTGAGCCGAAGCTGCCGCTGGTCCTCGGCCACGAGATCGTGGGCACCGTGGAGCAACTCGGCCAAGAGGTTACGCGGTTCGCGCCCGGAGCCCGGGTCGGCGTCCCCTGGCTCGGCTGGACCTGCGGCACCTGCCGGTTCTGCCTGTCTGAACGGGAGAACCTGTGCGAGCGCGCCCGATTCACCGGGTACACGCTCGACGGCGGCTACGCCGAGTTCGCGGTCGCCGACGCCCGCTATTGCTTCCTGATCCCGCCCGCCTACGACGACTCACACGCCGCACCGCTGCTGTGCGCCGGCCTCATCGGGTATCGCGCCCTGGTGGCCGCGGGTGACGCCCAGCGCCTCGGCCTCTACGGCTTCGGGGCGGCGGCGCACCTCGTGGCCCAAGTCGCGCGCTGGCAGGGGCGGCGGGTGTACGCCTTCACCCGCGCGGGCGACGACGAGGGCCAGCGGTTCGCCCGCGAGCTCGGCGCCGAGTGGGCTGGTGGCTCGGACGAACGTCCCGTCGAGCCGCTCGACGCCGCGATCATCTTCGCGCCCGTGGGCGCGCTGGTGCCGACCGCGCTGGCGGCGACCGACAAGGGAGGGACGGTCGTCTGCGCGGGCATCCATATGTCCCCCATTCCCTCGTTCTCGTACGACCTGCTCTGGGGCGAGCGAAGGGTGCGCTCGGTCGCCAACCTCACCCGCGCGGACGGCGAGGCCTTCTTCCGCGTCGCGGCGGAGGTATCGCTCGAGGTCGCGGCGGACCCGATGCCGCTGGCCTCCGCCAACGACGCCCTGGAACGGGTCCGCTCGGGCCGGGTGCGTGGCGCGGTTGTGCTCGTGCCCTGAGGCGGGTGAGTCCCACCCGCCTTCATGGTATACTTTCTGCCCGCGCCGGCGGCGGGAATCTTGCTTCCGCCACGGGTTCGCCTTGCAGGGCGCGGCCGCAATTCGATGAGCTCGGGAGGGTTCGTGGGCAGGAACGTGACGGCGTTGGCGGGCCAGGTGTTCGATATCGTGGTCGTGGGCGGCGGCGTGACCGGGGCGGCGATCGCCTGGGACGCGGCGCAGCGCGGCCTGTCGGTCGCCTTGGTCGAGCGCGACGACTTCGGCGCGGCCACGTCGGCGAACTCGCTCAAGGTGATTCACGGCGGCATCCGCTATCTCCAGCACCTCGACATCCCGCGGGTCCGCGAGTCCTGCCGGGAACGGTCCGCGTGGCTTCGTATCGCGCCGCATCTCACGCGTCCCATACCGGTCCTCGTGCCGACGTTTGGTCACGGCATGCGGGGGCCGGAAGCGCTGGGCGCCGCGTTCACCCTGCTCCAGGCGCTGACGTTCGATCGCAATCGCGGGCTCCCGAGCCCCGAGCGCCGGATTCCCCGGGCGCGTCTCATCTCCCGGCGTCAGGCGCTCGAGCGGTGCCCTGAAATCGAAGGCCCCGGCCTGAATGGCGCCGGGTTGTTTTGGGACGGCCAGCTCACCAACCCCACCCGCCTCGTGTGGGAGCTGGTCCGCACGGCCGGCCGAGCCGGCGCCGAGGCGGCCAATCACTGCGAGGTGCGCGGGTTCCTGCGCCGTGGCGGGCGGGTCGAAGGCGTCACCGTCCACGACCACCTGAGCAACGACACCTTCGACGTCCGCGGGCGGGTGGTCGTCAACGCCGCCGGCCCGTTCGCCGAGCAGCTCTACGTCCGCGACGGGATTCGCCCGTCCCGCCACGTGCCGCTCTCGCGCGACATGGCACTGGTCATCGGACGACCCCTGATCCGGGGACAGGCGCTCGCCATTCAGACCGGATATCGCGATCCGGACGCCTTCCTGAGCCGCGGGGCGCGCCATCTCTTCATCATGCCCTGGCGCGACGTCACCCTCATCGGGGTGAATAGCATGGTCTACCCTGGCGACCCGTACGCGCTGACCTCCACCGAGGCCGAGGTCGACGAGTTCGTGCGCGAGATCGACCAGGCCGTTCCCGCGTGGCGACTCACCCCATCCGACGTCGCCATGGTCTACGCCGGGCTCCTGCCGATCGGAAGCGGGACACTCCGACACGCCAACGTGAGCTTCGGCAAACGGCCCTATCTGGCGGACAACGCGCGCACCGACGGGATCGAAGGCCTGATCACCGCGATCGCGAACCGCTACACGATCGCGCGTGGCCTGGGTGAACGCGCGGTGGACCTGGCGTTCCAGAAGCTCGGCAGCAAGCCGCCCGCGTCCCGGACCGAGACGATGCCGCTCTGGGGCGGCGCGTTCGCCGGGATGGACGCCCTCGTGAGCGAGGCGCGCGCCGGCCGGGATGGTGGCCTCACGCCGGACCAGCGCGAGCGGCTGGCGCTGGTCTACGGCTCCGGCTGGTCGGAGGTTGCGCAGCTCGTTGTCCAGGACCCGTCACTCGGGGAGACCCTGGGCCGCACGCCGATGCTCAAGGCCGAGGTGGCTCAGGCGGTGCGCCACGAGATGGCGGGCACCCTGGCCGACTGCGTCTTCACCCGAACCGAGCTCGGCACGGCAGGAGATCCGGGCGAGGCCGCGCTGGCGGCGTGCGCCGCGGTGGCGGCCCAGGAGCTGGGCTGGGGACCGGAGCGGACCGAGGCGGAGCTGGCGGCCGTGCGGCAACGGTTCCGGGTCGGCGCCGCCGTGTAAGTCTCCTCCGGTGCGTGGTTCGGGATCGTGACCGACGCGGGTGCTGCAATTCACTGCAGTCTGCTGCGCCGGGAGACGGGTTCATCCGAGAGGGCCAATGTGGCTCGCCTCCGGCTGACACCCGCGGCGCTCCAATCGGTGTGCCCTCTGTCGGAGAGGCCGACCAGGCGACATCTTTGGGTCGGGTCGCCCGGCCCGGGGACAAGCCACCCGAGGTGTCTTGCCACGCCCGACCAGGCGGTCGCGTGCGTTAGCGGGATCGGCACATTTCCAGGGAAGCCAGCGGGAAAAGCAGGGACGCCCGTGAACCGGCGTGCCCCCTCCCGCTCATATCGCAAGTCACTCTGCAACCGAGGATCGCATGACCAGAGCATCCAGCCTCTACGCGCTCGTCGCCGTTTGTGCTCTCGCTGGCTGTAGCAAGAGTGGCCCCGAGACCGGCGCGGCGCCGGCCGCGGCGCCGGCCAAGGATTCCACCATGGCCACCGACAAGGCGATGAAAGACACCACCGGCATGGCGATGGACTCGTCGAAGATGAAGATGGATTCGACCAAGACGACGATGGATTCGACGAAGATGATGCCGGATACGACCAGCATGATGAAGGACACGACCATGCAGATGCCGGCGGACTCCGCCAAGAAGTAACCGCCCGGTCTGCGCCGGCGGCGGCGGTGGAAAGGCCGGCGGCATGGTGGCCGAATCATCGAGGGCCGGAAGCGACCGCTTCCGGCCCTCGCTGTTCATGCGACCGGCAGGCCGCCGCCGCGTTCAGGTCGGCGCGCGTGCGGGGTCCCCGCGCAACAGCCGCACGGTCTCCCGGGCGATCAGGCGCTCCTCGTCGGTGGGAATGACATACGCGGCCAACCGGCACCCGTCGGCCGAGATGCGAGGTCCCTTCCGGCCATTTCGCCGAGGATCGAGCGTCAGTCCGGCCCACTCGAACCCTTCGCACACGCGCCGCCGAACCTCGGCGGCGTTCTCTCCGATCCCGCCGGTGAAGACGACGGCCTCCGCCCCATCCAGGGCCGCGAGGTACGCGCCGAGGTACTTCCGGATCCGGTAGCAGAAGATGTCGAGCGCCAGCTCGGCCGCCGGATCGTCCCTGCGAAGGATCTCCCGCACGTCCGCGGTGCCCGCGAGCGCCAGCAATCCGGCCTCGTGATTGAGCATCCGCTCGAGCTCCTGTACCGACATCCCCTCGTGCACCAGGTGGGTCAGGATCGCCGGATCGAGATCGCCGGCCCGGGTGCCCATCACCAGGCCCTCGAGGGGGGAGTAGCCCATGGACGTGTCCACCGAGCGTCCGCGGCGGATGGCCGAGGCCGAGCAGCCGCCGCCGAGATGGAGCGTGACGATGGTAGGCTCCGGAGACCCGGCCAGGACCGCGTACCGTTCGGTGACGTACCGATGGGACCAGCCGTGAAAGCCGTATCGGCGCACGCCCGCGACCTCGGGAATGGCGTAGCGCCAGGCCCGGGGTGGAAGGCCGGCATGAAAGGCGCTATCCAGGGCCGCGACCAGCGGGACGCCGGCCGCGAGCGTCGCCTCGATGCCCTCGAGCGCCGGCCCGTTGTGCAGCGGCGCCAGCGGACTCACCTCGCGCAGCACCTGGAGCACCGCCGGGTCGATGATGACCACCTCGGGCAGCCGTCCGCCTCCGTGCACGACCCGGTGCGCGATGACGTCGGGCCGCGCCGGCAGCGACGCCATCCCCTGCTCGACAGCGGCCCGGTATCCGCCCGTGATCTCCACGGTCGCGCCCGCCAGCGTCGCCAACTCGACGGCGCCGTCCTCGAACAGCTTGTACTTGAGCGTGGCGCTGCCGCAATTGATGACGAGCACTCGCATGGCGCCTCACTCAGTTCCAGGTCCAGTTCCGGACCTCGGGCAGATCCTCGCCATGCTCCGAGACGTACGCCTTATGCCGCCGGAGCGCATCCTCGAACCGGTCCCTGGCGCGGCCCCCCATCCTCTCGAGTCGTGGCACTCGCTGGACCACGTCCAGTGCCAGGCGGAATCGATCCATGTGGTTCAGGACCACCATGTCGAATGGGGTCGTCGTCGTGCCTTCCTCCAGGTACCCGCGAACGTGGATGTTGCCGTGGTTCCGCCTCCGGTAGGTGAGGCGGTGGATCAACGTCGGATACCCATGGAAGGCGAAGATGACCGGCCGGTCCACCGTGAACAGGGCATCGAACGTCTCGTCGGACAGGCCGTGGGGGTGCTCGGAGGCGGGCTGAAGGGCCATCAGGTCCACCACGTTGACCACCCGCACGCGGAGGTCGGGGAACTCCTCGCGGAGCAGGGAGACGGCGGCGAGGGTCTCCAGGGTGGGGACGTCCCCGGCGCAGGCCATGACCACGTCGGGCGCGCCTCCATCGTTGCTGGCCCAGGCCCATGCGCCGAGGCCCACCGTGCAGTGACGGACGGCGGCATCCATGTCCAGCCACACCGGCGCCGGCTGCTTCCCGGCGATGATGAGGTTCACGTAGTTGCGGCTGCGGAGGCAGTGGTCCGCCACCGAGAGCAGGGTGTTGGCGTCCGGCGGAAGGTAGATCCGGACGACGTCGGCCTTCTTGTTGGCGACGTGGTCGATGAAGCCCGGATCCTGGTGCGAGAACCCGTTGTGGTCCTGGCGCCAGACGTGGGACGTCAGAAGGTAGTTGAGGGACGCCAGCGGCTTGCGCCACGGCAGCGCACGGGTCGTCTTCAACCATTTGGCGTGCTGATTGAACATCGAGTCCACGATGTGGATGAACGCCTCGTAGCAGGAGAACAATCCGTGGCGACCGGTCAGCAGGTAGCCCTCCAGCCATCCCTCGCACATGTGCTCACTGAGGACCTCCATGACCCGCCCATCCGCGGCCAGATGCTCGTCGACCGGAAGCGTGGACGCGTCCCAGGTCTTGCCCGTCACGTCCAGCACCGCGTCGAGCCGGTTGGAGGCGGTCTCGTCCGGGCCGAACAGGCGGAAGTTGCGCTGCTCCAGGTTGAGCTTCATGAGATCCCGCAGGTACCCGCCCAGGACCCGCGTCGCTTCGGCCACCGGCTGCCCGTTGCGCCGAACCTCCACCGCATAGTCCCGGAACTCCGGTAACCTGAGCGGCTCGAGCAGGGAGCCGCCGTTCGCGTGCGGATTCATGCCCATGCGGCGGCGGCCCTTCGGGGCGAGCGCCGCCAGCTCCGGCTTGAACCGGCCGTCGGGATCGAACAACTCCTCCGGCGCGTAGCTCCTCAGCCAGGCTTCGAGCTGCTTGAGGTGCTCCGGCTTCTCACGCGGCTCGGCCAGGGGCACCTGGTGTGACCGCCAGGTGCCTTCGACCGGTTTGCCGTCCACGACCTTGGGGCCGGTCCATCCTTTCGGCGTCCGGAGGATCAGCAGGGGCCAGCGCGGCCGCTCCGCGTTCCCTCCCCCCCGGGCCCGGTCCTGGATGCCCTGAATCTCGGCGACGATCGCGTCCAGCGTCGCCGCCATCTGCTCATGCATGGAGCGCGGATCGTCGCCCTCGAGGAAGCGCGGCGCGTAGCCGTAGCCCATGAAGAGCGACGTCAGCTCCTCGGGCGAGATGCGCGCCAGCACGGTGGGGTTCGCGATCTTCCACCCGTTCAGGTGCAGAATCGGGAGGACCGCGCCGTCCAGCGCCGGATTCAGGAACTTGGTCGAGTGCCAGCTGGTCGCGCAGGGACCGGTTTCGGCTTCGCCGTCCCCCACGATGCAGGCCACGATGAGGTCGGGGTTGTCGAGCGCCGCGCCGTAGGCGTGCAGCAGCGAGTAGCCCAGCTCGCCGCCTTCGTGAATGGAGCCCGGCGTCTCGGGCGCGACGTGGCTCGGAACGCCGTAAGGCCAGGAGAACTGGCGGAACAGCTTCCGTATGCCATCGCGGTTCAGCCCAATGTTCGGGTAGATCTCGCTATAGGATCCCTCCAGATAGGTGTGCGCCACGATCCCGGGCCCGCCGTGACCGGGGCCGATCACGTAGATCATGTTCAGCCCGTGCTCGGTGATAACGCGATTCAGGTGGGTGTAGATGAAGTTGAGCCCCGGCGTGGTGCCCCAGTGACCCAGCAGCCGGGGCTTGATGTCCTCGATGGCGAGGGGCCGATCGAGCAGCGGATTGTCCTTGAGATAGATCTGGCCGACGGCGAGATAGTTCGCGGCGCGCCAGTAGGCATGCATCCGGTCGAGGTGCTGCGGACTGAGTCTGCTCATCTCACGCTCCTGGGCAAGGGGGACCTGCCCGTCTGCAGTCTAATCACCGACCACGGCTTCCCCACGTATCGGCCAGCGCCAAACTCGAAGCCCAGCGTCAGCGCCAACCAGAAGGCTCCCACACCGAGGGCCTGGCGCGGGTTCCCGGGTCTGACCCACGGTGTTGCATACCAGGTCACCAGGAGGATCAGCCCGCAGAGGATGACCGTGCTGATGGCGCGGGCGGTGGTATCACCCATTCGGGGGGCCACGACCAGGTCTCGAAGGGCCCCATTGAGACTGGCCAGCACGAGGATGGCGAACCAGATGGCGACAGCCCGGATGAACACACGCCACCCCCAATCCAGCGGTTGCGCGGGAACAGCGACCCTCTCCACGCGCGGTGGACCTCCACTCCATATGCTACGGTATGCTACGGTATGCTACGGTTCGCCTGGCCCCATCCGCCCCCTGACCCAGGCCCTACTGAGACTGGCCACTACCGTCCGCTCCAGCCCCGTTTCGCTCCCGGTCTGCCTGGCATATACTATCTCCACCCCCCGGGTCATCCGTTTCGCAACCAATTTGCCCTGTCGCGTCTCCGGCGCTCAAGTATCCGGTTTGCCCCTTCCATGAGGAACTTCGGTATGCGCCGAATCTTGTCGGCCGCGCTCCCTGCACTCGTCAACCGCTCCTGCGCCGTTCTTCTCCTCACTCTCTGTCCCGGCGTCGCAATCGCCCAGGAAACCGGCACCATCACCGGCATCGTGACCCGTGCCGGCGAGGGCTCCGCGCTGAGCAGCGTGTCGGTGACCGTCCAGGCCACCGGCCAGAGCACGGTGACCGGCGCCGACGGCAAGTACACGCTGCGCCGGGTGCCCGCCGGGCCTCAGACGATCGTGTTCCGCTGGCTCGGCTATCGGCCCAACCAGGTGGACGTGACCGTGCCCGCCAACAGTACCGTGACCGCCGACGCGGGTATGGAGCAGGTCACGATAGCGCTGACGGAGATCGTGGTGGAAGGCGCCTCGCGCGCCCCCGAGCGCATCGTCGAGGCGCCCGCCGCCATCTCGGTGGTGCCGCAGGAGGTACTGCAGAACACCTCGATCACCGGCCAGGCGCCGGCCGCTCTCCAGACGGTCCCGGGCGTGGACGTGGTCCAGAGTGGCGTCAACGACTTCAACGTCAATGCGCGCGGCTTCAACTCCTCGCTCAACCGGCGAATGCTGGTGCTGCAGGATGGCCGCGACCTGGCCATCGCGTTCCTGGGCTCGCAGGAATGGAACGGGATGACCCAGCCGCTGGAGGACCTGGGCAAGGTGGAGGTCGTGCGCGGTCCCGGCTCCGCGCTCTACGGCGCCAACGCGTTCAGCGGGGTGGTCAACATCACCACGCCGACCGCGCGCGAGGTGGTGGGCACCAAGCTCACCCTGGGCGGCGGCGAGCTGGAGACCTTCCGCGGCGACCTGCGGCACGCGAGCGTGTTCGCCAACGACCGCATCGGCTTCCGGATCAACGCGGGATACAACCGGAGCGACACCTACAGCCGGAGCCGCACGCTGGCGGACGGCACGTCGCTCCAGCGCGAGTACGCCGACGCCACCGACCAGCCGGTCGAGCTGACCCGCGAGGTGCGGCCGCTCTTCGGGCAGTCGGAAGACGCCGTCACCGGCGCGCCGCTGGGCGACCGTGACCCGCTCAAGAACGCCTACGGCTCGGGACGGCTCGACTACTACCTCGACAACGGCTCGGTGCTGTCGGTGGACGGCGGCGCGTCGCAGGTGCAGAACGAGATCTTCGTGACCGGCATCGGTCGGGTGCAGGTGGCCAAGGCGATCAAGCCCTACGCCCGCGTGGCGATGGCGGCCGATCGGTACAACGTGTTCGCCTACTGGAACAGCCGGACCTCGATCGATCCCCAGGTCTCGCTCCAGTCGGGGCTCAACATCGAGGAGCGGAGCGACATCTTCCACCTCGAGGGCCAGACCAACTGGAACTTCCTGGGCGAGCGGGGCCGGGTGGTGGGCGGCGCCTCCATCCGCAACACGCGCGTGAACACCAGCGGCACGCTGATGAACCTGGTCAACGACGACCGGAGCGACAACCAGGGCTCGGTCTACGGCCAGGTCGAGTACAAGCTCACGCCGCAGGTCCGCGTGGTCGGCGCGGCGCGGGTGGACGACGGCGACCTGTTCGATACCCAGTTCAGCCCCAAGGGCGCCGTGGTGTTCAGCCCCAACGAGAACCACTCGTTCCGATTCTCGGTCAACCGCGCGTTCCAGACGCCCAACTACTCGGAGTTCTTCCTCCAGGTGCCGGTGGCGACGCCGGACCCGCGTCCGGCGCAGCTCGAGGGCGGCATTCAAGCCTACTATTTCGCGCTGAAGCACAGCCTTCCGCCGCAGGCGCTTGCCGGTCTCAGCATCACCGACGATCTGCCGTGGAACTTCTCGGCGACCACCCAGGCGCTGGCGCTGGGCAACGCCGATCTCAAGGTCGAGAAGGTGACCGGCTGGGAGTTCGGCTACAAGGGCAGCCTGACCAGCAAGGCCTACGTTACCGCCGACTTCTATCTCAACAAGCTCCGGGACTTCGTCACCGACCTTCTGCCCGGCGTGAACTCCGCCTACCCGACGTTCGCGCTCACGGACGGCGTGAACGTGCCGGCCGAGCTCGCGGCGATCGACCAGAGAATTCAGGACCTCCAGTCGCAGGGCGCGCTGACGCCGCAGCAGGCGGCGGGGCTCCGCGCGCCGATCCCGCAGCTGCTCGGCGGCTACGCGCTGCTCTCCGCCGGCACCCAGATCCAGGGCGCCAACGCGCTCGCCACGCTGCCGGACGGCAGCCGGGCGGTGGTGCTGTCGTACACCAACGCCGGCCGGGTGACCGAGCGCGGTGTCGAGATCGGCCTGGGCTATCAGTTCACGCCCGAGATCCGCGGTGACGTGTCGTTCACCGGATTCGACTTCACGGTGAACTCGCAGGCCGTGGGCGACCAGCTTCTGCCCAACACGCCGAGCAAGAAGGCCAGCCTGTCGGTGAGCTACGCCGGCCTGCAGGGCGTGGACGCGAACGTGACGGTGAAGCTGGTGGACGGGTATCCGTGGGCGGCGGGCGTGTTCCAGGGATACGTCCCGTCGAACGAGTTCGTGAACCTGAGCGCGGGGTACCGGGTGAACAACTATCTCCGGGTCCACGCCACGGCCACGAATCTGTTCGATGAGAAGCGATTCCAGCTCTACGGCGGGAGCGTGATCGGGCGGCGAGTGCTCGGCGGGATTACCGCGACGTTCTGACGGCGCGCGGCGCCCCGGGGATCCAAACGGGGGAAGCGGTGAGGAGGGGCCGAGAGTCACCCTGAGCGAAGCGAAGGAGGCATGACCCGAACCATGCCCCCTTCGCTTCGCTCAGGGTCACTCTGGTGCGCCCACGCGCCCGGCGCTCACGCCCGCTTCTGCCGCCCGCTGCCGCTCGCGCAGGCGCTCGCTCGGCGCCGGCGCATAGGCCGCCGGGTCGCTCAGCCGCCGCACGGCGTCGGGCAGCGCCGCGAGCTCGGCCGCGCAGTGCGCCCGGATCTCCGACAGCGCCGGGTGGGCGCGGAGCGGCTCGCCGCCCCGCATCACCGGCTCGAGCAATCCGATCGCGCCGGCCGGCACCGGCTCTTCCGCCAGGGCCAGCGTGTCGCCCGCGAGCCGCGCGTCCGGACCGACCCGGCGCATCACCTGCTTGGCCCCCACCCAGGTCCGCTTGCCCTGGCTCAGCTTGAGCACGTCGCGCCCGTCGAACCGCGCCAGCTTGTACACCAGGTCCACCGAGGGTGCGTCGGCCGAGGTGGTGAGCCGGGTGCCGATTCCGAACCCATCGATGGGCGCGGCCTGGGCGAGCAACGCCGCGATGTCATGCTCATCCAGGCCTCCGCTCACCAGGACCTTGACCGCGGGAAAGCCGCCGGCGTCGAGGATCGCCCGCACCTCCCGGCTGAGTGCGGCCAGGTCGCCACTGTCGAGCCGCACGCCGGCCAGGTGATGTCCGGCGGCGGCGAGCTCGCGCGCCACCTCGACCGCCTTCCGCGCCGCCGCGACCGTGTCGTAGGTGTCGAGCAGGAGCACGGCAGCATCGGGGAAAGCCCGCGCATAGGCCCGGAACGCCTCGTCCTCGGTGGCGAAGGCGGTCACGAACGAGTGGGCCATGGTGCCGGACAACGGCAGTCCCCAGGTGAGCCCCGCCAGCACGTTGCTGGTCGAGTCGAACCCCGCGACCAGCGCCGCGCGGGCCGCCTTCATGCCCGCGTCGGTGCCGTGGCTTCGGCGCAGGCCGAACTCCGCCAGCATCCGGCCATCGGCCGCGAGCACCGATCGCGCGGCCTTGCTGGCGAGCACGGTCTGCCCGTGGAGCAGGTTGAGCAGCGCGGTCTCGACCAGCTGGGCTTCGAGGATCGGCGCCGTCACCTCCAGCAGCGGCTCGTCCGCGAACACCAGCGTGCCCTCGGGCACGGCCCGCACCTCGCCCGTGAATCGGAGACCGCGGAGGTAGTCGAGGAAGGCGGGCTCGAACCGGCCGAGCGAGCGGAGGAAGCCGAGCCCCGGGTCGGTGAAGCGGAACCCGCGGAGATACTCGAGCGCGTCCTCGAGCCCGGCCGCCACCAGGAACCCGCGGCCGGGCGGCAGGCGCCTCGCGAACAGGCTGAAGGTGGCCCGCCCGCCCAGGCCCTGGCGGAAGAAGGCCGCGGCCATGGTGAGCTCGTAGAGGTCGGTGAACAGCGCCGCGTCCGCCATGGCGAGCGGCCCCGACACGAACGCACCCGAGGGATTGCCGGTGTTCACCCGGACAAAGCTACCGTCGCCCCGCCTTGCGCGCGCGAGTGGACCGGCCCAACGTTTTGGGGCCCTTCCCCCGGAGGCCGCGTGCAGCAGATCAAGGGGGCCGTGCTCAAGTCGCGGCTCGCGTTCGTGCAGGAGAATTTCGGCAAGGAGGGATTGGAGCGCGTTCTGGCCGCACTGCCCGAGGGCGATCAGCGCACGCTCAAGATGCTGTTCACCTCCAACTGGTATCCCTTCGAGCTTGGCAAAGGCCTCGACGACACCATCGTCCGGGTGCTTGGCGGCGGCAAGTCGGAGTTTTTCGAGCGCCTGGGCGCCGCGTCGGCCGAGAAGAACCTCTCCACCGTCCACGGCGGTTACCTGACCAAGGGCGACGCCCACGGCTTTCTGGCCAAGTCGCCTTCCTTCTACTCGCTGTACTACGAGACCGGCCGGCGCGAGTACACGCGGGTGGGCCCGAAGCAAGGCGTGTTCACCACCTACGACGCGGAGACCTTCAGCGCGCCGGATTGCCTCACGGTGGTCGGCTGGTACCGGAAGGCGCTCGAGATGTGCGGAGTCGCGGGCGTCAAGATCGTGGAGGAGGAATGCCGCGCCAAGGGCGGAAAGGTGTGCCGGTACCGGGTGACCTGGGAGTGACCACGCCCGTATAGTTGATGCGAGGCCATCGGACGTCATCCCGAGCGAAGCGAGGGATCTTC
>JBOHSB010000043.1:0-14894 GCA_050733015.1 Gemmatimonadales bacterium
CCCAGAAGCGGCTGCCGTCCTTGCGCACCAGCCAACGGTCGACCGTGAGGCGGCCCTTCCGGGCGGCGGCCGCCAGATCCTCTGCCGCGGCACCGCTTCGACGCGCATCGGCGGGATAGAGGTCGGCCGCCGTGGTGTGGAGGAAGTCCGCCTTGTCGTAGCCCAGGACCCGCCGGATGCCCGCGTTCCAGCTGGTCGGCTTCCCGTCGGGGTCCAGCAGGATGATGGCGTAGTTCTCGACCTCGTCGAACGGCGTTCGGAACCGTTCGGGGTCGTGGGGCCACTCGTGGCCCGAAATCCGGAGTGTGTCCACCTGCCGCCGCTCGACCTCATCCTCCCGGGTCGCGGACGCGTCGGCTAGCGCGGCCCCGCGGGCGGTCGCGCGGTACCTTGCGATGAGGAGCGCGATCACGGCGAGGGCCACGAGGACGATCGGGACGGTCGTCGAGAGGCCGAAGGCCGCCGGAGAAACCTGGAAGGGTGCAGCGAGCAACACGGTGCCGGTGGCCGGGTGAGGTGAGTGGCCTCGGAACGGGGTGGTCGGTCCTGGGACGAGGTGGTCGGTTCTATAGTAGGAATGGATGCCGAGGCCCACAAGCGCGGGCGAGGGGGGCGGCGCGGAGTGGGTGACTGCCCGGTCGCTGGGCCGGAGCCGCGGCCCGTGGACGACGGTCCCGCTAGACTATCGCCCTATCCTCGTCTGCAGCTCCTCGAACCAGTTCTGCACCACGACCAGCTCGGCCTCACCCGCACCCTCGAGGGGCCGCACCATGAGGAATCGGCGGCTGTCGGGGGTCACGTCGTAGACACCCGCGTTGCTCGAGACGATGAAGCGGCCGACCGGAAAGAGCGCGCGCGGCTCGCCGATGGCGAAATTCGGCCCCGGCCTGAGCTCGACGCTGCTCATCTCGCCGTGCCCGTTGATGAAGAACAGCTCGCGGCCGTTGCGCGCCCACACCGGTAGCGTCCCGCCGCTCACTGACACCTGCCACCGGGCGGTCGCGGCGTCCGGGAAGGGCCGGACGTAGACCTCGAAGACGCCGGATTCGTCCGACGCGTAGGCGAGCCAGCGGCCGTCCGGCGAAACGGCGGGGCTCAGCTCCCGTGCCGGCGAGGTGACCAGCGGGACGAGGGTGGTGTCTCCGGTCTTCACGGCATAGATGTCGCCGTTACCGGCTTCGGCGTTGGAGCGGCGGAGGAGGAGCCACCGTCCGTCGCTGGTCGGGACCGCCTGGCCGAACGTCATCGAGGACTCGAGGAGCACCTTGGGCGTTCCCGTTCCGTCAGCCCGCCTCAGGACGGGTTTCCCGGCACCGCTGCCGACGTCGTTGATGTAGACCACCGAGCGGCCGTCCCCGGTCCACGCCCCCCGAAAGTGCACGGTGTCGCCGAAGGTGAGCCGGGAGAACGGCCCCGTCGGAAGCTGCTTGACCCAGATGTCCTGCGCGGCGCCGCGCAGGATGGTCACGGCCAGCGACCTCCCGTCGGGCGACAGGGCGACCGAGGTGATGCTCCCTTGAATGCGCCAGGTCGTATCCACGGGCGCGCCGCTGCCGTCGCGGTTGACCCACCACGCGCTGTTGGTGCCCGCCGACCCTCCGGCGGTGTAGACCAAGGTGCCGGTCGCGGACACCGCGAGGTTCACCTCGAACGGGCCGGTCCGGAGCAGGCCGTCCATCACCGCCACGGGCGCGCCCTTGAGGGTCATCTTCTTGGGATCGAACGGCACCGCGAGCAGTTTGCCGTCGCCCGTGACCACCAGAAGGGGACCCGCCCCAGCGTAATGGGCGTAGACGCCGTGGAGGAGTGGCCGCGGCGTGCCCCCCGGGATGGCCATCGCCATGATGTCGAACTCGTTGGCCGACTGGCCGGCGAGGCGGCGCCGGAAGATGAGGCCCTTGCCGTCGGGCATCACGTTGGGATACTCCGCCCCGATCTCGTGCCGCTGGTCCGACAGCCGGAACAGCACTTCGAGTGGTCCGCCGGTCGCGCGCACGCGGCCCAGCCCCTCGTTCACCTCGGTGTAGATGTAGCCGTCGGTGCCCCAGTCGCCGCCCGAAGCGTTCAGGCTGTCGCTGAGCGTGAC
This sequence comes from Gemmatimonadales bacterium, assembly GCA_050733015.1. GTDB lineage: Bacteria > Gemmatimonadota > Gemmatimonadetes > Gemmatimonadales > GWC2-71-9 > CAVVWJ01. The sequence goes on from JBOHSB010000043.1 coordinate 2,087, forward strand.
CGGCGGACCGCCGCCGAGCGGAGCGACCCGGAGCGACCGCCCGCCCACGATGTAGGCGAGCTGGCTGCCATCGGGCGAGAAGAACGGACTCAGGCCGCCTTCCGTGCCCGCGACCGGCGACGGTCGGAGCTTGTCGTGCTCCCGGAGCCAGAGGCGGGTTCCGCCCTCCGCCGGACCGATGTAGGCGATCCGGTTGCCGTCGGGCGAGACCGCCACGTTGCCGGCGATGGCCGAGGGGCGCAGCGCCTCGGTCGAGCGGAGCAAGAGGCTGTAGCGGTTCACCACCGGCGAAGGAGCGGGCCGGAGCCAGCCCCAGAGCGCCGCCGCGGTGGCCGCGGCCGCGACAGCGAGGGCGCCCACGGTCAGCGGATTCATCCGCTGCTTCGGCCGCGCCGCGGCAGGCACCTTCGCCGTCGTCGCAGTCGAAGCACCCGTGAAGCCGCGATTGATGAGCGCCTCGGCGAACTCCGCTGCCGAAGCGAACCGATCGGCCGGCAGCTTTTCCAGGGCCGTCAGCACGGCCGCCTCGACGTGCGGCGGGATCGTGTGGCGCTGCGCGTGCATCGGCCTCGGTGTCTCGGTGACCACCCGGGCCACGATCGCCTGGGCGGTCGAGCCGGTGAACGGCGGGTCGCCGGTCAGCATCTCGTACAGTACGGCCCCGATCGCGTACACGTCCGAGCGGGCGGTGATCTCGCGCTCGCCCATCGCCTGCTCGGGCGACATGTAGTGCGGTGTGCCCAAGGACATCCCGGTCTCGGTCATCCGCGAGCCGCTAGCCTTGCTCGCCGCCAGCGCGATCCCGAAGTCGGCCACCAGGGCCTGGCCGTCGTGCAGCAGGATGTTCTCGGGCTTGATGTCGCGATGCACCACACCGTGGCGGTGGGCGTAGTCGAGCGCCGAGGCCACCTCGGTCGCGATCCGCACGGCGTCGGGCACAGGCAGCTGCTTCTCGCGGTTGAGGCGGTCACGCAGGGTCTCGCCCTCGACGAACGGCATGACGTAGAACAGGTAGCCGTCGGCCTCGCCCGAGTCGAACAGCGGCAGGATGTGGGGGTGCTGCAGGTTGGCCGTGAGCTTGATTTCGGCCAGAAACCGCTCGGCGCCGATCACGGCGGCCAGCTCGGGGCGGAGCACCTTGAGCGCCACCCGGCGGTCGTGGCGGACGTCCTGGGCCAGGTAGACGGTCGCCATGCCACCAGCGCCGGCTTCGCGGTCCAGCCGATAACGGTCCGCCAGCGCGGATTGGAGCCGGCCGAGCAGTTCGGGCATGAAGATGACTTTGTGGGGGACGCGGGAAGATGGGTCGGCGCCCGGGATTTGGCTAGGCTGATGCCGTGGTGGAAGCGCGCCCGCGACGGCGGTCGGAGGGCTGTCATCCCGGACGAAGCGAGAGGTCCACTTCGCTTCGCTCAGGGGGTGGTGCTGCCGAGGATCCTCTCGCTCGCCCGGGATGAGACGCCGAACGCAAGATGGGAAGATGGACCGCGGCAGACAATAGGGTCGGCTGCGCGACTGGGCAGTTGCTGCCTACTTACCGCGTTGGGTGGGGGTGCTTGCCGCGGAGCGGTTGGACCCGACGACGGAGCAGTGGACGGCGCTCGCCAGGCAGACGCACTACCGGCTCCATCACTCGACCGTGACCCACGCGACCAACATGGACCAGCGAATGAACTATCTCTCCTTCATCGCCAACGGCTCGACCATCACGGTTACATCGCCTTCGAACGCCAACCTAGCCACCGGGGCAGTACATGCTGTTCGTGGTGGACGCGAACGGGGTGCCGTCGGTCGCGAAGATCCTTCGGATCTCCTGAGCCGGCCGGCTGGAACCCGGGCGCGGAGATGCCGTAGGGGATTCAGGCACTAGATTCTCCCCTGGCATCCCCCCTCTCGCGTCCCGGAGGCTCGCCCTGGTGAGCCGCCTTTTGGCCCTGAGTGCGCTCGCCCTGGCCGCGCCCGGGCCGGTGGCGCGTCTGGCCGCCCAGGCGCCGGACACGGCCACCAGCACGGGCGTGCCCTCCGTGGCGGCCGCCACGCTCACCGCCGGCATTCAGCTCGACGGCACCCTGAATGACGCTGCCTGGACCGAGGCGACGCCCGCCGCCCCGCTCACCCAGCGCGACCCCGATGAGGGCGCGGCCCCCACCGAGCAGACCGAGATCCGGGTCCTGCTGGGCGGCGACGCGCTCTACGTCGGCGCCCGCCTCTCCGACCACGACCCCGCGCACATCCGGGCCCTCCTCACCCGCCGCGACGCGACCAGCGAGAGCGACCGGTTCACCGTCGAGCTCGATTCCCGCTACGACCGCCGCACCGCGTTCGTCTTCGAGGTCAATCCCCGCGGCGTGCGCCGCGACGGGATCCTGCAGCCGGACGGTACCGTGGACTATTCGCCCGATCCGGTGTGGGAGGCGGCGGTGCGGCAGGACGGCGCGGGCTGGTCGGCCGAGATCCGGATCCCGCTGTCCCAGCTCCGCTTCAACCGCGGCGGCGGCACCTGGGGCGTGCAGTTTATCCGCTTCATCCAGCGCCGGGGCGAGGAGGACGTGCTGGCCTACGTGCCCAAGACCGAGCACGCGGGCGTCAACCGGTTCGCCCGGCTCACCGGTCTCGCCGACCTGCCGGCCGCGCGGCACGTCGAGGTGGCGCCGTACGTCTCCAGCCGGGGCGAATACACCCACCCTGGCACTGGCGACCCGTTTCGCGACGGCAGCGACTACTCCACCACCGCCGGCGGCGACCTCCGCCTGGGCGTCGGCGGCAACCTGGCGCTCGACGCCACCATCAATCCCGACTTCGGCCAGGTGGAGGTGGACCCGGCCATCGTGAACCTGACCGAGAACGAGACCTTCTTCGATGAGAAGCGGCCCTTCTTCCTCGAGGGGTCGAGCCTGTTCTCGTTCGCGCAGGTCAACGCGTGGAACACGGCGGGGTTCCCCTCGGTGTTCAACTCGCGCCGCATCGGCCGGCCGCCCCAGCGGAACCTCGAGGACGACGACCCTGCGTACCTCGACGCGCCGGTCGTGAGCCGCATCCCGGCCGCGGTGAAGCTCACCGGCAAGACGGCCAGGGGCTGGTCGATCGGCCTGCTCGACGGGGTGACCCGCGAGGAGCACGGCCGCTTTGTGGACACCCTGGGCGACAGCTTTCGAGTGCCGGTCGAGCCGTTGTCCAACTACTTCGTGGGCCGGGTCCGACACGAGTCGGCCGACGGCAACCGCGCCATCGGCGGCCTCTTCACGGCGGTCAATCGGCGCCTTGACGACTCGGCCCTGGCGGGGCTGCTCCGCTCCTCGGCGTACCTGGGCGGCGTGGACTTCAATCGCTACTGGGGCAACCAGACCTGGGTGTTCGATGGGTTCGTCACCGGCAGTCTGGTCCGGGGCGACCCGGCGGCCATCACCCGCACCCAGCGCACCGCGGCCCGCTACTATCAGCGGCCCGACGCCGAGCACTTCTCGCTGGACACGACCCGGACCACCCTGGCGGGCTACAACGCGGTGGGGTCGCTTACCAAGCTGTCGGGCCGCTGGCTGGGCAGCGTCACGCTGCAGGACAAGAGCCCGGGCTACGAGACCAACGACGTGGGCTTCGAGGTCTACACCAATCGCCGCGCGGTCGCGACCGACATCGGCTACGCGGAGTATCGTCCGAGCCGCCTGTTCCGGAACTACCGAGCCGATCTGTTCACCACCCACGAGTGGGACTACGACTGGAACCGCATCACCTTCGATATCGGCCTGGCCCAGGAGGTGCGGTTCCGGGACTTCTGGAAGGCGAGGCTCACCAGCCATTTCTACCCGGCCACCAGCGACGACCATCTCACGCGCGGCGGCCCCATCACTCGCAGTCCCTCCGGCCACGAGCTCTTCCTCCAGCTCGACTCCGATCCGCGGCGCCGGCACACCCTGGCGCTCACGGCCGACTGGTTCTGGAACACGGCCCGCACGCGCTACGTCTCGCTGGCGCCGACCCTGACCCTCAAGCCCGGCTCGAACCTCCAGATCGCGCTCGGCCCGAGCGTGACGTGGAATCACGAGGCGGCGCACTACGTCCAGACTGAGACTGACGCGACCGCGGCAACGACGTTCGGCGGGCGCTACGTGTTCGCCGAATTGCGTCAGACCGAGGTGGCGCTCGAGACCCGGCTCAATTGGACCTTCACGCCGACGCTGAGCCTCCAGCTGTACGCCCAGCCGCTGCTCTCCGCCAACGAGTTCACGGACTACAAGGAGCTGCGCGCGCCGAGCACGTACGAATTTGCGGTCTACGGCCGCGACCAGGGAACCATCGAGCCGGACAACGACGGCGGCTTCACGGTGGATCCCGACGGCCCCGGCGCCGCCGCGCCGTTCACCGTGGCCGACCAGAGCTTCAACTTCCGCTCGCTCCGGGCCAACGTGGTGGTCCGCTGGGAGTACCGGCCGGGCGCGACCCTGTTCCTGGTGTGGCAGCAGAGCCGGAGCAACCAGGCGGACGGGGTCGGGGACTTCGATTTCGGACGGGATTTCCGTAATCTGCGGAACACGCCGGCGGACAACCTGCTGGCGGTGAAGCTGAGCTACTGGTTGGGGCTGTAGGACACGGTCACCGTGACTCCCGGCCAGGGCCGCTACCCGCCGCCCGCCCGCCAGTGTAACATGCACCTTCCGACTTCCACCGGGACTATTGCCATGCGCACCCCTTCGTCACTCGTCGCCTTCGCCACCCTCTGTCTCACCACCACCGCCGCGGCGCAGGGCGCGCCCCTGGCCGACGCGTTCCGTGAGATGACCGGCCACCAGGCCAAGAACCTCGTCGCCGCCGCCGAGGAGATGCCCGCGGCCAAGTACGGCTACAAGCCCACCCCCGCGCAGATGAGCTTCGGGGGCGTCATCGCGCACCTGTCCGAAGGCAACGACTTCTTCTGCTCCAAGATCGGCGGCGCCGAGGCGCCCAAGCGCACCGATCTCGCGAAGGACGCCGGCAAGGACGCCCTGGTCGCGCGGCTCAAGGAGACGTTCCAGTTCTGCGACACCGCGCTGGGCAAGCTGGACGACTCGAAGCTGGGTGAGAGCTTGCCGTGGTTCGGAGAGCGCAAGATCTCGCGCGGGGCGATGATGCTCGCGACCGCGGAGGACTGGGGCGATCACTACAGCCAGCTCGCCAACTACCTGCGGCTCAACGGGCTGCTGCCGCCGACGGCGAAGAAGAAGCAGGCGTAGGCTACCAGATCCGCACCCGCGCCTCGGGCGCGACGTAGAGCCGGTCTCCCGGCTTGACGCCGAACGCCGCATACCACGCGTCGAGATTGCGCACCACGCCGTTGACGCGGAACATGCGCGGGCTGTGCGGATCGCTCACCACCTGCCGGCGCAGGAAGTTGTCGGTGGCCTTGCCGCGCCAGGCCTGGGCCCAGCCGAGCAGGACGCGCTGGTCCCCGGTGAGCCCGCCGAGCACCGGTGCGGGCTTTCCCTCGAGCGACGCGTGGTACGCGTCGAGCGCGAGCGTCACCCCGCCAAGGTCGGCGATGTTCTCGCCCATGGTGAGTGCGCCGTTCACCCGGGCGCCCGGAATCGGCTCGAACGTCGAGTACTGCTCGCCCAGCACCTTGGCGCGGGCCTCGAACTTGGCCGCATCCTCCCTGGTCCACCAATCCCGCAATGCCCCGTCGGCGTCGATCTTCCGGCCCTGGTCGTCGAAGCCGTGCGTCAGCTCGTGGCCGATGACGCCCCCGATGGCGCCGTAGTTGACGGCGGGATCCGCGTTGGGATCGAAGATCGGCGGCTGCAGGATCCCCGCGGGAAAGACGATGTCCCGGAGGCTCCCGTTGTAGGCATCGTTGGTCTGCGGCGTCATCCCCCAGTCGCCGCGATCCACCGGGCCGAACAGGCGGCCCCGGTAGAAGGCCCAGTCGGCCGCGCCGGCCCGGCGGACGTTGCCGACGAGGTCATCGCTCGCGATGACCACCGACGCGTACCCGCGCGGGTGGTCGGGATAGCCGACCTTGATGGTGTAGGTGTCCAGCTTCTTGAGTGCTTCCGCCTTGGTGGCAGGGCCCATCCAGTCGAGCCGCTGGATCCGGAGCCGATAGGCCGCCTTCACGTTGGCCACCAGCTCCTCGATCTTCGCCTTGGTCTCGGCCGGGAAGTATCTCGCTGCGTAGAGCTGGCCCGTGGCCCAGCCCAACGTGCCGAAGGTGCCGAACCGGTCGCCCACCAGGAAATCGCCGCCGCCGACGGCCACGACGCCCCGCTTCCAGCGCGCCTCCTGCTCGAGCTGCCCGGACAGGGTCTTGTCCCGGAGCTCGAAATGAGCCTCGGTGATGGGCTTCGACAGATAGGGTGCGGCGTTGTCCGCGATGCGAAATGCCTGCCAGGCCTGCAGAGTCTCGAGGCCCGTTCCGGCGAAGATGGCGGCCAGCTTGGGGAACGCCGTCTTCTCCGCGACGATGACACGCGACACCTTCGCCACGCCGGCGCCGTCGAGAAAGCTTTTCCACGCGAAGCCCGGCGCCACCCGGGCCAGCTCTGCCGGGGTCATCGGATTGTACGTGGCCACGGGGTCACGTTGCTGCTGCTTGGTCCAGCTCGCCTCGGCCAGCCGGGTCTCGAACGCGACCACGTCCGGGGCCCGTGCATCGGCCTCGGGCCACGCCACCAGCTCGAGCAGCCGCGCGACGTAGGCCTCATACTTGGCTTTCTGCGACGAGAACTCCGGCTTCAGGTAGTAATCGCGGTCGGGGAGGCCGAGCCCGCCCTGGCCGAGGTAGACGGCATACCGCTTGGGGTCCTTGAGGTCCACGTCGATGCCGATGTTGAACAGCGAGCCCTCGAAGTCGGAGTTCGCCCGCGCCATGAGCGCCGCGAGCGCCCGGCGCGACCGGGCCGCCCGCACTTCGCCCAGCTCGGGCGCGATGGGCCTCGTCCCCAGCGCCTCGATCCGGTCCTGGTCCATGAAGGCCTTGTAGAACGCGCCCACCTTGCCTTCGAGGTCGGCGGGCCGACGCGGCGCGCGGGCGGCGGCCGCGTCCATCATGTCGTGGAGCCGGGCCTTAGTGGTGTCGCTCATGACCCAGCGCAGCGAGTAGGAGGGCTTGTCGGCGGGAATGCGGATGCGATCGAGCCACCCGCCGTTGGCGTAGCGGAAGAAGTCGTCGCCCGGCCTGGTCGTGAGATCGGCGCCGGCCGTATCGTAGCCCCAGGCGCCGTATTGCGGGCGCACGGGATCCGACTGCGCGCGGAGCGGAGACGTGACCGCAGCGAACACGAGCAGTACCAGGCCGAGCCGGCGACGCGACGGTTGCCGCACGCGCGTGCCGGTTGCAGTGTGGTGAATGGCGCGAGCGGACAATCGGAACCTCGTTGCCAAAGAGGAACGGCCGTGGGCGCGCGGGAAGGGCCAGTTTCCCGGAACCACGGCAGGAATGCCGGGCCTGAACCAATACGGGGATCACGGCGCGGGGGTTACCGCTCGAGCTGGCGCGTCCTGGCTGAAGCGAAAGGGAGCTGAGGCAGTTCAGGAGCTCTCCCCGGCCCGAGCCGGCTCGATGTCCACTGCGATCCCGCGCCACTTCCCCTGCGCAAACCTCAGCGCGCTCAGGCTGAACCGGGTGATGTGCCCCGCCAGGATGGCCAGCCAGATGTGCAGCGGCTGGAGGGTGCCGGTCTGCTGGATGACGAAACAGATCCCGAGCGGCAGGGCGATCTGGGACAGGATCGAGATGTAGAGCGGGCTCTTGGTGTCGCCCGTGCCCTGGAGGCCGCCGGTGTAGGTCAGGGCCGCCGAGATGAACAGGCCCGACACGCTGAGCACCCGGAGCAGGCCGGTAGCGATGGCCAGCACCTCCGGATCGTGAATGCCGAACATGGCGAGGAGCTGCCCCGGAATGAGGAAGAAGAGTACGCCGACCACCGCGGCGCCGGCCATGCCGATCCGGGCCGCGATCCGCACCGCGGCGGCCGCCCGGCCCGGCCGGCCGGCGCCCAGGTTCTGTCCCGCAACCGTGGCGGCCGCGCCCATGAGCCCGATGGAGGTCCAGGTCACGAACGAGAACAGCTGGCCATAGCACACCGCGTAGGCCGCCTGGGCCGGCGCGCTCTGATCGAGCGAGCCGATGAACGAGAGCAGCAGCACCCCGCCGATGTTCATCGCGATGCCTTGGAAGCCGGCCGGCAGGCCGAACCGGAACAGCTCGCGGATGATGCCCCAGTCGGGGCCGAAGCCGTGCCCGCGCGGGAACCGCACCACCCAGCCGCCGCGCCAGAGCCGGACGATCGCATACCCCGCGACCAGCCCCGAGGCGAGCGCGGTGCCCATCGCCGCGCCCGCGGTTCCGAACGACGGGATCGGGCCCAGTCCCCGGATCAGCACGATGTTGAACCCGATGTTGAGCGCGGTCATCACGAAGCCGAGGACCATCGGGGTCCGCGCGTCGCCGGCCGAGCGCAGCGCGCCGGCCAGCATGAAGTACACCAGCATGCCGCTGCTGGTCAGGAACATGATGCGGAGGAAGGGCAGGGCCTGGGCCTGCACCGCGGGCGCGGCGTTGACGAAGTCGAGCAGCGACGGGGCCAGGAGGAATCCCGCGGGCGCCATCACGAACACCGCGAGGCCTACGGCCGTGATGCAGGCCTGGTACACGGTGCGGTTCACCTTGTCCACGTCGCCCGCGCCCGCGAAGCGGGACACCAGCACGCTCATGCCGGTGAACAGCGAGGTGATGAAGATGAAGATCGCGATGAAGACCTGATTGGCCACGCCGATGGCGGCATTGCCGGTGTAGCCGACGATGTGGCCGACCAGGACCTGGTCCACCAGACTCTGCAACCCGCCGATGATGTTCACCAGCATCGCGGGCCAAGCCAGCCGCCAGACCGCGCCGGCGAGCGGGCCTGCAACGATGGAGCGGTCGTACTGCGCCGGGACAGTGTGCGTCATGTCAGACGCAATCTAGCAAGGGCGGGCGGCAGGCCAGACGGGTGCCCCCCGACGGGGACGCCCCCACTGGGTTACATTTCCGGGAGCGGCTCCCGCCGCACCGGTGGTCCGCTCCGCGCGCGCGCCCATCGTCCTCCGCGCGCCAGCGATGCCGAGTGTCTAGTGAGCAGCTACAAAGTCGAGCAATCCCACGTTCGCTACGCCGGGCGGATGTTCCATTTCGTCTCCTACGATCACGAGCCTGCCAACGAGCGGCGGGGCCTGCCCGCGGTCCCCGCCATGTGGTATCTCATGGGTCCGGCCAAACGTTGGCCCGCGATTCCGCAGGTGGCCGGACAGACCGCCGAGGAGCTCGAGGCGGCCCTGACCGGCTGGCTGCGCGCGCAGGGGCTCGACCGCCGGGCTGACGCCCGCAGCTGACCGCCCCGCGTTCCCCCACCTCCAGCGAGGCTCCTTGCCCAAGCGCAACTATGGTTTCGAGAAGCGGCAGAAGGAATTGAACAAGCAGGCGAAGCGCGAGGAGAAGCGGCAGCGCAAGCTGGAGCGCTCCAGCGCTCCGCCCGACGAGGCGCGTGACGAGTCCCAGGACGGGCTTCAGGAGCGCGACCCCGGATGACATGATCCCGCCCCCTGCCGGAGCCGCCGGGCGGGGGTCAGTCCCAGATCCAGGCGCACACGTGGTTTCGGAGCACCTTCCAACCAGCCCGCAGGGGCGTTCCGCCCTCGACGGCCCTCACCCACAATCCTTCCGCGGCACACCCGACGACGATCCCATGCGGGAAGCAGCGCATCGCGTCACCTGAGGCCTTGGCCGCCGCCTCCTTGAGCGCCCACGCCAGCGCGGGGCGGATTTCGCCGGCGAAGGCCAGCAGGGCCCACTCCTGGTCCCGCAGCACGGCGCGCGCATGACGCTCGCCCACTCGAGCCACGGCCACGAGGTCGACGCCGAGCCTGTGCCCGGCCGGCGCCACGATCGCCGCACCGACACCGCGGGTGTGGGACCGGGACATGGCCCACTCGGCACCCCGTGCATCGGGTGATCGACCCGGCGCCGCGCGCAGTCCCGCCCGGCGCGCCGCCGCCTCCGCCCGATCGGCCGCGGCGCGGTCGATCCGGTAGCGCTTGTGCGGTGACCCCGTACGCCGGCCAGCGTCTGGGGCAGGCGTCCTGGGCCACGCGACGGCGAGCCAGACGTCGTCCGCCACCTGCCGGCACCAGGTCACACCCGCGCCAGCTCCGCCGCCGCAAACGCCTGCACCACCTCGGGCGTGATGCGCGCTGCGAGCTGGCCGCCCGGCAGGTGCGCCTCCAGGAAGCGCTGCCAGCGGGTGTACGGGATCTCCAGTGTCAGCGCCTCCTCCAACCGGAACACGAGGTCCATGAAGTCGATGGACTCGGCGCCGAGGTCGCGCATCAGCGCGACGCCCGGCACCACCGCCGCCGCGGGCACCACCAGCACCTCGGCCACGATCGCCCGGACCAGCGCGTCGAGGCCGCGTTCGTTCACCAGCGTCGTATCGCCAGGCATGCGTTCTGTCCTCCGAAGCCGAACGAGGTGCTCAGCGCCGCGGCCGGTGTGGCCGGCCGGGCGACGTTCGGCACGTAGTCGAGGTCGCACTCCGCGTCGGGCGCCTCGAGGTTGATGGTGGGCGGCAGGAATCCCTCGTGCAGGGCGACGATCGCCGCTACCAGCTCCACCGCCCCCGCCGCCGCCAGCAGGTGGCCGATCATGGACTTGGTGGAGCTCACGGGCGTCGAGTGGGCGCAAGGGCCGAGGGTGCGCTCGAGCGCGCGGGTTTCGGTGACGTCGTTCATCCTCGTGCCGGTGCCGTGGGCGTTCACGTAGCCCACCTCCCACGGCGCGAGCCCGGCGTCATCCAGGCACCCCGAGATGGCCCGCGCTGCACCGTCGGCGTCCGGCCGCTCGTCGGTGATCCGGTACGCGTCGCAGGTGATGCCGTACCCTGCCAGCTCGGCGAGCACCCGCGCGCCTCGGGCCCGCGCGAATGCCTCCCGCTCCAGCACCACCACGCCCGCGCCCTCACCGATGACGAACCCGTCCCGCCCGCGGTCGAACGGGCGGCTCGCGCGCGTGGGCTCGTCGTTCCGCCGCGACAACGTGCCGAGCAGGCTGAAGCCGAGCACGGCCACTGGATTCACCGCGGCATCGGTGCCGCCGGCCAGGACCACGTCCGCGTCGCCCCGCTGAATGAGTCGAAGCCCTTCGCCGATCGCCTGGGTGCCGGCGCAACAGGCTGTGGTGATCGTGGCGTTCGGGCCCCGCGCGTCGTGCTGAATGGCGACGTGCGCCGCGGCGAGGTTGGGAAGCCCGCGCAGGGTCGCGAGCGGATTGGTGCGGCCGGCGAAGAGGCGGGCGAAGGTGGGGATGTCCCAGCCTCCCGTGCCGGCCTCGCGGGCCGCGTCGATCGCCGCCTGCACCTGGGTGGCGAGGAGATCGAGGTCGGTCGGTCCCATGCCTCCGGCGCCCATGACGACGGCCACCCGCGCCGGGTCGGCCGCATCCGGCGCGAGGCCGGCGTGTCGGCGCGCCATCGCGGCGGCGGCGACGGCGAACAGCGCCGCGCGGCTCATGGTCTTCACCGCCTTCCGGGGCTCGACCCAGCCTTCGAGCGCCGCGTCGGCGTCGCGCACCTCGGCCGCGATCCGGGTGTCGAGCCCCGCGCTGTCGAAGCGCGTGATGGGCCCGGCACCCGACCGGCCGGCTCGAAGCGCATCGCGGTACGCCTCATAGCCGCAGCCGATCGGGGTGACGACCCCGGCTCCCGTGACGGCGATGCGCTCAGTCATCGCCCAGCTCGGGGTAGCGGCCCAGCCAGGTGTCGATCATCTGGCACCACAGGGCGTGGTAGGCGTCGGGAACCAGGCGCTCGGGCGGCACCAGCGTGAAGCTGAAGCGCGCCGACGCGAGCAAGCGGCCGTTGGCGGACGCGATCCCGCGTGCCCGGGCGCTCGCCGGCTCGAGTGATTCGATCTCCGCCTCGAGCCGCACCTGGTCGCCCGGGCGGGCAAACGCCGGAAAGCGGGCCCGCTCGAGCGACACCATGATCGCGAGCAGGCGGCGGTCGACCGACTCGTGGATGAGCACGCCCGCGGTCTGCGCCAGCCCCTCGAGCAGGCAGACGCCCGGGAGTACCGGATTGCCGGGGAAGTGCGCATCGAAATGATCCTCCGCCAGCGCCACGGCCTTGAGCCCCGTGGCGCGGGCGCCGGGCTCCAGATGGACGATGCGGTCGAGCCAGAAGTGACGCATGGGAGCTCCTTGACCTTCATCCCGAGCGAAGCGAGGGACCTTGCCTGCGCGTTTCCGGAACGGCGTGGAGAAGGTCCCTCGCCCCGCTCGGGATGAGACTCATCACCGCGCCGTCCCCAGCCGCGCCATCGGCCACTCCCGATACTGGCTCGCCGAGTATTCGACCGCCGCGCCCGGCACCTCCATCAGGCGCCGGACCAGCGCCGTGTCCGCTGCGCCGGCCGGGTCGAGATGCAGGCGGTACCAGCCGCGGCTGTGGAGCACCACCGACCGCTCGAGGCCCGGGCGGAGCGGGGGTGCGGGGAACTCGAGCGTCGAGCGGTCGCCGGTATGCGGCATTGCGTAGTAGAGCGTGTCCGCCGCGCGGACCGCCGCGAGCACCTCTGCCGCGGACGCCGAGCGGGGCGCGACAGTGTCCACCGCGACCGGCTGGTCGGGCGAGAAGTCCATCGCGAAATAGCCCAGCGCCCAGAAGCCGCGGGGCGGCCGAATCCGGATCCGCACCGAGTCGCCTTCGACGCCGCGGAGGTCGAGCGGCACCGCCCGCTCGGCGGCCAGGAACGGACCGCTGCCGGGCACGAGACCCCGGACCCGCCACGTCTTGGTCGCCGTGAT
>JBOHSB010000044.1:0-3765 GCA_050733015.1 Gemmatimonadales bacterium
GGTCCACGCGGAGCGGGCCCAGGACGAAGACCGGCTCTTCCCCCGGTCCCGCGAGCGCCTCCCGGTGGCGGAGCGCGACCCGCAGACGCGCGAGAAGCTCGCCCACTCCGAACGGCTTGGTGAGGTAGTCGTCGGCGCCGAGGTCGAGCGCCTTGACCTTATCCTCTTCGCGGCCGCGGGCCGAGAGCACGATGATCGGCGTGGCGGACCACTCGCGCAGCTCGCGCGCGACCTCGAGACCGTCGCGGTCGGGCAGACCCAGGTCGAGCAGGATGACGTCGGGGTTGCGTGAGGCGGCCTGTGCCAGCCCGTCCTTCGCCGTCTCCGCCTCGACCAGCCGGTAGTCGTTGGCGCCGAGCGCGGTGCGGAGGAAGCGCCGCATCTGCGGCTCGTCCTCGATCAGGAGGATGAGGGGGGCTGGGCGATCCATTCGCCGGCGGCCTCGGAGTCCTGTCGGTTGGGAACGGGCGCCTCGGTGACGAGCTGCGGCGGCGTGCCGCTGATCGGTAGCGCGATCCTGAAGATCGCGCCGCCGCCCGTCCGGTTCTCGGCCCAGATCCGCCCGCCGTGGGCGGTGACGATCCCGCGGGAGATCGTGAGCCCCAGCCCGATTCCGCCGGCGGAGCCGCCACCGCGGTGGAACTTGCGGAAGATCAGGTCCTCTTCGCCCGGCGGCAGGCCCGGCCCTCGATCGGCGACGTACGCGACCACCTCGCCCCGCCCGCTCGTCGCGCCGACCTCGATCGGTGTGCCGGCCGGTGTGTGCTTGGCCGCGTTCTCGAGCAGGTTGACGAACACCTGCTCCAGCAGGATCTCGTCCATCGGCACCAGCGGCAGGTCCAGCGGGAACGCCGTCGCGACCGGATGGCCGCGAAGCTGCTCCTCGGTCCGGAGCAGCGCCACGCCGACCACATCGGACAGCAACTGCCATTCCTTCTGCACCTGCAGGGCCCCGGCCTCCACTCGGATCATGTCCAGCAGGTTCGCCACCAGACGACCCATCCGGTGGGATTCCTGCACGATCGTCGCCGCGAGATCCCGGCGGGCGGCGGTCGCAGGCTCTGCGTCCTGGAGTAGCGTGCTGGCCGCCCCCTCGATCGAAGCGAGCGGCGTGCGCATATCGTGGGACAGCGAGCTCAGGAGCGCCGTCCGGAGCCGCTCGGCCTCGACCTGGACCTCGGACTCCCGGCTCCGTTCCGCCAGCACCAGCCGCTCGAGCGCCGCCGCCGTCTGGCCGGCGAGCGACTCCAGGAGCCGGCGACGCGCCGGGTCCCGAAACTCGGCGGCTTCCCCGAGAGGTAGACCGAGGACGCCAACGGCTTTTCCGGATGATTCGAGCGGCATGTAGAGCGCGCCCGCGCCCGGGAGCGTCGTGGTCCCCCGGCCGGCCGCCTGGCTGTGATCGAAGCTCCATTGGGCCACGGCCCGCTCCCGCTCGTCGAACGGGTACGGCGGCGATCCCACGACCGCCACCGCCCCCGCCTCGCCCGGAAGGAGCACCGCGGCTTCGATCGCGAAGGTGTCCCGCAGGCTCCGCAGGGCCGCCGCGAGCACGGCGTCCCGGTCCCGCGCCGCAGCCAGATCCCGGCTCAGCCCGTAGAGGGCCGAGGTCCGCTGCTCGCGCTCGCGGGCCGCCTCGGCCTGACTCCGGATCCTGCCGGTCAGGTTTCCGAGCACGAGGGCCACGACCAGCATCACGCCGAAGGTCAGGACGTACCGGACATCCGACACGGAGAAGGTGTAGAACGGATGCACGAAGAAGAAATCGAACGACGCGATGCCCACGAGGGAGGCCACCACCGCCGGTCCGCGGCGGAACCGCGCCGCTGCGACCACGACGGCCAGCAGATACAGCATGGCCGCGTCGATCGGGAGCACCGGCGCACCGGCCTGCCGGACGATCAACCCGAGCAAGGTGGGCACCACCGCGATCGCCGCGGCCATGCCGTACTCACGCGGAGTCGAGGCGCGTCCGCCGCCGGCCCCGGCGGGGCGGGGGCTCTCCTCGTCCTCCGCACCCGTGATGGCGAGCACCTCGATCCCGCCGCTGCCGCGGACCAACGCGTCCAGCAGCGAGCCCTGGACCAGGTCGCGCCAGCGCGGACGACGGGTCTTGCCCATGATGATGCGGGTGACGTTGTGGGCTCGCGCGTACGCCAGGATCTCCTCGGGGGCGCTCTGGCCGCTCAGCGTGACCGGCCGGCCCCCGAGCTGCTCGGCGAGCTCCATGGCGCGGAGGATGTCCTCCCGCTCGGCGTCGGTCAGGCGCTGGTCACGCGGCGTCTCGACGTGAACCGCGAACCACTCGGCGTGGGTGCGGGCCGCCATGCGCCGGGTGGCTCGAACCAGCCGCGCGGCGCTCGCGCTCGGCCCGATGCAGACCACCAGCCGCTCGCCGGTGGCCCAGGTCTCCCGAATGCCCTGCTCGGCCATGTAGCCGCGCATCTGCGCGTCCACCCGCTCGGCGGTGCGCCGCAGGGCCAGCTCGCGGAGCGCGATGAGGTTGCCCTTGCGGAAGAACCGCTCGATCGCGCGGCCCGCCTGCTCGGGCACGTAGACCTTCCCCTCGCGCAGCCGCTGCTGGAGGACGTCAGGCGTCACGTCCACCAGCTCGACTTCGTTCGCGCCCTCGAGCACCGAGTCGGGCACGGTCTCCCGCACCGTGACGCCGGTGATTTGCGCGACCACGTCGTTGAGGCTCTCGAAGTGCTGGACGTTGACCGTAGTGTAGACGTTGACGCCGGCGGCGAGCAGCTCCTCGATGTCCTGCCAGCGCTTGGCATGACGCGATCCCGGGGCGTTGGTATGGGCGAGCTCATCCACCAGCAGGAGGGCGGGGTGGCGGGCGAGCGCCGCGTCGAGATCGACTTCCTCCAGCACGACGCCCCGATATTCGATCGCGCGGCGGGGAAGGACTTCGAGTCCCTCCAGGAGCCGCCCGGTCTCCGCCCGCCCGTGGGTTTCGACCACGCCGACCACCACGTCGAGCCCGTCGGCCCGCTTGGCGCGAGCGGTCTCCAACATGGTGAAGGTCTTCCCGACGCCGGGCGAAGCGCCCAGGAAGACCTTCAGTTGCCCGCGGCGCTCGCGCGCCTCTTCCGCGCGGAAGCGCAGGAGCAACGCATCGGGGTCCGGCCGCTGGTGGGTCATGGCTGATGGGCCATAGGCAGTCTGGAGTATACCAGGGCCGGCCGGCGGCGCGGGATCAGACGAGGCCGATGGCGTTCAGCGCGACGTCGATCAGCTTGATGCCCACGAACGGCGCCAGCAGGCCGCCCAGGCCGTAGACCAGCAGGTTCCGCCGCAGGATGACGCCCGCCGGCGCGGGGTTGTACGGCACCCCGCGAAGCGCCAGCGGAATCAGGGCGATGATGATGAGCGCATTGAACATCACGCTGCTGAGAATCGCCGAATGGGGCGAGGCGAGCCGCATGACGTTGAGCACCCGGAGCTCGGGGTAGGCCGCGACGAACATCGCCGGAATGATGGCGAAGTACTTCGCGACGTCGTTCGCGATGGAGAAGGTGGTGAGGGACCCGCGAGTCATCAACAGCTGCTTGCCGACCTCGACGATCTCGAGGAGCTTCGTCGGATTCGAATCGAGGTCCACCATATTGCCGGCCTCGCGCGCGGCCCGCGCGCCGGTATTCATGGCCACACCGACGTCGGCCTGGGCGAGCGCCGGCGCGTCGTTGGTGCCGTCGCCACACATGGCAATGAGGCGGCCATTCGTTTGCTCGTTGCGGATGTAGCGCAGCTTGTCCT
>JBOHSB010000045.1:0-12038 GCA_050733015.1 Gemmatimonadales bacterium
ACGGCAGTTAAGCCCTGCAGCGCCGATGGTACTGCCATTGAGAGATGGTGGGAGAGTAGGCCGTCGCCAGCCTCTTCTTCGAGCCCGGACGCTAGCTCAGCGTTCGGGCTCGTCTTTTTGGGCTCGAAGGACGGAAGGACGGAAGGACCAGCGGGCCGCCGAGCTGCCGCACCCCGCACCCGCAGCCTTCCGTCTTTCCGTCCTTTCATCCTTCCATCCTTCCATCCTTCCGCCTTTCCGTCCTTCCGTCCGCCCACCATCTTCCCCCATGCCCAGAACCGGCCACGTCGCCCTCGCGGGCGCGCCAAACGTCGGCAAGTCCTCGCTCCTCAACGCGCTCGTCGGGCAGCACCTCGCCATCGTGAGCCCCCGGGCCCAGGCCACCCGCCTGCCGGTCGTCGGCTTGTTGACCAAAGGCGATGCGCAGTTCATCCTCCACGACCTGCCCGGCCTGCTCGAGCCCTCCTACCTGATGCAGGCGCGCATGCGACACCTCGCCCTCGAGGCGCTCCGGAGGGTCGATGTCGTGCTGCACCTGCACCCGGCGCCCGACGCGCCGGCACCCCCGCTCGAGCGCGTGGCCCGGCTCGACACGCCGATTCCCGCGCCGGTGCTCACCGTCTACACCAAAGGGGACCTGGTGTCCGGGGCCAGGCGCGAGGCGCTCGCCCGCGAGGCTATCGTGGTCGCCGCGGATCAGGGTGAGGGCCTCGACACCCTCCTCGCCGGCGTGCGCGAGCGGCTGCCCGAGCGCGACTTCGAGTTCGACCCCGAAGATGTCGGTACCCAGCCGGTGCGGTTCTTCGTCGTGGAGTACCTGCGCGAAGCCGCCTTCGAGCTGCTCGAGGACGAGCTGCCATACGGCTTTACCGCCGAGGTCGAGGAGTTTCGCGAAGCCGAACAGCCCGTGTACATTCGGGTGACCCTGTTCGTCGAGCGCGAGTCCCAGAAGCGGATTGTGATCGGCGCGGGCGGCCAGTCCATCAAGGCCATCGGCGCCCGGGCCCGTCGCCGGATCGAAGCCCTCATCGGCGAACCGGTGTACCTCGACTGCTGGGTCAAGGTCCTCCCCCACTGGCGCAAGAGCGCGACCGCCCTGACCCGTTTCGGCTTTCCTGAGTCGGAGACGTCATGACCCTGGCCCCCGAGCTGCTGCAGATCCTGGTCTGTCCCAAGTGCAAGGGCGAACTGGAATACCGCCAGTCCCCCGAATCCCTCGTGTGCCACGCCTGCGGGCTCATTTACGCCGTCGAGGACGGCATTCCCATCATGCTGGTCGACGAAGCGAAGCCGCTCTGAGTCAGGAACCACCGGCGCCTCGCGAGAATCCCCACACGCTGAGCGCCAGCGCACAACGCGCTCTGGAAGGCGCCCGGGCCGAAGCGGTGCGGCTGGAGCACGATGCGATCGGCGCCGAGCATGTCGTGCTCGCCCTGATGGCGCCGGACGGCCCCGGGCACGCGGTGCTCGAGCGTCTCGGGCTCGACACCGACCGCGTCCGCCAGCGGCTCGAGGCGGGCGGCCGTCGCAGCCGCCCACGCGGCGGCGCACCGGAGCTGGCGTATACCTCACACGCCAAGCGCCTCATCGAAATGGCGTCGAAGGAGGCGCGTGAGGCCGGCAGCGGGCTCTCGGCCGAGCAGCTCCTGCTCGCCGCCCTGCTGGAGCCGCGCGGGACGATGGGCAAGATGCTGGCGGAGGTCGGCGCGGACGCCGACCGGGTGCGCGCGGCGGTGGGTGGATCGGGCATCACCCGCGCCCGGACGGCGGCCGCTCCCGAGCGCGAGTCGACGCACCCTGCGCCGGCGGCTCGCGGTGCGTCCGGGCGAGCCACAGTGGATAGCCCGAACCCGGGCCGGTCGCCGGCGCCGCACCTCACGCCGCGCACGGCCCGGACGCCGGTCCCATGGCGGCTGGTCCTGCTGCTCGCGGTCCCGGTCAGCATCGTGCTCGGCTACGTGGTGCACGCGCCCGCTGTCTGGGTCTTCCTCACCGCCTGCCTCGGCGTTCTCCCGCTGGCGGGCTACATGGGGGAGTCCACCGAGCACCTGGCGCATCGAACCGGCCCCACCATCGGAGGCCTGCTCAACGCGACGTTCGGCAATGCCGCCGAGCTCATCATCGCCATCGTGGCGTTGCGCGCCGGCCTGGTCGAGCTGGTGAAGGCGTCGATCACCGGCAGCATCCTGGGCAACCTGCTGCTCATCCTCGGGCTCGCGCTCGTGGCCGGGGGCACCAATCGCGCCGAGCTCAAGTTCAATCGCACCAGCGCGGGCATGAGCGCGGGAATGCTGGCGCTCTCCGTGGTCGCGCTGGTGTTCCCCGCGCTGTTCCATTCGGTCCATCCCGAGGCCGCCGCCCGGCTGTCCGAGCTCCGCATGTCGGAGGCCGTCGCGGTGATCCTCATCATCACCTACGGCCTGTCACTGCTATTCACGCTCCGGACCCACCGGTGCCTCTTCGGCGGCGATCCCCATCCCATCGCCGGTCCGGTGTGGAGCGTCGGCAAGGCGGTTACCATCCTCGGGCTGGCGACCGTTGGGGTGGCGGTCGAATCGGAGCTGCTGGTGCACGCGGCCAGCGAGGCCACAGCCGCCCTCGGCTTGTCGCAGGCGTTCCTCGGCCTGATCGTGATCCCGATCATCGGAAACGCGGCGGAGCACGCGGCCGCGGTCATGCTCTCGCGCAAGGGACAGATCGACCTGGGCCTGCAGATCGCCCTGGGCTCGAGCACCCAGGTGGCGCTCCTCGTGGCCCCGCTGCTGGTGTTCGCCGGGGTGGCGTTGGGTCAGGAGATGAGCCTGGTGTTCCGGCCCTTCGAGGTGGTCGCCCTGGGCCTGGCCACCGTGGTGACCGCCATCATCACCCTCGACGGCGAGTCTCACTGGTTCGAGGGCGTCCAGCTTCTGGCGGTCTACGCCATGGTCGCCGTGGGGGCCTTCTTCCTCAATTGACTTGGCGGCCGTGACCGTCCAAGTTAGCTTCGGCTAAACCCTTACGAGAGGCAATGGGTGCGGACTCGGCCGACGATCCTCTTCTTTTCGCCGGAGGCGTGTCCGGTCCCTGCCCTGGTGCGGCAGTGGGCCGCGACCAACACGTTTCCGCTGCTGGGCTTCAGCCAGCCGGAAGAGGTCGAGGCCATCGTTCTGCGCGGGCACCCCTGCCTGCTCTTCGTGGATGGCAACGGGGCGGTGGACCGCGGGCTCGACCTGGTTCGGCGGCTCAAACTGGACGCCTTCACCGCGATCGTGCCCGTGACGGTGCTGGCCGCCGACCACCACGCGGAGCAGGTCCAGGCCTGGTTCGGGGCAGGGGCGGATGAGGTGGTCACCGGCATCTTCTCGCCGGCCGAGCAGCGCGCGAGGCTGGACGCGATGCTGGTGCGCACCGAGCGGGACGTGTCAGTCCACCCGTCCACCCGGCTCCCGGGCACCACGGAGATCGAGCGCGAGATCCGACGCCGACTGGAATCGGACCAGGAGTTCGCGGTATGCTATGCGGACCTGGACCATTTCAAGGAGTTCAACGATCGCTACAGCTATTACGACGGCGATCGCGTCATCTATCTCCTCTCGCGCATTCTCCATGACGTCGTGAAGGGCATGCTGGGTCCGCGCGGGTTCGTCGGCCACATCGGCGGCGACGACTTCATCTTCGTCATCCCGACCGATGAGATCAGCGCCGTCTGCAGCGAGATCCTCGACGTGTTCGACACCCTCATCCCGCTGCAGTACAACGACCAGGACCGGCGGGCCGGGTACTTCTTTGGGAAGGACCGCCGGGGCCAGCTCCACCGGGTGCCGCTCATGACTCTGTCGATCGGCATCGTCACCAACCGGCATCGCCGGTTTGCGCATCCGGCCCAGGTGAGCGAGCTTGCCACCGAGATGAAGAGCTACGCCAAGACCCTGCCCGGATCGGTGTTCGTGGTCGACCGTCGCCAGGGCACCAACGGCGAGGAACGGTCTGGGGCGGCATCCAGAGAACAGCCCTGAGGATGAAGCGATGAACGTCAGTTGTCCCAACTGCGCCACGGTCTATCGGGTGGACCCGGCCAAGGTCCCCGAGGGCGGCGTGCGCGCGCGTTGCAGTATCTGCAGCGCCGTGTTCGCGGTCGGACGCGAGGCCGGGGCGCGCGCGGCCGCCGCGGCCACACCGACCGCACCACCCGCGCCGACCCCATCGATGCCGCCACCCACGGCAGCAGCCCCGGCGCCGATCCCCTCGTCCCCGCGGGCGGACCAGCCCCGGTCGGTCCCGCCGGCGCCGATGATGCCTGCCGCACCGCCCCCGGCCCATGCGGTCCCCGGTCCTGCATCCCGGCCGACCAGCTTCCCGCCGCCGGCCGTTCCGGCCGCCGCGCCCCGGCCGGCGATGCCTCCGGCTGCCCCGATGCCGCCCGCGCCCGCGATGTCGCGTGGGGCGGCCGCCGCACCGCCTCCCCCGGCGGCGCCTCCTCCGGCTCCCGCCCCGCCGCAGGCACCGGCACCGGCACCGGTCAAGCCCACGGCCGTCACCGGCTCCCGCCCCGTCAACCCGTTCCTGTCGCAGGATCCCGCCCTCAAGGCGCGGCGGCTGGCCCGGGCGCTCATCTCGGACATGGTGGTGTACCATCCGGCCAAGCGGCAGGAAGGGCTCCGCGACGGCAACCTCAAGCAGTTGTTCGACGAAGAGATCCGGAAGAGCTGGGAGGAGTACGCGGAGCAGGTCGGGAAGGACGTGGCCGACAGCACGCCCTACTTCAAAGAAGCGCTCAACGAGATCCTGGCCGGCGGCCGGCAGATCTTCTAGGAACGGCGTGAGTCGCAGGTCGTAGAGGTGGAGGACCCAACGGTCGTCCTCCGCCTCTGACCTGCGACTTACGACTATTTTACAACCACCTCACGTCCCCAGGGTATCAGGCATGGCCGAACTCGTCGAGCGCCTCACCGAGCTGCACCAGCGCGTCACCGAACTCCGAGACTTTCTTTGACCTGACCGCCAAGGCCGACCGGCTGCGTACGCTGGAGGCCTCCCAGGCGGAGGCGGGGTTCTGGGCCAATCCGGAGAGCGCCCGGGTGACCGTCCAGGAGATCAAGAAGCTCAAGGGCTGGGTGACCCCTTGGGAGGAGCTCAACGGGCGTCTCACCGGGGCGCTCGAAATGGCCCAGCTGCTCGAGGACGAGCCCGACGCCGCCATGCAGGACGAGGTGACCCGCGAGACCGACAGCCTGGACCACGCGGTGGAGACTTTCGAGCTGCAGGCCATGCTCCAGGGCCCCGACGACGCCCGCGACGCGCTGCTCACGATCCATCCCGGCGCCGGCGGCACCGAGTCCCAGGACTGGGCGGAGATGCTCATGCGGATGTACGTGCGCTGGGCGGAGCGTCACGGCTTCGAGGTCAGCGTGCTCGACCTGCTGCCGGGGGAAGAGGCCGGGATCAAGTCGGTGTCGATCCAGATCAAGGGTGAGTACGCGTACGGCTACCTCAAGGCCGAGAAGGGCGTCCACCGCCTGGTGCGGATCTCCCCGTACGACTCCCAGGCGCGCCGGCACACGTCGTTCGCGTCGGTGTTCGTCTATCCCGACGTGGACGACACCATCGAGATCGACATCCGCGACGAGGACATCAGGATGGACGTCTTCCGCGCGTCCGGCGCCGGCGGCCAGCACGTCAACAAGACCTCCTCGGCGGTGCGCCTCACGCACGTTCCGACCGGCGTGGTCGTGTCGTGCCAGCAGGAGCGGAGTCAGACCAAGAATCGCGCGACGGCGATGAAGATGCTGCGCGCCGCGCTCTATCAGCGGAAGCTGGAGGAGCAGGAAGCCGCCCGCGCCGTCGTCGAAGCCACCAAGACCGACAACTCGTGGGGCAATCAGATCCGCTCCTACGTCTTCCAGCCCTATACCATGGTCAACGACCACCGGACCGAGGTGAAGGTGGGCGACGTACAGCGGGTCATGGACGGCGATCTGGACGAGTTCATCCAGGCGTACCTCAAGCGGTTCGGGGGCAAGGCGGCGTGAGCGTGGAGGAGGAGGAACGCTCGTTTGTCGAGGCCGCCCGCCGCCAGAAACGGGTAGCGCTTGAGGCGGCTGGCGTGCCGGCCTTTGCCTATCGCTTCGAGCGCTCGCACATGGCCGCGGACGCGCTCGCCGCGTACCGGGACGAGATGGGGGAGGACGGGCCGGCCGTGGCGGTCGCCGGCCGCATCGACTCGATCCGCTCCAAAGGCAAGACCGCCTTTCTTCATCTCGAGGATGCGTCGGGCCGGATCCAGGTCTACCTGCGGCGCGACGCGCTCGGCGAGGGGTGGGCGGTGGTGGAGCAGCTCGATCTCGACGACCACCTGGGGATCACAGGACGCCTGTTCCGGACCAAGGCCGGCGAGGTCACGGTTCGGGCCCGCGAGCTGACGCTGCTCTCGAAGTCGCTCCGGCCCCTCCCGCGGGGCAAGATCCAGGCGGGCGCCGAGGGCGTGGTCACGTACGGCGGCCTCGCCGACCCGGAGCTGCGCTACCGGCAGCGCTATGCCGACCTGGCGGTTCATCGCGAGGTGCGGGCGGTGTTCCAGCTCCGCGCCAAGGCCATCGGCTGGATGCGCCGGTATCTCGACGCCCAGGGGTTTCTCGAGGTCGAGACGCCGATCCTGCAGCCACTGTACGGCGGGGCGGCGGCGCGGCCGTTCACGACTCGCCACAATGCGCTGGACATGCCGCTCTACCTCCGCATCGCCGACGAGCTGTACCTCAAGCGGCTCCTGGTCGGCGGCCTCGAGCGGGTGTATGAGATCGGCCACGATTTCCGGAACGAGGGGATGGACCGCACCCACAATCCCGAGTTCACCATGCTGGAGGCGTACCAGGCGTACGCCGACTACGGCGACATGATGCGCCTGGTGGAGGGACTGGTGAGCGGGGTGATCCTGGAGTGCCTGGGCACGTTGCGGCTGGAGCGCTACGGGACCACCCTCGATTTCACGCCGCCGTTCGCGCGGGTGCCGTTCATCGAAGGGGTGCGGGAGCGCGCGGGGATCGATCTCCGCACCGCCACCGACCAGGAGATGCGGGCGCTGCTGGTGACCCGCGGCGCCGACCGCGACGAGGTGGCCGACCTGACCGGCGGCCGACTCCAGGACGAGGTGTTCAAGACGGTGCTCGAGCCCCATCTGGTCCAGCCGACCTTCGTGCTCGACTACCCCAAGCCCCTCTCGCCACTGGCCAAGGAGCACCGGACCGACCCCGCGCTCACCGAGCGGTTCGAGCTGTTCGTCGGCGGTCGAGAGCTGGCGAATGCCTTCAGCGAGCTCAACGATCCCGACGACCAGCGCCGGCGGTTCGAGGATCAGGGCCGGCAGAAGGCGGCGGGCAACGACGAGGCGCAGCCGTACGACACCGACTACATCCGGGCGCTGGAGTACGGGATGCCGCCGGCCGGGGGCGTGGGCCTCGGCATCGACCGGCTCATCATGGTGATCGCCGACCAGCCCTCGATCCGCGACGTCATCCTGTTTCCCGCAATGCGGCCGGAGGCATAGATGGGCGCCGGGCCGATCTCCGAGCGGGCCGACTTCTGGTCCATCCTGCGCTGGCCCCGGCCGCTCGAGTGGCGCATCGCCCGGCGCTATCTCCGGAGCCGGCGCACGTCCCGCACCGCGTCGCTCAACACCGTCATTTCGACCGGCGGCGTGGCCGTCGGGGTCACCGCGCTGATCGTGGTGCTGGGCGTGATGAACGGCCTCCGGGACGATCTCAGGCAGCGGATCCTGGTGGCCAACCCGCACCTCCGGATCCTGACCTTCGGCGCGGGTCTCCGGATGGACGACTGGCGCACGGTGATCAAGCTGGTGCGCCAGCAGCCCGGCGTCGTCGCGGCGGCACCCGAGGTCATCAGCCAGGCCGGCATCACCGCCGGACAGGACTACGGCGAGGGCGTCAATCTGGTGGGGTTCGATCCCGATACCGGCACCAGGTCGGTCACCTCGCTGCCGCAGTCCATCCAGCAGGGAGACCTGTCCTTCCGCACCACCAAGCCGGACGTGGACGGCGGCATCCTGTTGGGCGTGCGGCTGGCCAATCGCCTCTCCGTGTATCCGGGCGACGTCGTCACGCTCGTGCCGGTGACCCAGGCCAAGGTCAACCCGGCGCTCGGGGTCGCGGTCCCGCGGTTCTGGCGGTTCGAGGTGAGCGGCCTGTTCGACACCGGAATGTTCCAGTACGACAACCAGTTCGTGGTGGTGCGGAGGGACGTGGCGCAGAAGTTCACCGGTCTGGGCGAGGCGGTCTCGGGGATCGCGGTCCGGGTGGACGACCCGGACCGCGCTCCCGCCATCGGGGAAGAGCTGGAGCAGCGGCTCGGGTACCCCTACCGGAGCCTCGACTGGCAGACCCAGAACGCCAGCCTGTTCAGCGCCCTGCAGCTCGAGAAGCTGGCCATGGGCCTGATTATCTTCTTCATCATGGTGGTGGCCGCCTTCAATATCGTGGGCACCCTCACCATGGTGGTGGCCGACAAGACGCGGGAGATCGGCATCCTGCGCGCGATGGGGTTGACGTCGCCCGCCGTGGCGCGGGTGTTCCTTCTGCAGGGGGCGGTGATCGGCGGCGTGGGGACCGCCATCGGGCTGGTCCTGGGTCTGACCGTAGCGTACGTGGTGGACAAGTCCGGCCTGGTACGCATCAATCCAGCCGTCTACTTCATCGATCACCTGCCGGTGCACGTGGAAGTGCGGGACGTGTTCGTCGTGGTCGCAGCCAGCCTGGCGATCGCAGTGCTGGCGACGCTGTACCCCTCCCGGTCGGCCTCGGGCCTCACCCCGGTCGACGCCATCCGCCACGAATGAGCGCGATCCTCGAGGCCCAGGGCCTCCGGAAGCTCTATCAGGGCGGCGACGGCACGCCCATCGAGGTCCTGTCGGGCGTGGACCTCGCCGTGGGGCGGGGGGAGTTCGTCGCGATCGTCGGCGCGAGCGGGTCGGGGAAGAGCACGCTGCTCCACCTGCTGGGCGCGCTCGACGCGCCCACGTCGGGCGGCGTCCGGCTCGACGGCCTGTCCTACGCCGAGCAGACGCCGGACGCCCTCGCCGCGGTGCGGAACCGGAAGATCGGGTTCGTCTTCCAGTTCCACCATCTGCTGCGGGAGTTCACCGCGCAGGAGAACGTCATGATGCCGCTGCTGATCGCCGGGGAGAGCGAAGACCGCGCCCGCTCGCGGGCGGAGGAGCTGCTCGCGGCGGTGGGCCGGGCGGGCCGCATGACCCACCGCCCGTCCGCCCTGTCGGGCGGCGAGCAGCAGCGCGCGGCGGTGGCGCGCGCCCTGGCGGCCGATCCCGTCGTGGTGCTGGCGGACGAGCCGTCCGGCAACCTGGACCACGCCAACAGCGAGCGGCTGCACGAGCTGTTCGCGCGCCTGGCCCGGGAGTTCGAGACCGCGCTCGTCGTGGTCACGCACAATCGCCTGCTGGCGGCCCGGGCCGACCGCGTGCTGTCCCTGGACGACGGCCGGCTGGTGCCGCTGGCCGGCGTGGAGTCGATGCCCTGATGTCCTGCGACCAGTGTCGCGAGCGCGAGGCGGTCATTCACCTCACGCAGATCGTGAACGAACAGGTCACCACCCTCCATCTTTGCGAGAAGTGCGCGGCGGAGAAGGGGGTGGAGAGCCCGGGCTCCGCGGTGAAGACGCCCCTGGGCACCTTTCTCGCGGCCATGGGAAAGGGGCCCGAACAGCAGTCCCCCGCGGCTCGGACCGGTGAGACCTGCGCGCGCTGCGGCGCCACCTTCCAGGACTTTCGCGAGAGCGGGCGCCTGGGCTGCCCGGACTGCTACCGGGCCTTCGAGACGCCGCTGCGCGATCTGCTGCGCCGGCTCCACGGCTCGACGCACCATCTTGGGGAGCGGTACGCCGAGCGTGAGCCCGCGGTGGCGGCGACCGAGCAGGCGGCCGACCTGCGCGAGCAGCTCCGGCTCGCGGTCGAGACCGAGAACTTCGAGCTGGCCGCCGAGCTGCGGGACCGGCTGAGGGTCGTGGAATGATCGACCTCAGTCTCCTGGCCGACGGCGGCGTGGGGTGGCTGGACGCCAGCGGCCCCTCCAGCCACCTGGTGCTCTCCACCCGGATCCGCCTCGCCCGGAACCTGACGTCGCACGTGTTTCAGGGCCGGACGTCCGAGACCGAGCGCGAGGAGGTCCTCAATACCGTCGAGCTGGCGGCGCGGGAGTCCGTGCTGCTGCGCCGGGCCACCCGGTTCCGGCTCGACCGGCTGGACCGGGTGGAGCGGCAGCTCCTGCACGAGCGGCACCTGGTGAGCAAGGAGCTGGCGGGTCTGGAGGGCGATGTGCGGGTCCGATCGGGGGCCTCGGTCCTGATCCAGGACCGCATCGGCGTCATGCTCAACGAAGAGGACCACCTGCGGATTCAGGGCCTGCATTCCGGGTTTGCCCTGGACCAGACCTATGCCGAAGTGGACCGGCTGGACGCCGAACTGGGACAACGACTTGCTTTCGCATTTCACCCGGAATTCGGTTATCTTACCTCCTGTCCGACCAACGTCGGGACCGGGCTCCGCGCATCGGTGCTGATCCACCTGCCCGGGCTCGTTCTCACCAAGGAAATCAACAAGGTCCTGCAGGGGCTGGCGCAGGTCGGGCTGACCTACCGCGGCTTGTATGGCGAGGGCAGCGAAGTGGTCGGCAACTTCTTTCAGTTGTCCAACCAGACGACGCTCGGGAGCTCGGAGCGCGAGCTCATCGATCACCTCGGGAAGATGGTGCGGCAGGTCATGGACTACGAGGAGCAGGCACGCCAGGTGCTCCTTCGCGACGCGCCCACGGTCATCGAGGACAAGGTGTGGCGGGCTTACGGCCTCCTCCGGTACGCCCGGTCGCTCTCGTTCGACGAGGCGATGAATCTGTTGAGCGGCGTGCGGCTGGGCGTGGGCGTCGGTCTGGTGGCCGACGTCGCGATGTATACCCTGAACAAGCTGTTGATCTACACCCAACCCGCCCACCTGGCCGTGGCGGAAGGCATTTCGCCCGATGACGCGGAAGTGCCGCTGCGCCGGGCGCGGTTTGTGCGTAAAGTGTTGGAATCCGAGGTGGGGCGTCGTGGATGAGCCGCGGCGACGGACCTGGGAGCAACGTAGGGTACCGCGATGAACGGCTACAACTTCACTGATCGAGTCCGCAAGGTCCTCCAGATGGCCCGCGAAGAGGCGGCCCGTCTGCACCACGAATACGTCGGGACCGAACACATCCTGCTCGGCCTCATCCGCGAGGGCGAGGGCGTGGCGGCCGCCGTGCTCACCAACTTGAACGTCGACCTCGAGGACATCCAGCAGAAGATCGAGGAGACGGTGAAGAAGGGAAAGGCCGCCGCCGCCGCCGGTCCCGATCTTCCGTACACGTCGCGAGCCAAGAAGGTGCTCGAGCTCGCCATGACCGAGGCCCGCGAGCTCAACCACTCCTACGTCGGCACCGAGCATCTGCTGCTCGGCCTGCTGCGGGAGGAGAAGGGCATCGCGGCCCAGGTGTTGACCGACGCCGGCGTGAACCTCGAGCAGAGCCGGGCCGAGACCCTGCGGCTGCTGGGGAGCGACATGCCGCAGGCGTCCTCGGGCGCGGGCAGCGGCAGCCAGCCCAGCGCGGCCCCCAAGTCGGAGAAGAAGTCGAAGACGCCGGCGCTGGACCACTTCTGCCGCGACCTGACGCAGCTCGCCGCTGAAGGCCAGCTCGATCCGACCATCGGCCGCGCCAAGGAGATCGAGCGGGTCATGGAGATCCTGGCCCGGCGGAAGAAGAACAACCCCGTCCTCATCGGCGAGCCGGGCGTGGGCAAGACCGCCATCGTCGAGGGGCTGGCGCTGCTGATCGCCAACGGGCTGTGCCCCGACGTCCTCCGGGATCACCGGGTGCTGTCGCTCGACATGGCGGCGGTCATCGCGGGCACCAAGTACCGCGGCCAGTTCGAGGAGCGGCTCAAGGCGGTGATGAACGAGATCGCGCAGAACAAGCAGATCATCTTGTTCATCGACGAGTTGCATACGCTGGTCGGGGCAGGAG
>JBOHSB010000046.1:0-3930 GCA_050733015.1 Gemmatimonadales bacterium
TGGTGACGTCGTCACGCCGCCGGAGCCGGTTGGACACGATCGCCCGGACCACGACGATCCCGATGCCCACGGCCAGGCCGAGGACCATTCCGGTGAACGCGTAGATGACCAGGAGCTTGAGGTGCGAGTGCGCGAGGGGCTGCGCCGGGTCCAGGACCACGCTGCCGGTGATGGCCGTCATCGTCGCGGTGTCGGCCTTGGTGTCCTCGAGCGTCTGCTGGTCGACGCCCACCTGGGTCTGGGCCTGGCTGAGCTGTGCATGCAAGGTCTTCAGCTTGCCCTGCTGGGCGGTTGTGACCGGCTCGGTGGATACCCGGCTGATCTTCGCGCTGATCGAGGTCACGTTCTGCTCATCCCGGTTGACCAAGGTCTGCAGCGTGGCAAGCAAGAGCTTCTGCCCGGTCTCGATCTGGCGGGCCCGTACCTGGAGAAAGGCGTTGGCGACGGCGCTGGCCCGGCTCACCGCCGCGTCGCTCGTCGGCGCGCTCACGGTGATCCCCAGCACTCGTTCGGTCACCACCGTGACGATGGTCGCCGCGGCGAAGCTGCCGACGCTCTCGTGGATCCCCAGCTTGGCCATTGCGGCCTGGGCCACCGAACGGCTCTGCGCGATGGTCTGGTTGTCCAGCACCGCGCCGCTGGGGTTCTCGCCGGGAGCGTACGTGATCAGGACCGACGTGGAGGCCTTGTAGGCCGGCGGGAACTTCAGGTTGACACCGACGCCGATCACCAGGCCCACGATCGCCATCGCGCACCAGAACGCCACGGTGCGCCGTAGCGCTCCGCGGATGAACGCCAGGCTCACCAGGCCGTTCGCGAGCGTCGCCGACCGTTCCTCAGGCGGCGGGTTGAGGTCATCGAAGGCCTTGAGCCGCTCGGGGAGGCTGTCGTTTCCGTTCAGGGAGAATATGACCGTCTGGTCCTTTTCGGTCATGCTCTGATCTCCATCACTGCGGTTGTCATGCGCCTCGGCATTCTGTGTTGCCCTGGCCGTGCTAGCTGGGGAAGGCGGCCGGTCGTCGGGTCCGCCGGATCCGGATCCGCCACGAGTATCCCTTCGATGTCGCGGCCGTCGCCGGCGGCGCTGGCGGCGACCCGGACTAGTTGCTGCGCCGTGGCCGCGCCGGAGGCGACGCCGAGCAGCGTGGTGGTCGCCCGCATCGTGCTAGCGACCCGCGGGGTCCGGCCGTCGACGACGGCGACGACGACGACCAGCCCGCCGGACGGGGGCGCGGCGTCGTCCCCGTCTACGACGATGACACGCAGGTTCTCAGGCCGCCGCGGCCCGGTGGGCGCGATGGCGGCGGCACGAAGCGCGGCCGTGGCTTTCCCGCCCGCCCGGGCGTCGAGCACGAGGGTGGCCGGAATCCCCTGCGCGGCGGCGAAGGCGGCGAGCTGGGGCCCGAGCGCCAGCGCCTTGCGGTCACCGGACAGGGACAGCACCGCGACCGAGTGGCCGTCGCCAGCCAGGCTCGCCGGGCTGGACGATGAGAGGCCGAGTTCGCGCAGCACCTTGCGGAGACGCCAGGAGTCGGCGGGAGCGGGCTCGTACCCGTCGAGGAGCTTCTGCCAGCCCGAGGCCCGGGCGCTCCGGCGGGTCCGGACCGAGCCCAGGATCGGCACCCCGACGGAGTCGGCTATCTCGTCCCGCTCGCGCAGCGGCTGGTTGTTGCGGCCGACCGCGATCGCGATGATGACGCCGATCATCGCGGCGATCAGGACGCCGGTGCCCGCGGCGTAGAACAGCCGGGTCGCCAGCGGGGTTCCCTGGGCGCTGGTCGCGGCCTCGAACGGCCGCACCTCTAGGGCCCCGGCCGGGCTGTCGGGGGAACTGGCGTACGCGAGATAGCTGCGGGTGACGATGTTGACGGTCTGGATCGCCTGGCTGGGGGTGTTCCCGGCGGCCATGATGGACATGAGCCCCGCAGCCGCGTACTGGGCGTGGATGCGCTCGGCCAGGGCGTCCAGCGTCATGCCGCGGTCCACGGTACGCAGGGCGGGCACCAGGACCTGCGGGCTGGTCACCACGGCGGCCTGGCTGGCGACCGGGGTCGACGGCGAGATCGCGACGAGCGTGGTGCTCACGTACCGCGCCGGGCTGAGCGCCGTGTAGACGGCGCCGAGCAGGAAGCCCAGCGCGATGACGCCGCCAACCAGCGCCCTCAGCCGCCACACGATCTGCGCGGACCGCTTGAGGTCCAGCGCCTGCCCGCTCATCCAGCCTCCGTTCCGGGTCCTACAGCTTTGTTATGAGATAAATTCTGGGGGCGTTTTGATACGCCTAAACGATTAAGACAGGACTTTTCCCGATGGCGGACGCTGAACCCGGGCCGACGCCTAGCTTGCGCGCCCTCAGCACGGCCGCGGCCACCTCGCCGTGCACCTGCCCGAAGGCTGGCACCGCGAGTACGAATGGATGAACCTGTTCGAAGCCGCCCGCGGTTCGCCATGCCCTGGCGCTGGCGCTGACATCAGAACGGCAAGTTGACATCAGATCACGGCACCAATCTCCCGCGCGAGGGGAATTCAACCTGAGTTACCGCTGAAGCCCATTTATTTGGCAAGCATCACAAGCACGGGATGAACGGTAGGTCATAGCCATTGGGACGCGCGGACGGCTTCATCTCAGCGGAGATGTCTTAGCGCGTCGGGAACCGGTGCTGCCACACGGTAACCGCGTCTTGACATTGCGCCGGCTCCTTCATCGCCGCCCTCTTCGAGGATCGCCTCAGATCCTTCCGTGTGGTTCGGTTACCGTCAGATTACCGCTGTGCCTTGGGGTCAACGCGACGACGCTACCGGTACCCGGTCACTGACAAGCGTCTGCAGACTGCGAATCGTAGTCAAGAACACCGTGAAGGGGGCGAAAAGCCTCGACTACCAGGGGGAATATTTCCTAATTTTAGCCAGACGCATCCGTGTGGTGCCCTACGTTGGTGCTCCAACAGGCAAAAGGAGCTTGCTGGTGAAGCCGAAACGGATCTGGCCTGCGATCGCGGTATCTTCGACTATCGTCATGCTGACCGGCTGCGGGCCGCTCGTCAACAGCGCCACGCGGCACTCGCCGACGACCTCCCCAAGCACGAGCGCTACTTCAGCTTCCCCATCCCCGCCGCCCGGCTCGTCGAGTCCAGGCTCGCCTACTCCGGGATCGCCGAGCGCGGGATCGCCGGATCCCAGCAACACCAGTCCGTCTCCCGGCTCGAGCCCGACGTCAGCCAGCCCGTCATCGCGCGGCTCGGGCGGCCCTCGGTGCGTTACGAGCGCGGCCAAAGGCAGCTGTGGCCCATACACATTTGCAGGAATCACGGGAAGCCAGGGGTCCAACACCTTCGTCCTCAACAACATGTGGGGGGCCAATTCGGGCACCAGCCAGACGCTGACCGCCAACGGCCCCGACAGCTGGAGTGTTGTCGCCAACTCCTCGCCAGCTGGGTCCACCGCGGTGCAGACCTATCCCGATACGCAGCAGATTTATACCCGGACGAACAACACCCCCGATTCGCTGTCCGGCTTCAGCTCCATCATCTCCTCGTTCACCGAGAACATGGGCGGCGGCAATGGCACCAGCGCTGAGGCAGCCTACGACATCTGGATCGGCCAGAACTCGTCAACCAACTACGCCGACGAGGTAATGATCTGGAACGACCAGGTGAACCGTGGGACCTGCGGCGGAGCAACAGTCCAGGGTAAGGCCGACTTCGGCGGGTCCAACGGCGTCCCGCAGCAGAACTGGACGCTGTGCAAGTATGGCAGCAGCGAACTGATCTGGTATCTCACGGGCGGTAACGAGTCGTCCGGCGCCGTAGACATCCTGTCCATGCTCAGGTGGCTGGAGAACCACGGCTACTTGCCTGCCAACTCGGGCCTGAACCAGATTGACTACGGGTTCGAGATCTGCTCCACCCACGGCGCGGCGACATTCACCGT
>JBOHSB010000047.1:0-14067 GCA_050733015.1 Gemmatimonadales bacterium
GCCCGCTGGCTAGCCTCCGGCTGGCCCGACAGCGGAAGCGTTTGATTGTCATGAGTCGTTTGCAGCTGATGCGCCAGTCGTTAGGGGGACGGCAGAATCAGGTTCGGGGAGAGGGCCACCGATCCACGAACTGGAACGGCACCACCCGACCGATGCGCTCAAAGTCACGCCGGTTGTCGGTGATCAGCACGAGCCCCTGCTCCCGGCACGAGAGGGCGAGCAACACGTCGTTGCCGAAGGCCTTGGAAAGGCGACCGATTGCCCGGCCCTCGCGGCGGGCCAGCTCGGCGAAGAGATCGCCGGAGTCGTGCCACGCCTGAGTCGAGGGGGTTACCACACGACCGCGCCGGGCGTACAGCTCCAACACGGACCGCTCGAGCTGGCGCCGATCCGTCGGCGAGCGTGCCCCGGCTCGCAGTTCCTGCGCCACGACAGCGCTCAGGTACTCGAACGGGGCGAACAGCTGGTGGAAGCGCTGGAGCTCCGCGTTGGCCGCGGTGTCCCGGAAGGCCTGTATGAACAGGTTGGTGTCGAGGACGTACTTCCGTTCGACCGCGGGGCTCACGCGGTGGGTGGGTCGGGAGGCGTCAGCTCGATTCCGAGCATGGCGGTGGTGCCGGCGATCAGCTCGTCCCGGAAGACCACCATATCGAGGGCGGCCTCGATCGTCTCCGTCGCGGTGGGCGTGCCCAGAATGCGCTGCGCGGCAGCCACTTTGCTGGGGCTCAGCCGATAGGTCTTGGGGACCTTTCGGTCCTTAGCGTGCGGGCGCTTGGCAGTCGGCATCGATATCTCGGGTGTATGTACGTAACAAGTATACGTACATACACCGGCGCATGGCAAGGCAGGCTCCTGCGCCGCTGCCGCCCCCTAACCCGCGCATGCAGCCGACAGGCCGGGGCGGGCCAACCCTCCGTACGGGCGCGGTGCTCCCTGTGGCCAAACAGTGGAAGGGTTGATTTGTGCGGGCACTAGCATTGTGGCCTGCAGCTGATGCGCATTTCGTTAGGTGGCAGCAATCGCCGGGCGGCGATCTGGCGCAGGACGGACTTCGACAGTACGTTTAGACGTACGTTAGCCCGTATCCCTACGCCGAGGGTGCCACTATGCCGCGGGTTCGTCCGAGCGAGGACATCCGACCGCTGACCGAGTTCCGGGCCCATGCGGCGGCCGTCGTCCAACAGGTCCAGGAAACCAAACGGCCCGTAATCCTGACCCAGCACGGTCGGAGCGCTGCGGTCTTGCTCGATGTCGAGGCCTATGAGGGGCTGCTCGATGAGTTGGCCCTCCTGCGGGACATCCGCACCGCCGAAGCCCAGATCCAGGCTGGCGAGGGGCTCAGCCACACCGCCGTCGCCCGGGAACTCCGCGCTCGTCTCCGAGCGTGAGGGTTATCTGGGCGCCCCTGGCGCTCGACCGGGCCGCCGAGATCTCGCGCTACATCGCCGCCGACCGACCTGCCGCGGCGGGGCGTTGGATCGACGGCTTGGTGCGTCTAGTGGCCGGCCTGTCTCGTGCCCCGAGGCGCGGCCGGATCGTCCCCGAAGTGGGACGGCCGGACTTGCGCGAGATTCTCTACGGACACTACCGAGTGATTTACCGGCTGGATCCCAAACGCGTGGTCGTCCTTACCGTGCGGCATGCTCGGCGGGCGTTCGATGTCGGTGAGGTGGAGGGGCGCGACCCGAAGGCTGCCACCTAACCCGCAAATGCAGCTGACAGGCCGGAGCGGCATAGGGTCCCGCTCGGGCGGTACCCTCCCCGAGCGCACTAAGGAACGAAGGGTAGTGTGGGCACGGGCACGAGAGCCTGCAGCTGATTTGCCCGTCGTTAGGTGGGCACAGGAGCATCGCTCAAGGCCGACCTCCCCCGCATGGCTGGCACCGACTGAAACGAGGGCGAAGCTCTGGCCATGTTCACGCTCCGCTGTACGCAGCGGCTACTCCGACGGCTGAAGGTTCCAGGAGAGGCTGTCGATCGTCCGCCGACTACGCGCCTCGGCGATTGGTACGCGAACCTCCTGCGAATCGGCTCGCGTCAGCTAATCCTGGCCACGAGCGGACGGTCGCTTCTGACAGTCTATGTCGCCGCGACACAGCCAGCGACACTTCCTGGGCGCCTCCGGCTGGCGGTGGCGGGCTTGCTGGAGCAGCTTGGCATGCCCGCGCACCTGGTTGCCGCCGAGATCGCCGAAATGGCCGACGTCAACATTGGCCGCACCCAGGATCGCCGGGTCTTGGGCACGATGAATGACCTCGCGTTCCAAGCGCGCTGGCGGCTGCAGGACGATCCGATGGCCGACCTGGATGGGCTGCAGCTGCAGCTTGCTACGATGCCGTGCGGGGCGATCGACTAGTCCTGCTCCGGGGCAAAGACCGCGGAGCTATTCGGGCTGGATTGGTCGTACCACACCGACCGGTTTTGCTAACGGTTCAACAACCAGCGCGTTGAGTGCCACCTGATATCAAGTTTAAAGTGCAACACCGAGGGTCACGAGACATAGCACTCCTCCGGGGTGCGGTAGCCGAGCCGCTTGCGAGGCCGACGGTTGAGCTGGCCGCGAGGCGGCTGCAGTCCTGTTGGCTCAGGTGCGCCATGCTCTGGCCCTTGGGGAGGTACTGGCGTAGCAGTCCGTTGGTGTGCTCGTTGGTCCCCCGTTCCCAGGCGTGGTGCGGGGTGGCGAAGTAGAAGCGCGCGGGCGTGGCGCGCTCGATGGCCGCGTACTCGTGGAATTCGGTGCCGTTGTCCACGGTGATCGTGTGCACCGGGCGCGGCTGGGCGCGGATCAGCTGGATCGCGCGCTGGGTGACGTCGGCGGTCGTCCACTGCCGCAACTGCCCGAGCCCCAGGTACCCGGTCTTCCGCTCGACCAGGGTCAGCACGCACGGCCCCGCCTGCCCAGCCCCGAGCACGGTGTCCGCTTCCCAATGCCCCAGCTGGCAGCGGGTCTCGACGGCAGCGGGGCGCGCGGTGATCGGGCGCTTCCCCGCGAGGCGGCCGCGGCTGTCGTAGCTCCCGTAGCGCTTCCGCCGCCGCTTCCGGGCTCCGCGCAGGTGCGTGTACAGTGCGCCCCCCGCTGCCTTGTCCGCCCAGATGTGGCGGTAGATCGTCTCGTGGCTGATCGCCAACATCCCCAGCAGCCGCCCCGCCACCTGCTCCGGGCTCCAATCCTCCCGCACCAACGACTGCACGCGCCCCCAATCAGGGTTTGAGGCATCGTGGCCCAACACCAAACGGTACCTGCCCCCGACACGAACATCCATCTCGCAGGAACGCAGGAACATGCCCATCGACTTCGGCACCCACCACTGCTTGAACAGCTCGGGCTTGGTCCACGCCTCGAACACGATGCGCGCCGGACCGTTGAAAGTTCGCGTGACGACGAGCTCACGCTCGGACCTCCGTTCCACAGTCGTGCGGTTCTTCATCGGTGTGGCCTCACTCTCTCTTCTTGCGTCCATCGACCTTCTCCTTCCGTTTCAATTCCTCGACAACCTTGTCCAACTCGTCGAAGCGTGCGTCCCAAAGCTGGCGATACCTCTCGATCCAGGCCGTCTCTTCCTCCAATCGGCGCGGGCCGATCTTGCAGGTCCGCACGCGCCCGACCTTCTCCGTGGTGACGAGCCCGGCCTGCTCCAAGACGCCGATGTGCTTCTTCATGCCCGTAAGGGTCATGTGGAACTTCTCGGCAAGATCCGTGATCGACGCGTCTGTGCGTCCGAGCTGCTGGAGAACGCCGCGTCGGGTGGCGTCCGAGAGGGCGGCGAACGAGGCGTCGAGACCGGACCGCGAATACTGAACCATGTGGTTCAGTATAATAACGAACTGATTGGCGGGATGCAAGGGGAGGCCGAGCGCCGCTGCGTTTGCCGGCCGCCTTCACTCCCAAACCGACCTCATTTCGACGCAGATCGATCGACTCGGCGATCCCCAGGCCCCTGGCGTGACAACGGAGCGAGGGAGCCGAGATATAGCGGCGCACTCATCTCCGTTTCTTCGACCTCAGACTGAAGTGACCGCCTTGACGGTTTAGCCCGAGAGAGAACGACACCGGGTAGTCCGGTGCCAAGTGGGATCGCTCTTTCGACGTCCAGGCCGCCGAGCAGACCGCCCACCCATCAGCGGTCCGCGCAGGCGGCCGGGTACTACCTCAGATCGCGGTACTCAAATCGGTGAACAGCCCGAAAAAGGCGTGCCCCGACCGGGAGTAGCGTCGGACCTCGGAGTTGCCCCTCCTCGGCTACGCCAGACCTTGCCGTCCTTTACTCGCCCGGTCAAATGTGGAATTTTGCCAGTAGCCATTGCGGCCGGTCCAAGACGCGTCGCCCGCGGCGTTCTCCGCTCACCAGACCCCGATCACGGAAAGTGGGACACAAATGAGGAGCAACACGATTCCCGGCTTCGGGCTGTGCACCGCTCTCTTTCTCGTCGCCTGCTCCCAGAACCGCGACCGCGATCAACAGAGTGCGGCGCGCGCCGAGGCAAGCGATACGGCGGCTGGGAAGCCGGCTCCCTTCGACAAGGGGTCGGTGAAGATCGCCCTGGTCCAGTACAGCGGGGCCGGCGACTACTTCGAGCAGTGGACCAAGGGCGCCCAGCAGCAAGCCGGCGCGGTCGGCTTCACCATGCAGCTCCACGATGCGCGGGCCGACGATGCCAGACAGGCCGCCGACATGCAAGCTGCCATAGCGTCCCGCGTCGCCGGCATCATCGTGGACCATGGGCGATCCCCCACGCTGTGCCCCCTGATCAACCAGGCCACCGACGCCGGCATCGCGGTGGTGGTGTACGACGTCAAAGTCGCCGAGTGTGCCCCCAAAGCCATCGAGACCGCGCAGAACGACGCCGATCTCGCCACCCTCGTTCTCACCCGGATGGCCAAGGACATCGGCGACGGCGTTCCCGTCGGCTATGTGAACCCGTTCGTCATTGCCCCGCTAGAGCGGCGCGACGTCGTGTGGAAGAAGTTCGTCGCCGACCACAAGTGGGACCAGAAGTTCGCCGTCGGGAAGTTCAGCCACGCCGTGGCGGCCGACAACGCGAAGCTGGCCACCGGCGCGCTCAAGGCCCATCCCGAGGTGAAGGCCGTCTTCGCACCCTACGACGAGCTGACCAAGGGCACCGTATCAGCCATCGAGCAGAACAAGTTGGGCTCCAAGGTCGCCGCGTACGGGATCGACATCTCTAACGCCGACATCGATCTTATTACGAAGAAGGACAGCCCCTGGAAGGCGACGGCCACCACCGATCCGAGCGCGGTCGGCGCCGCCGTCATCCGGGCTCTGGCCCTCCAGTTGGCCGGTCAACTCGGCCGCAAGCAGGTCATGTTCCCTGGTGTCCTGGTTACCCAGTCCTTCTTGTTGCAGGAACAGATCAAGAACATGGACGACTTGCGAGCCAAGTTGCCCGACTTGAATCTCGGCAACGTCGCCTCGGCCGCCTGGATCCGGTCGATCACGTTCTGACCCTCAGCGGGACACGGTCCGGAGAAGACGGACTCCCACACTGACCCTGGCCGGCGCCGTGTACCGGCACTATCGGTCCAAGCGCCAGCTGTTGTTTTCGCTGATGAACGACTTGCTGGGCGCGCTAGGCCAGTTGAGCTTCGAGCCCCGGCCCGGTCAGGTCGCGCGTCCTGGATGTGCGCCTGTTGCTCCAGACCGATGACGCGCAACCGATCTACGTGTCATGGCGCGGTATCGCCTATACCCTGCCCGACGGCGGGCTGTTCGCGCGCATCCTGCCGGTGTTCGAGACTCGGGCACCGAAGTATGCTTGGCTCAACAACGTCATCGCGGTCGGAGTGTACCGCGGCCTCCAGGGGAAGATCGCGTATCGCGTTTATCGCATTCTGTAGCCCGCGGCCCCACAGGGTGTCGCGCGCAGCCGCGCTCCCGCTGCCGCACCGTAGGCAGCTTGACCAATCAGCCTTAGCGGAAGCATCCCGCGCCGCCATAGAACGCTCCCAGAATACCACCGTAAATCAGATGCGCGAGCAGCACGGAGACCGGTGTCTGGTATCCATAGTTGAGTGCCAGGAAGCCGGGTGGCTCGAGTTGACGCGTAACGGTAGGCCCTTTCTGCTCGCTGGCCATGCGGGGGTGAAAGCTCGGCAACAGGCTCACCCCCACAGTCAACACGAAGACCGCCTGGAGCAGTCCGATGGCCGCGCCGGCCCACCAGGTCGCGCGCCCCCAGGAGTGGAACGCGGCGACATAGGCCAGCGAGAAGATCCAGCCGTTCACCAGATGGAACACGAAGCCGATCACCTTGGCCCGGTCCCGGTTGGGGGTGAACATCGTGCCCAGCATGTAGGGGAGATTCATCCGGGTGAGGCGGAGACCCTGGCTGCCGGCCATCACCGAGGTCAGCGCCAGCGTGGCCACGAAGGTCCACAGCAGCCAGTCACTCCAGTTCATACCCGCACCTTCTTCGCTTCCGACCCCTCCTGCCGCCGTGGGACCTGCCGCGGCATCGGCGCCTCGCCCTCGAGCCGGCGGGCGAGCGAGAGGGCTGCATTGATCAGGCCCACGTGGGTGAACGCCTGGGGAAAGTTGCCCAGCGCCGCGCCGGTGGCCGGATCGATCTCTTCGGCGAAGAGGCCCACGTCGTTGGCGTAGCCGCAAAGCCGCTCGAACAGCTCGCGGGCCTCCTCTACCGTTCCACCGCCAAGTGCCAGGTACTCCACACCCCAGAAGCTGCAGATGCCGAACGCGCCCTCCCCCGGCGAATCAGGCTGCCCCTCCCCGTCGGACGCGACCGTCGAGGGTACCGGTGGATCACTGCGATAGCGGTAGAGCAGCCCGTCGCCCGCGCCCAGCCGCTCTCGAATCCGCCGGTACGTTCCCTGCATCCGCTCGGATCCGGCCGACTCGAATCCGTACCATGCCAGGAGGAGCAGCGTTGCATCCACGCGGTCGCCGTCGAGCTCGGCGACGTAGCTCCGCAGCACCGGATTCCAGGCCCGGGTCTCGACTTGCCGGCGAATGGCTTCGCGGTTCTCCCCGAACTTGGCGGCGGGTGCCCACCGCACGTGATCCTGCGCGTGAAGGTGCAGCAGGCGGTCGAGCGCCACCCAGCAAAGCACCCGCGAGTGAGTGTGGTTCGCCCGCCCGGTCCGTGGCTCCCAGATACCTTCGTCCGGCTCGTCCCAATGGCGACAGACGTATTCGCCCCAGGCGCGCAGCACCCCCTCGGTTTCCCGGTCGAGGGTGCCTCCCTCTTGCACGAACTGGGTCACCGCATCGATCACCTCGCCGTACACATCGAGCTGGCGCTGCTCGACGGCCAGGTTGCCGGTCCGAACCGGTCGCGATTCCCGGTAACCGGCCAGGCGATTCAGGATGCGCTCGCCGGCCGGCTTGTTGCCGTGCACGTCGTAGAGCACGCGGAGCTCGGGCTCAGTCAATCGAGTGGCATGCAACAGCCAGTTCACGAAGGCGTGCGCCTCGTCGGCGTAGCCGAGGCCGGCGAGCGCGCGAACGGTGAGGGAGGCATCGCGCAGCCAGCAGAACCGATAATCCCAGTTGAACGGCCCGCCGATCCGCTCGGGCAGCGAGGTGGTCGGCGCGGCGACGACCGCACCCGAGGGAGCGTAGACCATCAGCCGGAGGGCGAGCGCGCTCCGAACAACCATCTCGCGGCAGGGGCCGTCGTATCGAGCTCGCGAGGCCCACCTTTGCCACCAGTCGACCGTGCGCGCGAGGGCGGCCCGGGACCACTCGCCCAACGGCGGCAGCACCGCGGGCCCGTCGGCGGCGAACGTCAAGGAGGCATGGGCTGCATGTCCCGCCGAGAGATGCGCGCGTCCCCCTGCTCTGCCGTCCGCGCTGATATCGAGCGGCAAGTCGGTGCCCAACGAGAACAGACCAGCGTCGGTCTGCGCCCGAAGTCCCAGCTGTCCGCTCTGGCGAATGCTGACCGGCCCGAGTCCATACCCGGGACGCGGTTCGAACGACCACTCGATCTCCACGTCGCCCCGCTCGCACTCGATGAGCCGGAGGATCTCCCGCTCCGGCATCAGGAGACCCGCCTTCTCCTCCTCAGAGGCGACCGGCATGAGGTCGGTGAGGACGAGCAGGCCCGCGCCGGTATCGAACCGGGTCTGGAGCACGTTGGTGTCTTTGATGTAGTGCCGTTCGGTCCGGAAGGGTGCGACCGGCGCGATGCGCCATCGCCCGGCGGTCGGGTCGAGGAGGGCACCGAAGATGGACGGGCTATCGAACCGCGGCCAGCATAGCCAATCGATCGACCCGTCTCGTCCGACGAGAGCCGCCGATCTGCCATCGCCAATCGCGGCGTAGTCCCCGATGGCATTTCCCGTCACGTCGATGCTCGTTCCGATCGAAGCCGTGCGCCGAGCGGTCTTGGTCCCGCCGTTGTCGCCGGCGAGGAGGAGAGGCTGGTTCGCCGCGCCCTGGCGCCGCGGGCGCGGGTGTCGTCCAGGGAAGCTGCCGTCCGTCGGGAATATAGCGGCACGGCGGTAGGGTCAGGCGCGTCATCCCGGGCCGTTCGCCCTGCTCAGGTTGACTCCGCGAGGGCTCACCATGACTCCGATGTGCTGCCCGCCTTGCCCTCGCTGTCGCTAGCCCCGGGGCCGCACCCTGGGGCCGATGCGCAGCTCGCGGCCCTCTTGCGACAGGAGAACCTCCGCCACAGGGCGCGCGTCCGGCGACGGGGGCCGATGCATCGCCCACCACTGCTCCGCTCGCTCGGCCGTCCAGGCCGATGTCAGGGAGACGGCGTCGAGCCGAGCGCTCACCACCTCTGCGCTGGGCGGACGGCGAGTCGGGTCCTTCTCCAGGCATTCCATGAGCAGGCCCTCGAGCGAAGCCGGGATGGGCCACTCCACCCGGAGCGACGGCGGCGGCGGCGGAGTGTGCGCGTGATGGACCATCACCTGGATGGCGCTCTCTCCCTCGAAGACCGTCTTGCCGGTGAGCAGCCAGTACGCGACGCAGCCCAGGGCGTACAGGTCAACCCGATGATCGGTGACGGCGTCGCCGAGCACGACCTCCGGCGCCATGAACGCCGGAGTGCCGCTGGTGCTGCCCTCGGTGCTGAGCTTGGCTACCGCATCGTCCTCGGCCCGCCGCGCGGTGTCGAGCTTGACCAGCCCGAAGTCGAGCACCTTGACGAAATCGAACGTCGTGCCCGCGCGACTCACCACCACGTTCGCCGGCTTGATGTCACGGTGCACCAAGCCGTTCCCATGCGCGTCCTGGAGCGAGGAGCAGACCTGACGGAGGATGTGGATGACTCGCTCCGCAGGCAGCGGCCCGTACCGCCTGACCAGGGTGTCGAGATCGAGGCCGTCGAGCAGCTCCATGACGTAGTACAGGCGGCCGTCCTCGGTGGCGCCGAAGTCGTAGAGCTGGACGGTATGCGGGGACTTGAGCGCGGCGGTGGCGCGCGCTTCGCGCTCGAAGCGCCGCATGAGCAGCTCGGAATCGCCGGCCATCGCGGGCAGCGCCCGCGGGCGGATCAGCTTGATGGCAGCCGGCCGGATCAGCAGCCGGTGCCGGGCGCGCCAGACCTCGCCCATACCGCCGCCACCGATCGGCTCCTCGAGGATGTACTGGCCCAGCTCATTCGCTTCGGCGACCTGCTGCCGCAGTCCGTAGATGACGCGTGAGACGATGGTGGCCAGCGTGGTGCCCAGGACGCTCCAGAGCACCGTGTTCAAGGTCATGTGCAGCTTCTGAAACCCCGGGGTGAATCCGGGTAGGAGCTGCGTCGGGTGATGGCGCGCGATGCAGACGATCACTGTGGGGACGAAGGCGAAGGCCGAGAGCACCATCGTTCGGCTCGGCCTGGAGGGCACCAGGATCGCGCGGACCATCACGGTGACCATCAGGGCCAGCAGGGTCTGAAGGATCTGTCCCTCATCCTGGAGCGTCATGAGGGACAGGAAACT
Source organism: Gemmatimonadales bacterium (assembly GCA_050733015.1). Classification (GTDB taxonomy): domain Bacteria; phylum Gemmatimonadota; class Gemmatimonadetes; order Gemmatimonadales; family GWC2-71-9; genus CAVVWJ01. The sequence continues at coordinate 9,917 of JBOHSB010000047.1, forward strand.
GCCGCCCACGACAATGCTGATGGCATCGAGGGCACCCAGGCTTCGCCGCGAGAGCCGGGCCCGGCTGGCCAGCAGCCAGAGCAGGCCCATCGTCCAGCTGGCACAGAGGTGGCCGAGCGCGACCGGTCCCCGAACCACGGCCACGAACGGGGCGCCGCCGACCAGCACCATGTTGGCGAGAAGGAAGAGGTAGAACCCGAACGACGCGAGGAAGAGCGTCTTGCCCTCAAGCGCCAGGCGCTTCGCCACGAAGTCCAGCCCGCTGGACGTATCGAGTCCCCGCTCGGGTACGGCGCGAGTCTGGGACGCCGTGGGGTGATTGAGGATGGGGGCTGAGGACATAGGGCTCGGGGCTCAGGGGGCGGTCAGGCGGAGAGGTCGGCGCTCGCCCTGGCCCTACCCATGCGCTATCCCGTACGGCTGGCCACGAGGCGCTCCCAGCTGATACCCATAAACGGTCCGAGGAATGGGGGCAGGACACAGCGGGACCCAAATGGAGTTCGAGTGTCGCAAAACAGCCCCTCCGTGTCGCAAAATGGGCCTAGCGAGCAGAACGATTAGGGGGAAGAGTTATGACCTTCTCTCAAGGGAAGATATCCGGATTGGCGCCTCAATGACTGCGGCGTGGACACACCCCCATCTGGGAGAAGGCGCAGCTCCCGCACACTACTGCAGAAGACCGTTCGCGCATCTCCACCGGACCACGGGGGCGGCTGTGGAGGTGGAACCAGCCAGATTCTCGGACAGACGGCCGCTCGATTGACACTTTCATACGCCGGGCTGGGCTTCCAAACGAACGAGGTGGAGATCCGCGATGCGCACTTTCGCGCAAGGACCGAAGACGGCTCAGCAGACACCGGTAACGTCTCCGGGACTCGGTCGAACACATTTTGGCCAAGGCCTTGGGCTGACCTCGCTCCTTCACGTAGGGCGCACGATTGGCAATCAAGCGGTGCAGCGGATGCTGCAGACCGATGCTGGGGAACTCGCAGCCGACTCGACGGGAACGGCGACACCTCGCTTCGGGCATGATCTTAGCGGAGTTCCCATACATGCTTCTGGCGTAAAGCCGTTACCGACGAACCTCGCGATCAACACACCGGGAGACAACTACGAACAAGAAGCCGATCGCGTGTCCGAGCGAATCTTGCGCATGCCGGAGCCGAGCGTGCAGCGCAAATGCGTCTGCGGCGGTACGCCGGGCCCCACGGGGGAATGTGAGGCATGCAGGAAGAAACGCCAGTCGCTACAGCGCATGAGCCTTGACGGCGCCGCCCCGGTGGCGGGCGGTGTTGCTCCGCCGATAGTGCACGACGTGCTGCGTTCACCCGCCCGGTCGCTCGATCCCCAGACCCGCGCGTTCATGGAACCGCATTTCGGACACGACTTCAGCCGGGTGCGCATCCATGCCGACCCCCGCGCGAGCCACGCTGCGGATGCCGTGCAGGCACAAGCCTTCACATTTGGAAGCGATATCGTTTTCGGCAGCGGCCGCTTTGCGCCCTCTACGACAGCAGGGCGGAAGTTACTGGCGCACGAGCTGACACACGTCGTGCAACAGGGGGGCGCCCCGCCGGTAGCAACGCTCTCTCCGGCGGAGACGGCGGGCGAGGGCGCGAAGGAGGGCGGCCTCCGGCCATTCGGCGTTGCCGAGCCGGGGCGGCTCCAGCGCAAACCGAAGGGCGGCAAGGAGTCTCCACAAACGGAGGCGTGCCCGCCCATGGAACGCAACGAGAGAGAGGAGGCGGCCAAGGCGCAGCTTCGCTTGGTCGAGAGGATCCCGCAACAGGAATGGCTGATCTTTGGGTTCCCAATCGGCGGCAGCGAGATCTCAGAGGCTGAAGCGGGTAAATTCATTTCCCAGATCGAGACCAGCCTGATGCAAGGCCACTTTATCTACGTCGCGGGTCAAGATCCGCTGGAGGTGCTAGGTTTCTCGGATTGTTTCGCCGGACCGCGGGTGGACAATGCCGGCCTTCGCCAGCTTCGAGCAACCAAGTTCTGCGCCGGGGTGCAGGCTCACTATGCCTCCACGCCGAAGACCTACCCTGACTTGATCCGCTCCTGCGGTGCGGCGCCGGTGGACCAATACGTCGCCTCGAACGCGACGCGCGCGGATAGGGCACAGAACCGGAGTATCCTGATCCGGCGAGTCGCCGCCGCGAAGCCTCAGTTTCAGGAGGGAAACGAAAGCTTTCCGTACAATCCGAAGTTCGGGCCGAGCGAAGCTCACTGCGCCGCCTATTCTACCGGGCTAGCGCGCGACATCTTCGGCCGGGTCTATACGAACAATGCGCATTGTTCCTGCCTGGTGACCCCGGACGAGCCGCACAATAACTGCGTTCGGCACTGCCTTCAGGACAAGATGTGGAGTCTGTTGGCGAGCGAATACCGCGACCGCAAGCCTGATGACCCGCCGATGGACATCGACATCGCCTGTCTGATCATTTGGAAGCATCACCGCGACTGCTATCACGACTGTGGCTGCGCGAGCGCGTTTATCGACTACCCGGCGTTCTACGCAGTCTGCAACATTGCCCTGCCGTGCGCGGTCGACTCCGCGGCCATCAATCTGGTTAACCGGTGCATGCCCGCCACGAAGACCGACAAGTATCTTCCGGTGCGTTGATGGATTCAGCTAATTCCGTCCAGCGCCCGCAACGTCGATCGTCAAGCCCGGCTCCGAAAGCAACAGCGCTCCTGCCTGACATGATGAGTGATAACCGTCTAAACCCGCTGGGTATCCGAACGGTCGCGTCCTCACCGACCACGTCGTAGCGCATCGCCTGGCCTTCATCTCCAAGGGGAGATCCCGCCCGACGGGCTTAAACCGCACGGCGATCTGTTCGACGCAGACCTGCCTCGACCCAACCGGCGCCAGGCATACCCCATCGCCCCTGGAGCGATTCCGTTACTGGCCCGTGACATGAGCAGCCTTGCCGCTCTTGACCGCTCCGATCCCCTGGCCTATGTTGGTGCCCCTTACAAACCGATCGACGCACACCCGGCGAAAGCCGGGGCCGCAAAGCCACGGGTCCTCACCTCCTCCGCGACGCCGGAGTTAGGACGCCACGAAGGACCTCAAGACCGCCGAGCTGCGTACACGCCAGCTCGGCGGTGGTGTTTTTGAGCCAGGACCTTCGACGCGCGCGACGCGCCAATGAGAGGAGTAGGCTTCGCGGCATCACGACACCCAGGAGAAAGGAACCCCCATGCCTGTCGTAACCGAAAAGCCAGCCGGAGCCACAGCGATCCGGCCATTCAAGATCGAGACCACCCCCGAGGCGGAGCTCGAGGAGCTGCGTGTGCGTATCGCGGCCACGCGCTGGCCCGAGAAGGAGACCGTCGCCGATCAGTCGCAAGGCGTACAGCTCAAGACCATGCAGGCGCTCGCGCGCTACTGGGCGAAGGACTACGATTGGCGCAAGTGCGAGGCGAGACTCAAGGCCCTCCCGCATTTCATCACGACGATCGATGGCCTGGACATTCACTTCATTCACGTGCGTTCGAAGCACGAGAATGCGTTGCCGCTCATCGTCACGCACGGATGGCCCGGATCGATCGTCGAGCAGATGAAGATTATCGATCCACTGACCAATCCCACGGCACATGGAGCGAGCGCATCGGATGCTTTCCACCTGGTGATCCCGTCAATACCGGGCTACGGATACTCAGGACAACCGACCACCACCGGCTGGGACCCCGCTCACATCGCGCGTGCCTGGGTCGTGCTGATGAAGCGCCTCGGGTACACGAAATTCGCGGCGCAAGGCGGTGACTGGGGCGCGGTCATCACCGAACAAATGGGTCTGCTTGCGCCTCCGGAGTTGCTCGGCATTCACACCAACATGCCTGGCGTGTTTCCGGACGACATTAACAACGCGGCTTTTTCCGGGGCGCCGGCGCCATCGGGTCTCTCAGCCGACGAGAAACTCGCTTACGATCGTTTGCAGTTCGTATATCAAAAGGGCATCGGATACGGTTACCAGATGGGATTGCGCCCGCAGACGTTGTACGGAATCGTGGATTCACCGGTCGGCCTGGCAGCGTATTTCCTTGATCACGACATGCGCAGCTATGAACTCATCGCGCGCGTCTTTGACGGACAGTCTGAGGGCCTCACGCGCGACGACATCCTCGACAACATCACG
>JBOHSB010000048.1:0-8469 GCA_050733015.1 Gemmatimonadales bacterium
ACCCCATCCAGACCAAGGTGAACAGCGTCATCGAGGGCATCCGGGCCGCCGGGAACTATGCGATGATCTTCGACGTGAGCGCACCGAACAGCGGCATCGTCACGGCCGACAAGTCGCTGGATCTGACCCAGAAGGTCGTTCAGCAGCTCAAGTCGGGTACCTGAGCCTGTGGGATCCACGGGGATGACTGCCCAGGCGGTCGCCGATCTTGTCGGCGGCCGCCTGCTTGGCGATGGGGGGGTGGTGCTCCACTCCGTCCGCCCGCTGGATCGTGCCGGACCGGACGCCCTCTCGCTCGCCGTCTCCGCCCGCTACGCCGACCAGCTCAAGGGATCGAGCGCTGGAGCCGTGCTGGTTCCCGAATCGCTGGCAGCGGCCGAGGGCGGTCCGCCGGCCCGCATCGTGGTCCGCGATCCGTACCGTGCGCTGGTGCGGGCCATCGGCGGGCTCTTTCCGCCGGCGCCGGCCTCGCCTGGCATCGATCCCACTGTGCGCATCGGACCGGGCTGCGTCCTCGGCAGCGGCGTGACCATCGGTCCCTTCGCGGTGCTGGGCCGCGACGTACGGCTCGGCGACCGCTGCCAGGTGGGCGAAGGATCGTCTCTCGGCGATGGTGTGACAGTCGGCGACGACACCGTCATCGGCCCGCGGGTCGTCTGTTACCGCGAGACCAGGATCGGCCACCGCGTGGTGCTCAAGGCCGGCGCCGTGATTGGCGGTGATGGGTTCGGCTACCTCTCCGATGCGAGCGGCCATCACCGGATTCCCCATGTCGGCGTGTGCATCATCGAGGACGAGGTCGAGATCGGGTCGAACTCCACGGTCGACCGGGGGAGCGTGGACGACACGGTGGTGGGCCGGGGAACCAAGCTGGACAACCTGGTGCATGTGGGGCACAATGTTCGCATCGGGGAGCGGTGCCTGCTGATGGCCGGCGTGGGGGTGGCGGGAAGCACGCGCCTCGGCAACGACGTCATCCTGGCCGGCCACGTCGGAGTTACCGACCACCTGACGATTGCCGACGGGGCGCGCATTGCCGCCAAGAGCGCCGTCTTCGGCGACATCCCTGCCGGCGCGTCGTTCAGCGGGCATCCCGCGCGTCCGCACCGGCAGTTCCTCCGGGCCCAGGCGGCCCTCTATCGGCTCGCCCCGATCATCGTCGACATCGAGAGAATCGTGCCCACCAGGTCCACCGATGAGTAGGCGCACCCTTGCAGGCGTTGCGGAGGTGCGAGGCATCGGCCTGCACACCGGGCGCGAAACGACGGCCCGCTGCGTTGCCGCTCCTGGCGGTCAGGGCATCATTTTCCGCCGTATCGACCTTCCGTCAGCCCTCCCGATTCCCGCCCGGCTCGGCGAGGTGCAATCGACGGAGCGGCGGACAGTTCTCGGCTCGGGTGAGGGGGCGGTGCAGACGGTGGAGCACCTCCTGGCCGCGGCGGCGGCGCTGCAGATCGACGACATGACGGTGGAGCTCGACGGCCCGGAGCCGCCGATCGGCGATGGCTCGTTCACACCGTACCTCGACGCGTTCCAGGCCGCGGGCATCCTCGAGCAGCCCGGCGAGCCGGTCATCTATCGCGTGCTTGCGCCCTTCCAGCTTTCCGAGGGCGATTCGACGTACGTAGTGGCGCCGTTCCGGTCGCTCCGGCTCACCACCACCATCGAATGGCAGCACCCGCTCATCGGGCGCCAGTCGGGGAGCTACGACATCACGCCCGAGGAGTTCAGCCGCGAGCTGGCCGGCGCCCGCACGTTCGGCTTCCTGCACGAAGCCGAGGCACTTCGGTCGCGGGGACTGGCGCTGGGCGCCGCGCTCGAGTCCACCCTGGTACTCTCCGAGGAGGGACTGGTGGGCGGCGAGCTGCGCTGGGCGGACGAGTTCGTCCGCCACAAGTCGGCCGACATTCTGGGAGACCTGGCGCTGGTCGGTGGCCGGGTGCAGGCGCACGTGATCGCGACCAGGCCGAGTCACCAGGGCAATATTGCGCTGGCCCGATGGCTCACTCGAACCGGACAGCGCGACGGAGGCGTGGCGATGGACATCGGCCGGATCCTCGACGTCATCCCCCATCGGTACCCGTTCCTGCTGGTCGACCGGATCCTGGAGGTGGAGGGCACGAAGCGGATCGTCGGAATCAAGAACGTGACGATCAACGAACCGTTTTTCCAGGGTCATTTCCCGGGCCACCCGATCATGCCGGGGGTGCTCATCATCGAGGCCATGGCGCAGGTGGGAGGCATGCTGCTCCTCGGCACCATCGAGGACCCCGACCAGAAAGTCGTGTACTTCATGTCGCTCGACAACGTGAAGTTTCGCCGGCCTGTCCTACCCGGCGACCAGCTTCGCTGCGAGCTCGAGATGATCCAGAATCGCGGGCGCACCTGCCGGATGAAGGGGGTGGCGTACGTCGACGGCAACGTCGTCGCCGAGGCCGAGATGATGGCGAGAGTGGTCGACCGGTGACGGTGACCGTCCATCCCACGGCAATCGTCGACCCCACCGCGCAGCTCGGGGAGGGAGTCGAGATCGGCCCGTGGGCCATGCTGGGCGAGCGGGTGACCGTTGGCGACGGCTGCCGTATCGGGCCCCGGGCGCGGCTCGAGTGCAACGTCCGCCTGGCGGAGAACGTGAGCGTCGGCGACGGGTCGATTCTCGGCGGGGCGCCACAGGACCTCAAGTATCGCGGCGAGGAGACGTGGGTGGAGGTGGGGGCGGGGACGATCATCAGGGAATACACGACCATCAATCGCGGCACCTCGCAGAGTTTCAAGACCACGATTGGCGAGCGGTGCTTCATCATGAGCTACGTTCACCTGGCCCACGATTGCCACGTCGGTGACGAGGTGGTGATCGCCAACGGAACGCAGTTCGCCGGCCACGTGACGGTGCACGACCGGGCGGTGCTGAGCGGCCTGAATGCGGTGCATCAGTTCGTCACCATCGGCACCCACGCCTTCGTCGGTGGGGGGTCGAGGGTCAATCAGGACATCCCGCCGTACGTGAAGGCCGTCGGCAACCCGATGGAGCTGTACGGCCTCAATTCCATCGGCCTGCAGCGCGCCGGATTCTCCGGCGACACCGTGGCCGCCCTCAAGCGAGCCTACCGGCTTTTCTTCAACTCCGAGCTCAATCTCTCCCAGGCGCTGGAGCGCGCCCGCGCCGACATCCCGCAGTTTCCCGAGGTCGAGCACTTCCTCGAATTTGTGGCCTCGTCCGAGCGTGGCGTGCCGGCATGAGGGCGCGCCTCCCGGTGGGCGTGGTCGGAGTCGGCGCCCTTGGCCGCCATCATGCGCGCCACCTGGCGCAGCTCGACGAGGTGCGCCTCGTCGGCGTATGCGACACCGACGGAGCACGCGCGGCGGCGATCGCGTCGGAGTTCGGCACCCGGAGCTTCACCGACCTCGACGAGATGCTCGCACAGATCGAAGCGGTCACGGTGGCCGTTCCGACACCGGCGCACGCCGAAGTCGGGATACGCGCGCTGGAGCGGGGTGTGCCCGTGCTCATGGAGAAGCCGCTCACCGATTCGCTGGCCGCGGCCGACGCCATGATCGCACAGGCGAGCGCGCGGGGGGTGCAGCTCCAGGTGGGCCACATCGAGCGCTACAACCGCGCGCTCCGGGCCGCCGAGCCGTATCTCGACGGACCCCGCTACATCGAGAGCCAGCGCCTGGCCCCGTTCCAGCCCCGGGGCACCGACGTCGCCGTCGTGCTCGACCTCATGATCCACGACCTCGACCTGGTCCTGCATCTCACCGGCGGCGCCGAGGCGGTCGAGGTGCGGGCGTCAGGCCTCTCGCTGCTCTCCTCGCACCTCGATCTGGCCAATGCCCGGGTCGAGTTTGCCACCGGCGCCGTGGCGCTCGCCACCGCGTCGCGCGTCTCGCGCGAGCGGGTCCGCCGCCTGCGCCTTTTCCAGCCGAACGGATACCTCTCTCTCGATCTTGCGAGCGGAGCGGGGGAGTTCATGCGTGTGAAAGCAGGGTGGCAGCCGGGGACGGGCGAGGCGCTGTCGGACGTGGTCGAGCGCATCGTTCTCGAAGCCCCCGAGGCCGATGCCCTGGCCCTCGAGCTCCAGAGCTTCGTCCATGCCGTGCAAGGCGAGCGGGACGTCGTCGTGCGGGGTGAAGAGGGGCGATCAGCCCTTGCCCTTGCCCTGCGAGTGGCCGACGCGGTGAGGACGTCGCGGCTCGCGGCCTTCTCGGCCGGATGATCGCACGACCCACCCCCCGCATCTTCGTGTCCGCCGGCGAGCCCTCAGGTGACCTCCACGGTGCGGGCGTCGTCGGCGCGTTGCGGGCGCGCTACCCCGACGCCGCCATCGAGGCGCTCGGCGGCCCGAGAATGGCCCAGGCCGGGGCGGTCATCCGCTATCCGATCGAGGGCCTGGCCGCGTTCGGGCTGGTCGAAGTGGTCACCAAGCTCGGCGCCCACCTGCGCTTGCTCCGCGCCCTGCGCAACGATTTCCGCGCCGGGCGTTACGACCTGGTAATTCTCATCGACTACCCCGGCTTTCACCTTCGCGTCGCCGAGGCCGCGCGCGAGGCGGGAACCAAGGTGCTCTACTACATTGCGCCCCAGCTCTGGGCCTGGCGCCCGGGGCGCGCCCGCCGATTCGCCGCCGCGGTCGACCGGCTGGCGGTGGTGCTCCCGTTTGAGCAGCGCTTCTTCGGCAATCTGGGATTGCGCAGCGAATACGTGGGCCACCCGCTCGTCGATGGCGACCCGTGGCCGAGTCGCGATGCGGCACGACAGCGGCTGGGTGTGGCGCTCGAGAGCCGGGTGCTCGGGATCTTTCCGGGCAGCCGCGCCCAGGAGATCAGCCGTCTGTGGCGACCGTTTCGCGATGCGGCGCTCCAATTGCTGGCCGAAGGGCGGTGCGATCGCGTGCTGGTGGCCGCCACGGCGAACGGGCAGTATCCCGACCCCGGGCCGATCGAGATCCTTCGCGGTGACCCTGTGGCGCTCTTCGCCGCGGCCGATGCGGCGCTCGCCAAGTCCGGTACGACCACGCTCGAGGCGGCGCTGGCCGATACGCCGATGGTGGTCGCCTACAAGGTGCACCCGTTCACCTGGTTCATGTTCCAGCGCCTCCGGACGGTGAAGTGGGTGAGCCTAGTGAACCTCGTGGCGGAGCGCGAGGTGGTCCCCGAGCTGCTGCAGGCGCGCGCGGAGGCGGGACCACTGGCCGACGCGCTGCGTCCGCTGCTCGACCCCGGGAATCCGGTCACGGTCATGCAGCGTGAGGGACTTGCCCTCGTCCGCGCCCGCCTCGGCGCGCCCGGCGCCACGACCCGGGTGGTGGCCCTGGCCGACGAGCTTCTCTGCGCACGCCGCTGAGAGTTCCACCGCACGTCGTGCGTGCGCTGGTGAGTCCAGCGGTCAGGGTGCTCGCCGCGTCGTGGCGCATCCGCACGGAGCACGAGGAGCGGTGGCGGCTGCTGTACGAAGCACGCCGGCCCCATGTGTTCCTCCTCTGGCACGAGGCGCTCCTGCCGCTCCTCTGGCAGCACCGGCGGCAATCGATCACCATAGTCGTGAGCGAGGCGAGAGACGGCCAGTACCTCGCCGACTTCGCCGCTACCCTCGGCTACGGAGCGGTGCGAGGGTCGAGCACGCGAGGAGCGGCGCGAGTGCTGCTCGGGGCGGTGCGCGAGCTGCAGGCCGGCCGGGCCGTGGCCTTTACTCCCGACGGGCCCCAGGGTCCCCGCCGGGAGATCAAGCCCGGCGTGGTGGCGGCGGCGCAGCGCGGCGGAGGGGTAGTCGTGCCACTCCACGCCGAGGCCGACCGGGCGTGGCGGTTAAATTCGTGGGACCGCTTTCTCATTCCCAAACCCGCCGCACGGGTGCGGATCAGGTACGGCCGCCCGTTCGAGGTTGCCGGGGGCGAAGACGGCCTGGCGCAGGGAGTGGCTGACGCGGTGGAACGCCTGAACGAGATCGCGGGGTTGGCGCCATGACGAGACGGGGTGACAGTCACCGGGTGATGCGCTGGCTCTGGACCAGCCGCCGCCCCGACGCGCGCCTGGCCCGCCTGGCACTCCTCCCCGTCTCGGGGCTCTGGCGCGGCGCAATGGCGGTGCGGGGCCTGGCGTACCGACAGGGATGGCTTGCGGTGCGCGACCTGCCACTGCCGTCGGTGGCGGTGGGAAACCTCACTGTCGGCGGGTCGGGCAAGACGCCGGTGGCAATCTGGATCGCCCGCCACTACGTGGCCGGCGGGCTCACGCCCGGCATCCTGCTGCGGGGGTATGGCGGCGACGAGACACTGGTTCACCAGCACGACGTGCCGGAAGCGGTGGTGGTCGCCAATCCCGATCGCGCCGCCGGCGCGGAGCAGGCGCTCGCGGGCGGGGCGGAGGTGCTGGTGCTGGACGACGCCTACCAGCGCCTCGACGTGCGGCGCGACCTCAACATCGCGGTCGTGAGCGCCGAGACGACGCGCGCAGTCCGGTGGCCCCTGCCGGCGGGCCCTTGGCGTGAAGGGTGGGATGCCCTCGACCGGGCCGACGCCCTCATCGTCACCCGGAAGCGCGCCACGAAGGACGCCGCCATGTCTCTGGCCCATGATCTTGCCGCGCGCACCGGCCGGCCGGTGGCGGTCGCCCACCTCGGCCTCCGGTACCTCGAGGGACTGGTCTCGGGCATCCGGCACCCGGCGGCATCATTGGCCGGCAAACGAGTGGTGGCCGCATCCGGGATCGCCGATCCCGACGCGTTCGTGGCGCAAACCAAGGCGACCGGCGCGGCGGTTCAGGTGGCCACGTGGCGCGACCATCACGACTATCGCGACGAGGACGTAGCCTGGCTCGCCCATGCGGCGCGCCGCGCCGACCACGTGGTGATCACGCAGAAGGACGCCGTCAAGCTCCGCGACCGCTGGCCGGCATCGGCGCCCGAGCCGCTGGTAGCGGTGCTCGATCTGGTATGGGAGGACGGTGGTGACAGGATCACCGCCGCGCTGGATGCCGTCGTGACCCCGGTCGAAGACCTGTAACCCACTATGGAGAACCCCGGACCATCTATGAGTACCGCTGCTCGTCCGCCTCAAGCGCTCATTCGTCCCGACAAGGACCGGTTCCTGAACGAGGAGAATCCGTTCGAGGCAATGATGTCCCGCTTCGACTACGCCGCGCAGCGGCTGAGTCTGGACCCCGGGCACTACAAGGTGCTCCGGACTCCGGAGAAGCAGATCATCGTCGCGGTGCCGATCCTCCGCGACAATGGGGACGTCGAGGTGTATACGGGCTATCGCGTGCTCTACAATACGTCGCGCGGTCCGGCCAAGGGCGGGATCAGGTTCGATCTCAACGTCACTCTCGATGAGGTGAAGGCGCTCGCCGCCTGGATGACGTGGAAGTGTGCGGTCGTCAACATTCCGTTCGGAGGGTCCAAGGGCGGTGTGATATGTGACCCCGCCACCCTCTCCAACGCCGAGCTCGAGCGCATCACCCGCCGCTATACCTCCGCCATCATCGAGACCCTCGGACCCGACTCGGACGTTCCCGCCCCCGACATGAATACCAACGAGCGCATGATGGCGTGGATCATGGACACCTACTCCATGCACAAGCGCCACACGGTGACTGCAGTGGTCACCGGCAAGCCCGTCGAGATGGGCGGCTCGCTCGGCCGGCGCGAAGCGACCGGTCGCGGCTGCATGATCGTAACCCGCGAGGCGCTGAAACGGCTCCATATGCCGGTCGAGGGCGCGCGCGTCGCGGTGCAGGGATTCGGCAACGTCGGCTCGATCGCGGCGCAGCTCATGGAGGAGATGGGCCTCACCATCGTGGCGGTGAGCGACAAGTCTGGCGGCGTATACAATCCGAAGGGGCTCCGGATCCGCGAGCTCCAGCAGCACGTCAAGCAGCACCGGTATCTGAGCGAGTACAAGGAGGCCGAGCACATCACCAACGAGCAGATCCTGACTCTCGACTGTGAAGTGCTGGTGCCGGCCGCGCTCGAGAACGTCATCACCAGCGCCAACGCCGGCGATATCAAGGCCCGGATCATCTGCGAAGGCGCCAACGGCCCCACCACCGCCGGCGCCGACAAGATCCTCGAAAGCAATGGAGTCTTCGTCGTTCCCGACATCCTGGCCAACGCCGGCGGCGTCACCGTCAGCTACTTCGAGTGGGTGCAGGACCGGGGCGGCTACTTCTGGGACGAGGCGACCGTGAACAGCCGGCTCGAGCAGATCATGGTGAAGTCGTTCAACGACGTGGTCGCGCTGGCCGACAAGCACAAGGTGAATACCCGCATCGCGGCGTACATGCTCGCCATCGACCGGGTGGCCGCGATGCACCGGCTGCGTGGGATGTATGCCTGATGCAGTACCGCGTCCTCGCGGTGGGCCGCGTGAAGGACGCGGCGCTCCGCGCGGCGTGTGACGGGTACCTGGAGCGGCTCTCCCACTACGCGAAGATCGAAGAGGGGGAAGTGAAAGACGAGGCGCGCCTCCGGGG
>JBOHSB010000049.1:0-43519 GCA_050733015.1 Gemmatimonadales bacterium
GCTCATGGCTCCTTCGCTTCGCTCAGGATGACTCGCTGATATGACTCGCGATGAGAGGAGACGTGTTCGATGCAGCTCGCCATGATCGGCCTGGGCCGGATGGGCGGCAATATGGTGCAACGCCTGCTGCAAGGCGGGCACCAGGTGGTGGTGTTCGACCGCAGCGCCGACGCGGTGGAGGCGCACGTGGGGATGGGAGCGGCCGCGGCCAAGGACCTGGCCGATCTCTGCGCCCAGCTCAAGGTGCCGCGCGTCATCTGGGTGATGGTGCCCGCCGGGGCGCCGGTCGAGAGCACGATCGACCAGTTGGTGCCCGCGCTCGCCAAGGGAGACGTCATCATCGACGGCGGCAACTCGAACTTCAAGGACTCGATCCGCCGCGCCGCCCGGCTCAAGGAAAGGGGCATCGAGTTCATCGACGCCGGCACCAGCGGCGGCATCTGGGGCCTCACGGTCGGCTACTGCCTGATGATCGGCGCGTCACCCGAGGCGTTCAAGCGCTGCGAGCCGATCTTCAAGACCCTGGCGCCGCCCGAGGGCTACGCCCATGTCGGCCCGCCGGGCGCCGGCCACTACGTCAAGATGATCCACAACGGCATCGAATACGGGTTGCTGCAGGCCTACGCCGAGGGCTACGAGATCCTGCACGCGTCGAAGGACTTCACGCTCGACCTCAAGCAGATCTCGGCGGTGTGGAACCGGGGCAGCGTGGTCCGCTCGTGGCTCAACGAGCTGGCCGAGCGGGCGTTCGGGAAGGATGTGGAGCTGTCGGCGCTCAAGGGATACATCGAGGACTCGGGCGAGGGGCGTTGGACGGTGCAGGAGGCCATCGACCTCGACGTGCCGGCGCCGGTCATCACGCTGTCGCTGCTGGCCCGGTTCCGGTCGCGCCAGGCCGACTCGTTCGGCGCCAAGGTCATCGCCGCGCTCCGGAACGAGTTCGGCGGGCACGCGGTGAAGTCCACGTGACGGCCCGCGCCTCCACGACCCTCGCGGTCGCCGAGCCGGCAACCGTTCCGGCGCCCCAACCCGAGCTGCGGCGGGCCGAGTCTTGCACGCTGGTCATCTTCGGCGCCGGCGACCTGCTGCACCGGAAGCTCATGCCCTCGCTGTTCCACCTCATGGGCGACGGGCTCCTGCCCGACGACTTCGCCGTCATCACCGTCGCGCGCGGCCAGGGCGACGACGAGTGGTTCCGCACCCAGGTCGGCAACTCGCTCCGGACCTTCGCGCCCAACGGGGCCGGCATCGACCAGGCGGCGGCGCGCCGGTTCGCGGGCCATCTCCACTACCTCGCCGGGGAGCTGGACGACCCGGCCACCTACGCCGCGCTGCGCCAGCGGCTGAGCGACATCGACGCGGTGCTGCCCGGTGGCAGCGGGCACCTGTTCTACCTGGCCATCCCGCCGAGCCTCTACGCCGAGGCGATCAACCGGCTGGCCGAATCGGGGATCGCGCCCAGGGTCCCCGATCCCAAGCAGCGGCCCTGGGTCCGCATCATCATCGAGAAGCCATTCGGCCGGAACCTGGAGAGCGCGGTGGCGCTCAACGCCTGCGTCCGGCGCGCCTTCGCCGAGCACCAGGTGTACCGCATCGATCACTACCTGGGCAAGGAGACGGTGCAGAACCTCCTGGTGTTCCGGTTCGCCAACTCGATCTTCGAGCCGATCTGGAACCGCTCGCACGTGCACCACGTGCAGATCACGGCCGCGGAGAGCGTGGGGGTCGAGCACCGGGGCAAGTACTACGAGGAAGCCGGGGTGGTGCGGGACATGTTCCAGAACCACCTACTGCAGCTCCTGAGCCTGATGGCCATGGAGCCGCCGGTCACCTTCAGCGCCGACGCCGTGCGCGACGAGAAGGTGAAGGCCCTGCGCGCCATCCGGCCGATCACACCCGCCGTGATGCACGACTATTCGGTGCGGGGCCAGTACGGGCCCGGGACGATCGACGGCAAGCCCGTCCCCGGCTACCGGCAGGAGCCGGATGTCGCTCCCGACAGCGCCACGCCGACCTACGGCGCCATCCGCTTCATGATCGACAACTGGCGCTGGCACGACGTGCCGTTCTATCTCCGATCGGGCAAGCGCCTGCCCCGGCGGGCCACCGAGATCGCCATCCAGTTCCGGAAGCCGCCGCACATGATGTTCCCCATGCCGCCGGGCGAGACCATGGAGCCCAACACCCTGGCCATCGGGGTGCAGCCCAAGGAGGGCATCGCGCTGCGCTTCGAGGTGAAAGTGCCCGGCATCGACGTGAGAACCGCGTCGGTGGACATGGACTTCGCCTACGCCGAGGCGTTCGGCGACCTGGACCACGACGCGTACGAGACGCTGCTGCTCGACTGCATGCTGGGCGAGGCGACGCTGTTCACCCGGAGCGACGAGGTGGAGGCCGCGTGGTCGGTGGTCGATCCCATCATCGACTTCTGGGACAGCAAGCGGCCGGAGCACTTCCCCAACTACGCGGCGGGGAGCTGGGGACCGGCGGTGGCGGACGAGTTCATCGCCCGGGAGGGGGCACGGTGGCGGGAGCCGTAGGCAGGCCGGGTCTTCATCCCGAGCGAAGCGAGGGGCCTTGCCCGGGAATAGTTCGAACGGGTCCAGGCAAGGTCCCTCGCTTCGCCCGGGATGAAGAGGGGCCAGCGCAACCTCACTCCCAGATCGTGCACCCCGCGGCCGGAACAGTGAGCCGCACGGCCTTTCCGTTTCGCGCTTCCACCTCGACCTCCGAGCCGATCTGCGCCGCGTCGGAGGAGTACACACAGCGCAACGCACCGCCTGCCGGATGCAGGTCGTTATCGATCGTGACCCACGCCGTGGTGGGGTGGTGGTAATCGGTGTTGATCGCGACCAGCAGCTCGTGGTCGTCGAAGATGCGTGACCACGGCACCACGGACCGGATCTGCCCGCCGAGCATCCGGGGTAGGCCGAAGGTGTGGCCGTCACCGGAAATCTCACGCAGGTACTGGCGACCGCGGCGCAGCGCGAGTCGGTTGCGGCGAAGGCCGACGATCTTGCCCAGCTCGCGATAGACCGGTCCGTCCTCGTCGAAGCCGTGACGCCCCCGGCTGCCGAACGCGCCGAACTCCCCGCCGAACATCGCCTCCCGGATGTACCGATCGCTCCCGCCGTGGCCGTCGAAGCGCTGCTCCGAGCCGTAGTAGATGCACGGGATTCCGAGCGTCGTGAGGTTGAGGGCCAGCACGTTGAGGACCACGCTGGGTGCCTCCGGGTCGGCGCAGAACCTGGCCTTTGACTCTCCCTTCCGCACCTGATCGTGGTCGTCGAACATGGTGACCACCCGGTTCCGCAGCCAGGTGTGCGACTCCTTGTTGAGCAGCGCCGAGTTCCGGAACAGATCGAAGTAGTCGGCGGGGTTCCGGAGCCCCTTCGCCAGGTACTCCATCTTGTCGGGGATGTCGTCGATCCCCAGCGCGGCATCGAGACCGGTCAGCTCGAGCGTCAGGAAGGCATTGCTTCGGCCGCCCGTGATCTCTCCGATCAGGTAGAAGTTCTCCTTGCCGATGCCCTGGGCGAACTCCTTGATCACGGACGCGAAGAAGCGGGTGGCGCCGCGATCGAGGTGCTTCACGGTATCGATCCGGAAGCCATCGACGTCGGCGAACGCGATCCAGAACTTGTAGACCTCGCAGATGGCGCGGAGGGCGGCGGAGGGCGCGTACCGATCGAGGCTCCCCCGGCCGTGGTGAATGTCCTTGAGGCTGAAGAAGTCACCCTCGGTGTACTCGGGATCGAAGTCCCAGTTGTCGATGCGGCCCTTCCGGGTAAACGTCTCCTCAGCCTGCAGCTCCGCCGGCCAGATGGCTCCGTCCGGAAAGGCATCGGCGTGGGCGGCCAGGTCCACCGGCCCGAACGGGATCGTCGGGCTCCCGCGTTTGTCCCGGTATCCCCGCACTTCGTACGGCCTGTCGTCCCAGCGCGGGTCCATGGCACCACCGGCACCGGCAGGATAGCGGTCGGCGGCATACTCGAAAACGTCGCCCGAGTGGTTGAACACGATGTCGAGGACGACGTAGATCCCCTGCTCGTGCGCCGCCGTCACCAGCGCGCACAGGTCTTCGCGCGTGCCGAAGCGCGGATCGACATCGAGAAAGTGTTGGATGCCGTACCCGTGGTAGGTCTCCTGAGATGGGACCTGCTTGAACACCGGGCTGAGCCAGACGGCCGTGACGCCGAGGCGCTTCAGGTATCCGATCTTGGTCGCGAGGCCCTTGAGGGTGCCGCCGACGAAGCGCGTTCCGGCGTCGCGCCAGCGCGCCGAGTCAGGCTCGCTGCGGGTCGCGTTGTTGCGGTCGGCGTCCCGGTACGGGAGCGTGCTGCCACCCGCGACGACGTTTCCGCGTACGTCGCGGTAGCCCTGCTCGTTCCCGTCCGAGAACCGGTCCACCAGCAGGAAATACAACACCTGGTCTTCCCACGCGCTGGGCGACGGGAAGAATCGGCGGGTCCTCAACGCCAGGAGGTCGAGATCGCTCAGGCGCTGCTCGACCATGGGCACGGCCTCGCGGCCGGATCCTTCGACGGGGCTTCGGGGGAAGGTTCCGCGGGTGTGTCAGGCCAACGTGGCGGCGCGCAGCTTCCAGCCATGACGCCATGCGAATCGTGCGGGAGGCACCATTATAGGCGTCGGGTTCAGGACCGGTCAAGAACGAATCTCGCGCTACGCGGGGCATCCAATCCCGCATGGCCGTGCGGGGTGCTCCTCCGCGGCCGCGGCCCGGCACGGAAGCGCGCCGGCCCGCTCCACCCGGAGGCACAGGGCGCGTGCGGGCTTGAGCGTGTCGTGGAGGCGCGCCGCGCGCTTGGGCGAGACAGGTTCACGGCGACAGCCGTTCCACCCTCCACCCCTTCCCCCCGCTCTCGCGCATGTACCGGATGCGGTCGTGCAGCCGGCTCTCCCGCCCCTGCCAGAACTCGATCGTATCCGGCACCACCCGATACCCGCCCCAGTGCGGCGGCAACGGCACGTCGCCGTCCTTGAACCGCTCCTCGACCTCGCGCACGTCCGCCTCCAGCACGGCCCGGCCCGGGATCACCTGGCTCTGGTGCGAGGCCCACGCGCCCAGCCGGCTGCCGAGCGGGCGGGTCTTGAAGTAGCGCTCGGACTCCTGGTGCGAGGCCAGGGCCACCCCACCCGTGATCCGCACCTGCCGCTCCAGCTCGCCCCACCAGAACACCAGCGCCGCCCGGGGATTGGCCTCGAGCTCGCCGGCCTTCCGGCTGCGGTAGTCGGTGAAGAACACAAAGCCCCGCTGGTCGAATCCCTTGAGCAGCACGATGCGGGCGGAGGGCACGCCATCGGGCGTGGCGGTGGCGAGCGTCATCGCGGTGGGCTCGGGCACCTGGGCCTCCTGCGCCTCCGCGAACCAGCGGGCGAACTCGACGAAGGGGTCGTGGCTCACGTCGGCTTCGTCGAGGCGGGCGCGGGCGTAGTTCCGGCGGATGTCGGCGATGGACATGGGGTGAACCTTACTCTGGAGCCCGAGCGGGTAGCTAGACCGGCCCTCGTGGCGCATCCTGCCTACTGGCGGCGCCGAGCCAAGCGTCGCACAATGGGGGTGGAGCACCGCACGATGGTGCCGCGATCCTCACGGAGCAGATCATGACCCCCACATCCACCGCCAGACCCAAGCCCCCGCCGAGAACGCCTTCGCCGCCGCCGACCGTCCCCGTCCGGCTCCGAGTCAACGCCACCGACTACGCCGCGGATCTCGACACCCGAACGACCCTGCTCGACGCACTTCGAGAGCACCTGCACCTGACCGGCGCCAAGAAGGGCTGCGACCACGGGCAGTGCGGCGCGTGCACCGTGCTGGTGAACGGCCGCCGCATCAACTCGTGCCTGACCCTCGCGGTCATGCACGAGGGCGACGAGATCGTCACCATCGAGGGCCTGGGCCAGCCCGGCGCCATGCACCCGCTGCAGGCCGCCTTCGTCGAGCACGACGGCTTCCAGTGCGGGTACTGCACCCCCGGCCAGATCTGCTCGGCCGTCGGCATGCTGGCCGAGGCGAAGGCGGGGTGGCCCAGCCATGCGACCGCCGACGTGGCCGCGCCCTCCATCGAGCTGACCGACGCGGAGATCCGCGAGCGCATGAGCGGGAACATCTGTCGCTGCGCCGCCTATCCCAACATCGTCGCCGCCATCCGTGAGGTCGCGGAAGGAGCGCGCCCGTGAAGCCCTTCACCTACGAGCGCGCCACCGACGCCGACGCCGCGATCGCCGCCGTGACCAGCCCCGGCGCCAAGTTCATCAGCGGTGGGACCAACCTCCTCGACCTCATGAAGCTCGAGATCGAGCACCCCACGCACCTGGTGGACATCAGCCGGCTTCCGTTCCGGCAGATCGAGGAGCTGCCGGACGGTGGGCTCCGCATCGGGGCCCAGGTGGGGAACTCCGACCTGGCCGCCGACGCGCGGGTCCGTTCCCGCTATCCGGTCCTCTCGGAGGCCCTGCTGGCCGGCGCCTCGGGCCAGCTTCGCAACAAGGCGTCGGTCGGCGGCAACCTCCTGCAGCGGACCCGCTGCCCCTACTTCTACGACACGGCCTCCGGCTGCAACAAGCGCGACCCCGGCACGGGCTGCTCCGCGATCGGCGGGATCAACCGGATCCATGCGATCCTGGGCGCTAGCGATGCATGCATCGCCACCCATCCGTCGGACATGGCCGTTGCGCTGGCGGCGCTCGAGGCGCGGGTCGAGCTACTCGGCCCGAACGCGGCCACCCGCACCGTGGCCATCAGGGACTTCCACCGCCTGCCGGGCGAGACGCCCGAGGTGGAGACCGTGCTCCAGCCCGGCGAGATGATCACCGGCGTCGCGCTACCGCCACCACCACCGGGCGGGCAGGTCTACCGGAAGGTGCGCGACCGGGCGTCCTACGAGTTCGCGCTCGTGTCGGTCGCGGCCATCGTCGCGGTGAAAGGCGGCGCAATCGCGGCGGCGCGCGTGGCGTTCGGCGGCGTGGCCCACAAGCCCTGGCGCTCGCCCGAGGCGGAGGCCGCGCTGGTGGGCCGGCCCGCGAAGATGGCCACCTATCGCACGGCGGCCGAGGCGGCGATGAAGGGCGCGGTGGGTCGTGGCCACAACGACTTCAAGATTGAGCTGGCCAAGCGCACCCTGTGCCGCACGGTGGCCGATGCGGTCGAGGGAGGGCGCGGATCATGACCGCGATCATCGGACAGCCGATCAGCCGCATCGACGGCCCACTCAAGGCCAGCGGCCGGGCCACCTACGCCGCCGAGCATTGGGACGTAGGCCAGCCGCTCTATGGCTTCATCGTGGGCGCCACGATCGGCAAGGGTCGCATCACCACCATCGACACCACCCGCGCCGAGCGGTCGCCGGGCGTGCGGATGGTGATGACGCATCGCAACGCGCCGGCGCAGGGCAAGGCCGACCCCACGATCCGCTCGGCCTACTCGCGCGCGTTCCCGACGCTGGACGGGGCCGAGGTCCACCACTACGGCGAGCCCGTGGCGCTGGTCGTCGCGGCGACCTACGAGCAGGCTCGCGCGGCGGCGAGCCTCGTCGAGGTGACCTACGCCGGCGAGCCGGGACGCTTCGACTTCGCGGCGCGGCTGGACCAGGCCTACGCCCCGAAGAAGGTGAACGCCGGGCTCCCGACGGACAGCGCGGTCGGCGACTTCGACGGCGCCTTCGCGGGTGCCGAGGTCAAGGTGGATGCGATCTACACCACGCCGTACCAGTTCTCCCAGCCGATGGAGCCGCACGCCTGCCTGGTGGTGCCGAACGGTGAGGGCCTCACCGCCTACGCCAGCTCGCAGATCGTCGCCGAGGCGCGCAAGTGCATCGCCAGCACGCTCGAGATGGACGAGGAGCGGATCCGGGTCGTGACCCCGTTCGTCGGCGGCGGGTTCGGCTCCAAGCTCGGCATCCACTCGGAGACGATCCTCGCCGCGCTCGCCGCGCGGGCACTCCGGCAGCCGGTCAAGGTGGTGCAGACGCGGCAGCAGATCTTCCAGCTTCTGGGATGCCGGCCGGTGACGAGCCAGCGGGTGCGCCTGGGGGCGAGCCGGGACGGTCGGATGGTGGCGCTGGGCCACGACGTGACCATGCACACCAGCCCCCTCGCGGAGTTCGCCGAGCAGACGGCGACGTCGGCGCGGCCGATGTACGCCGCGCGCAACCGGCTCACGCGGCATCGCCTGGTCGAGCTCGACCTGCCGCGCGGCGAGGACGTCCGGGCGCCGGGCGAGGCACCGGGCCTCTTCGCCGTCGAGTCGGGCGTCGACGAGCTGGCCGTGGCGCTCGGCCGGGATCCGGTCGAGCTCCGCATCCTGAACGAGCCGAAGGTCCATCCCGAGACCGGGCAGCCATTCAGCGAGCGCCGCCTGGTCGAGTGCATGCGCGAAGGCGCGCGCCGGTTCGGCTGGGAGCGGCGGCCAGCCAGACCAGGGAGCCTGAAGGACGGCCGGTGGCTGGTGGGCTACGGGATGGCAGCTGCCGTCCGCATGCAGTTCCAGGTCCCGAGCAAGGCGAGCGTGCGCATGATGCCGGACGGGACAGCCATCGTGCGGTCCGACATCACCGACATCGGCACTGGGACTTACACGATCGTGGCGCAGGTCGCGGCCGAGACGCTGGGCATCGCCCTCGAGCGGGTGCGGGTCGAGATCGCCGACTCGAACTATCCGGCCGGCGCGGGCTCCGGCGGGTCGTTCGGGGCCACCAACACCTGCACCGCGGTCTACAACGCCTGCGTGGCGCTGCGCGAGAACCTGGGTGCTGGCAAGGTCCCCACCGAGGGGCTGGAGGCGGAGGGGGCGATCACCTCGATGAGGGAGGACCCGAACTACAAGAAGTATTCGATCCACACCTACGGGGCGCAGTTCGCGGAGGTCGGGGTGGACGCGGACACCGCGGAGATCCGGCTGCGGCGGATGCTGGGCGTGTTTTCGGCAGGGCGGATCTTCAACGCCAAGACGGCGCGCTCCCAGCTCATCGGCGGCATGACGTTCGGCGTGAGCTCGGCGCTCCACGAGGAGGCGATCGTGGACGTCCGCACCGGCGCCTTCATCAACCACGATCTGGCCTCGTACCTGGTGCCGGTGCACGCCGACATCCCCGCGATCGACGCCGTGCTGGTCGACGGCTTCGATGACAAGGCCAACGTGCTTGGCGCCAAGGGCGTCGGCGAGCTGGGCAACTGCGGGGCCAACGCCGCGGTGGCGAACGCGGTGTTCAATGCGACCGGGGTGCGGGTGCGGGAGCTGCCGATCACGATCGAGAAGGTGCTGCCGGGGCTGCCGCTGCTCGACGCGTGAGCGCGTGTGGTTCGGGGATCATCCTGAGTGAAGCGAGCTGGGGACAGCTCGCTTCACTCAGGATACCCTCGGCCCAACGAGCGCGCGGCTAGATTGCGGCATGCTATCCGTCTTCCGGGCGCTGGGCGCGTTCGCGCTGGCGCTCGGCGCGTGTGTGGGCCCTGCCTCGGCTCAGTCCGCCCACGCACCCGCCGGTGAGCCACGCACGCTTCAGGTGAACGGCGAGAGCCGGCGCTACTACCTCTACGTGCCGCCGTCCTGGCACCGGGACCGCCCGGCACCGCTGGTGCTGGTGTTTCATGCCGGCGGCGGGCGGGCCAGCGACATCGCACCGCACACGGGGTTCAGCCGGCTCGCCGAGCGCGAGGGCTTCGTCGTCGCCTACCCGCAAGGGTTGCGGGGGCGGTGGAACGACGGCCGCGGGTTTGCCACGGCGACGCATGACGACGTGGGGTTCGTGCGGGCGCTGGTCGATACCCTCGGCCGCGAGCTGGGCATCGACCCTCGCCGGGTGTACGCGACCGGGATCTCGAACGGCGCGATGTTCGCCTACCGGCTGGCGTGCGACCTCCCCGGCACGTTCGCGGCCGTGGCGCCGGTGGCGGGCGCATTGCCGGCCGAGCTGGCGCCCGGCTGCGCGCATGGGGCGCCGGTGAGCGTGATCGCGTTCCAGGGCACGGCCGACCCGCTCATGCCGTACCTCGGCGGTGGCGCCGGGCAGCGGCGGGTGCTCTCGGCGGAGCGGAGCATCGGGTTCTGGGGAACCCTGGCGGGATGCACGGGAACGCCGGTCACGACCGATGAGCCCGACCGGGTGGCCGACGGGACCCGGGTGCGGCGAACCGTGTTCCTGAGCTGCCGGGAGGGGCGGTCGGTCGAGCTTTACACTATAGAAGGCGGCGGCCACACCTGGCCGGGTGGGCCGGAGGCGGGACGACGGGTGGGACGGGTGAGCCGGGAGATCGACGCGACGGAGCTGATCTGGGGGTTCTTCGCGGGGCACGCGAAGGGGCAGTGACCTTTATCCCGAGCGCAGCGAGGGACCTTGCCGATGGAGTTCGAGCCATTCCCCGGCAAGATCCCTCGCTGCGCTCGGGATGAAGAGGGGCCCCGGATGAAGGGGCGTCGCCGCCGCTATTCCGCCGGCTGCGGCTCGCTGTAGAGGAAGTCGTCCAGCACCACCACGTCCTTCGTCCCCCCTTCGCTCACGTCATTCACCCCGGCGCCGAGCGGGGCGTCGCCCAGCGTCAGCACCACGCGCGCGATCGTCGGCCGGTCGAACTGCACGCCCACCAGGCTGAACGCGTCGGGAGCCTGCCGCACCGGGATCGGGACGGTGGCGATCAGCCGGCCGTCCTTGTCGAACGCATCGAGGCGTGACGAGCTCGCCTTGTCGACGTCCACCACCACTGCACCGAAGCTCTGCACCACCGCCGCGGTGTCGGTGCCCGGGATCCGGAACCGGAACTCGGCCCGGTTGGTCCCGATCGGCGCGAACATACGGGGACTGCTGAACGGGACCAGCTCGGTCGCGTAGGTCGGGTTGATGTCGGCGAAGTTGTTGTCGCTCACCCGAAGGCCGGTGCCGGGTGCGGTCAGGTACTCGAGGCCTCGGGTCGCGGTGAGATTGAAGAACGTCGCCGGAAACGCGTCGTTGTTGTTGAACTGGGCCGGGACGCCGTCCCAGTTGACGCCCCGGCGGCCCGTCGCGTCGTGCCGGCCGGGCGCCCCCTTGTTGTCCACCGCGCCGATGGCGGCGGCGAACTCGGGCACGTGGGCCGCGACGTCACCGCTCAGCTTGGTGACCGTGCGCAGGATGGGCGCGTTGCCCGGGGCATTGATGTCCGAGCCGCTGTCGCAGGCCTGGGCGAGCGCGGCGCCCAACAGAGCGGCCACCGCGGTCGCGCGAGTAAACATGGGTGCCTTCATACTGCGTCTCCTGAGGTCGAAAAATGTGGGACCGCGTTCCCTCGAGTCATCATGCGCCGGCAATATTGGACGGCGTGGCTCGGCGAACATCGGGCGTGGGTGCGGGCGGGGGCCTCACGATCGCTGGCACGCGGGAGGACCGACGGCGGGGGGCAGCACCTGTCGGAAGGCAGGGGGTGCCGGCGGCGGCGAGGGTTGCGGAGGCGGGGAGGCGTGGGGTTCATTGAGCGACATGCGGGACGGCATGCGCGAGCGAGTCAGCCTGGACCCCGGAGTCGGCCTGGACCCGGACTCGGGGTTCCCCCGCCCGTGCTAGGCCTGACGATGGACTACCCCCTCACCCTCGCCGCCGTCGCCCGGCGGGCCGAGGCGCTGTTCGGCGACCGCCCGGTGGTGAGCCGCCGCGCCGACGGCGCGGTCTTCCGCACCACCTGGTCCGCCATCCTCCGACGGGCCCACCGCCTGGCAAGTGCGCTTCGCGCCCTGGACGTCGCTCCGGGCGACCGCGTGGCCACGCTCTGCTGGAACCACGACCGCCACCTCGAGGCCTACTTCGCGGTCCCGCTGCTCGGTGCGGTGCTCCACACGCTCAACCTCCGCCTGCACCCCGACGAGCTGGCGTACATCGCCCGGCATGCCGAGGACCAGGTGGTGATCGTGGACCAGGCGCTCGTCCCCCTGCTGGAGCGGTTCCGGGCGAGGGCCGACTTCCGTCACATCATCGTGATCGGTGACGGGGCCGAGCCGCCGGCCGGGATGCTGGACTACGACGCGCTGGTCGCCGCCGCGCCCGAGGAGCGGCCCACGCTCCCCGAGCCGAGCGAGTGGACCGCGGCCGCGATGTGCTACACCTCGGGCACCACCGGACGATCGAAGGGCGTGGTCTACTCGCACCGCGCGCTGGTGCTGCACTCGATGGCGACCGCGATGGCCGGCAGCTTCGCCATCGGCCCGGCCGACACCGTGCTCGCCGTGATCCCGATGTTCCACGCCAATGCCTGGGGGTTGCCGTTCACGGCGGCGCTCACCGGCGCGGCGCTGGTGTTTCCCGGCATGCACCTGGATCCGCACCCGCTGCTCGAGCTGTGCCAGCAGGAGCGGGTCACCTTCAGCGCCGGCGTTCCCACCGTCTGGCTGGGCGTGCTCGAGCGGCTCGATGCCTGCCCGGGCGTGTACGACCTGCGCGCGCTCCGCACCATCGTGATCGGCGGCGCGGCGGCGCCCGAGTCGCTGGTCTGGGGGCTCGAGGACCGTCACGGCGTCCGGGTGCTGACGTCGTGGGGCATGACCGAGATCGCGCCGGTCGGCACGCTGGGCACCCTCACGCCGGAGGGCGAGGCGCTCCCCGATAAGCAACGGCACGCGCTGAGGATGAAGGCGGGCGTGCCGGGGGCGCTACTGGAACTGCGGGTACGGAACGAGCGGGGCGAGGTACCGTGGGACGGGCAGACCATGGGCGAGCTGGAGGTGCGCGGGGCCTACGTCGCCTCCGGGTACTGGCGGCCGGAGGAGGACGGCGGCTGGTTCACCGCCGACGGCTGGTTCCGCACCGGCGACATCGCGACCATCGACCCGCGCGGCTACCTCGAGATCCGCGACCGCACCAAGGACCTGGTCAAGTCGGGCGGCGAATGGATCAGCTCGGTGGCGCTCGAGGGCGCGCTGATGGGCCATCCCGCGGTCGCCGAGGCGGCGGTGGTGTCGGTGCCGCACCCCAGGTGGCTCGAGCGGCCGCTCGCCGCGGTGGTGCTGCGCGAGGGGCGCACGGCCACGCCCGACGAGCTCCGCGCCTTTCTGCGGGACCGCTTCCCCGCCTGGTGGCTGCCCGACGACGTGGTCTTCGTCCCATCCATTCCGCGCACCTCGACGGGCAAGTTCCTCAAGTCGGCGCTGCGCGACCAGCTCCGCGACCACTACGGCGCCGGCCCGTGAACCCATTGCTCGACCTGGAGGCGCGGCCCGTCATCGCCCATCGCGGCGCCTCGACCTACGCGCCGGAGAACACGCTCGCGGCCTTCGAGCTGGCGGTGTCGCAGGGCGCCGACGCGTTCGAGCTCGACGTCCGGCTCACGCGGGACGGCGCCGCGGTCGTGATCCACGACGACACGCTCGACCGCACCACCGACCTCTCGGGTCCCGTCCGCGCCCGCACGCTCGCCGAGCTGCGCCTGGCCGACGCGGGCCACCGGCTGTCCCCCGACGGCGGGCACAGCTTCCCGTTCCGGCACAAGGACGTGCGGATCCCCACCCTCGCGGAGGTGCTGTGGGCGTTCCCGGCGATGCCGGTCATGATCGAGGTGAAGGAGCCGGAGGTGCAGGAGGCGGTGCGGCGGGTGCTGCTCGAGGGCGAGGCGGTGGAGCGTTGCGTGCTGGCATCCGAGCAGCTCGGGGCGCTCGAGCTGTTCCGCGAGGCGCCGTTCGCCCGCGGCGCCGCCGGCCCCGAGATTTCGGCGCTCTATCGCGGGGCCCTGCTGCGCCGCCCGCCGCGCGAGCGCGGCTACCGCCTGCTGTCGGTGCCGCTCAAGTGGCACGGGCTCCCGGTGCCGACTCGGGCGTTCGTGCGCTCGGCGCGGGCGCTGGGCGCGCCGGTGCACGTGTGGACCGTGAACGACGCCGCCACCGCCCGGCGCCTGTGGGCGCGGGGGGTGGCGGGGATCGTCACCAACGTGCCCGATGCGATCCGGGCGGAGCGGGACTCGGCGGCCTAGCCGGTCGGGCTCACTGCTTGACCACGATGTCCACGCTCGCCACCGAGGGGGCGGGCTGGACCGTCGACTCGCTCTCTGCTGACGACCGGACAAGCGAAGGGGCATGCGGCCAGGCATGCCCCCTCGCGTCTCTCCGGTGACTCGCTAACTCACGGCCCGCTGGCGACCAGCGTCGTCAACCTGAAGTCCTCCTGGTCGAAATCCTTGTCGGGCATCTTGGCGCTCATGGTCCGTGACGCCACCACCGCGGGCGTTGGGGCGTTGTCGCATACCACCATCGAGTACTGCACCTTCGACGGCAGGTCCGGCGCGGCCAGGTTCGCCTGGTTGTTGCCCTTCTTCCACACGAACCAGAACCCGTCCAGCATGGTCGTGGTCTCGGAGACCACGTTCGCGTTCACCAGGGCGCACGCATTCGGGGCCGAGGCGTCCGCCGAGGTATTGAACAGCCGCACACGGTAGTTCGCCACCGGGTTGCTCCCCACGTCGAACACGAACCCGCCCGCCGCCGTCACCTTCTGCCCGGCGGCCACCAGCCCTGCCGACTCGAAGGACGTGCGCACCGACGGCGCTACGCTGGGGAAGTACCCGGTCGAGGTCGACTTGAACGCGAACCCGGAGTAGAAGTACAGCTTCGGATCGGGGCTCGGCGCCCAGCCACCGGAGTCCTTCCAGCGGAACTCGAGGTGCAGGTCGATCCGGGCGCGGTGCTTCTTCGGGATCGCGAAGCCGGTCACCCGGATGCACTTGGGCGCGTTGGCGGCGATGCCCGTGAGGGTGCTGACGTAGCCGGTGCTCTCGTCCGCGCAGGAGCCGCTCGCCTTGTAGCTGAACTGGACTGCCATGTCGTCGGTCTTGTCGTCGGGCGCGACGTGGACTGCTTTGGCGCCCTTGAGGCTCCAGGCCGGCGCGGTCTTGTCCACCGCGGACGAGCAGGTGACGGCGCCGCAGCTCGACACGGGCGGGATCTCGATGATGGTCTTGAGCGTGGCCCCGTTGGACGCATTGATGTCGACGCCGGTCACGTTCTTATAGGTCAGCTGATAGTGCACCGTGCCCGGGTTGGTGTTCTGCAGCTTGAGCGTGCTCAGCTTGCCGTCGTTCTTGAACAGCACGTCCAGGTCGTCCGCGTTGTTGAAGTCCGCGTCGGTCGTGGCCGTCGTGGTCTCGAAGTTGGCCGGCTGGACGGTGAGGGTCCCGTTGCCGGAGCTCCCCACGCCGAAGTTGGCGCCCGTGAATGCGGCCGTGATGGTGTAGGTGCCCACGTCGGTCGTGGCCGGCATCGAATAGGTCGCGCTGGCGGCGCCACCGAACACGCTCACCGGCGCCGTGGCGCTGCCCACCACCACGTTCGAGGCGTTCTTGATGGTGAACACCACGGAGCCCTCGCTCACGCCCGGCACCGTCGGGCTGGTGACCGTCGCCGCGAGCGGCAGACTCTGGGGATTGTCGCTGTACGGCAGGCTCGCCGGCGAGCTGGTAACGACGGTAGTTGAGCTGGCCGCCGTGATGTTCGCCGTGGTAGCCGCGGCCGTGTTCACCGTGTAGTTGGCCGCGTCGGCGCCGCTCAGGCTCAGCCCCGTCGCGTTGACCGGCTTGGCGTTGGCCACGTCCTTGGTATTGAAGGCCCCGGTCCCGCCTGCGTAGCTCACGGCATCACCGGCGATGGCCCCCGTGAGCGTCCGGGTGAGGATGGTCGCCGCGGTCGTGGCGTCATACACCTTGCTCGCCGCCGTGATGTTGCCGGTGATGCCCAGGGCCGTGATGTCGGCGGTCGCCGTGGCGCTGGTGTTCACGCTGTAGTTCCCGGCGTCGGCGCCGCTCAGGGCCAGGCCCGTCGCGGTGACGGCCTTGCCGGCCCCCACCGTCTTGTTGGCGAAGGTGGCGGTGCCGCCGGTGTAGCTCACCACGTCGGTCCCGATGACGCCCGTGAGGCTGCGGGTCGCGATGGTCGCGGCGGTGGTGCCGTCGTAGACCTTGTTGCTCGCCGTGATCGTGCCGGTCAGGCCGAACGCGGTGATGTCCGCCGTGGTCGTGGTCGTGGTGTTGGCCGTGTAGTTGGGCGCGTCCGTGCCGCCCAGGGCGATGCCGGTCACCGTGACCGTCTTGCCCGTGCCCACGTTCTTGTCGCCGAACGTGGCCGAGGTGTAGCTCGCCGTCACGTTGTCGCTGAGCAGCGGCGTGAACACCAGGTTCACGGTGGCCGCCATCCCGCCGTCGTACACCTTGTTCACGCCGGTGGCGGTCACGGCCAGGGTCGCCGTCGTGATATCCGCCGTGGTGCTGGTGGACGTGTTGGCGGCGTAGTTGCCGGCGTCGAGACCGCTGATCGCGATCCCGGTCACGCTCACCGGCTTGCCCGTGCCCACGTTCTTGTTCGCGAACGAGGCGCTCGAATAGCTGGCGGTGAAGACGTCTCCCGCCAGGCGGTCATCGGCCAGGGTGACCGTCGCGCTCGTGGTGGCGTCGTAGACCTTGTTGACGCCGGTGGCGGTCACGGCCAGGGTCCGCGCCGTGATGTCCGCGGTGGCGGTCGCGGTCGTGTTCCAGCTGTAGTTCCCCGCGTCCGCACCCGCCACGCTGATGCCAGTGACGGAGATCGTCTTGCCGGTGCCGACGTTCTTGTTGCCAAACGCCGCGGCGGCGTAGCTGGTGCTCAGGGCGTCGCCGGCGACGCGGTCATCGGACAGCGTCACCGTGGCGGCGGCGGTGCCGTCATAGACCTTGCTGATCCCGGTCGCCGCGACCACCAGCGCGCGGGTGGTGATGTCGGCGGTGGCGCTCGCAGTCGTGTTGGGCGTGTAGTCGCCCGCGTCCGCGCCGCTCAGGCTGAGGCCCGTGACGCTCACCGGCTTGGTGGCCCCCACGTTCTTGTCGGCGAAGCTCGCCGAGGCGTAGCTCGCGGTGAAGACATCCCCGGCGATCCGGTCGTCTGCCAGCGTGACCGTCGCCGCGGTGGTACCATCGTAGACCCGGTTGACGCCGGTCGCGGTCACCACCAGCGCGCGGGCGGTAATGTCGGCCGTGGTGCTCGCCGTGGTGTTCCAGGTGTAGTTGCCGGCGTCCGCGCCGGTCACGCTGATTCCACTCACCGAGACGGTCTTGGCCGTGCCGGCGTGCTTGTCCGCAAAGGAGGCCGAGGCATAGGCGAGGGTCAGGACGTCGCCCGCGACGCGGTCATCCGACAGCGTAACCGTGGCGCTGGTCGTGGCGTCGTAGACCCGGTTCTGGCCCGCGGCCGTCACGGTCAGCGTACGCGTCGTGATGTCGGCGGACGCGGTGGCCGTGGTCGAGCTGAGATCGTAGTTGCCCGCGTCCGTACCGGTGAGCGCGAGACCGCTGACCGTCACCGTCTTTGCGCTGCCGACGTTCTTGTTGGCGAAGGTGGCGCTCGCGTACGTCACGCTGAAGACATCGCCGCCGACCCGGTCATCCGACAGGGAGACCGTCGCCGCGGTGGTGCCGTCGTACACCTTGTTCTGGGCCGTCGCCGTGACCGTCAGGGTCCGCGCCGTGATGTCGGCGGTGGCCGTCGCGGTCGTGTTGGCGCTGTAGTTGGCGGCGTCGGGTCCGGACAGCGCGATTCCGCTCACCGTCACGAGCTTCCCGGCGCCCACGTTCTTGTCGGCGAAGGTGGCCGAGCCGAACGTCACGCTGAACAGGTCGCCGGCCAGGCGGTCATCGGCCAGCGTGACCGTGGCGGCGGTCGTCCCGTCGTACACCTTGTTCGTCGCCGACGCGGTTACGGCCAGCGTCCTCGGCGTGATGTCCGCGGTTGCCGAGGCGGTGGTGGACGTGAGCTGGTAGTTGCCCGCGTCCGCGCCCGAGATGGCGACGCCCGCAACCGCGATCGGCTTGGCCGTCCCCACGTGCCTGTCGGCGAACGTGGCGCTCGCGTAGGTGGCGGTAAACCCGTCCCCGGCGACGCGGTCGTCGGACAGGGTGACGGTGGCGGTCGTGGTGCCGTCGTACACCTTGTTCACGCCCGTGGCGGTGACCGTGAGGCTGCGCGCGGTGATGTCCGCCGTGGCGCTCGCCGTCGTGTTGGCGCTGTAGTTCCCCGCGTCGGGCCCGCTGATGGAGATGCCGGTGACGCTGATCGGCTTGCCCGTGCCCACGTGCTTGTCGGCGAAGGTGGCGCTCGAATAGCTGGCCGTGAAGACGTCGCCCGCGATGCGGTCGTCCGCCAGGGTGACGGTCGCCGCGGTGGTGCCGTCGTAGACCTTGTTCTGGCCGGTGGCGGTGATCACCAGGGCCCGCGGCGTGATGTCGGCCGTCGCGGTGGCGGTCGTGTTCCAGTTGTAGTTGCCGGCGTCGGCGCCGGTGACGCTGATGCCGGTCACCGAGACGGTCTTGGCCGTGCCGGCGTGCTTGTCGGCGAAGGCCGCCGAGGCGTACGCGAGAGTGAGGACGTCGCCCGCGACCCGGTCATCGGACAGCGTGACCGTGGCGGCGGTGGTGCCGTCATAGACCTTGTTCTGGCCCGTGGCGGTCACGACCAGCGCCCGCGGGGTGATGTCGGCGGTGGTGCTCGCGGTCGTGTTGGGCGTGTAGTCGCCAGCGTCGGCACCGCTCAGGCTGATGCCCGTGACGGTCACCGGCTTGGCGGTCCCGACGTGCTTGTCGACGAAGGCGGCGGAGGCGTAGTTCGCGGTGAACACGTCGCCCGCGATGCGGTCGTCCGCCAGCGTGACCGTCGCCGCCGTGGTGCCGTCGTAGATCCTATTCTGGCCGGTGGCGGTCACGACCAGCGCGCGCGGCGTGATGTCCGCCGTCGCCGAGGCCGTGGTGTTCCAGGTGTAGTTCCCCGCGTCCGCGCTGGTCACGTTGATGCCCGTGACGCTGATCGGCTTGGCGGTGCCGGCATGCTTGTCGGCGAAGCTGGCCGAGGCGTAGCTCAGGGTCAGCAGGTCGCCCGCCACGCGGTCGTCGGACAGGGTGACCGTGGCGTTGGTCGTGGCGTCGTAGACTCGGTTCTGGCCGCTGGCGGTCACGGTAAGCGTGCGCGCGGTGATGTCCGCCGTGGTGGTGGCCGTGGTGTTCCAGGTGTAGTTCCCGGCGTCGGCGCCGGTGACGCTGATCCCGCTCACGGTGACCGTCTTGCCCGTTCCGACGTTCTTGTCGGCGAAGGCGGCAGCGGCATAGCCCAGGGTCAGGGCGTCACCCGCCACGCGGTCGTCCGAGAGGGTGACGGCCGCGTCGGTCGTGCCGTCGTAGATCCTGTTCTGGCCGGTGGCGCTCACGACCAGTGCCCGCTTCGTGATGCTGGCCGTGGTGGTGGCCGTGGCGTTGACCGTGTAGTTGCCGGCGTCCGCGCCGCTCAGGCTCAGGCCGGTGGCGGTCACGGTCTTGCCCGTGCCGGCGTCTTTGTCGGCGAAGGTCGCGGTGCCGCCGATGTAGGTCACCACGTCGGGCGCGATGACCCCGGCCAGCGTGCGCGTGAGGATCGTCGCGGCGGTGGTGCCGTCGTACACCTTGTCATTGGCGGTGATGCTGCCGACCAGCGCGAGGGCGGTGATGTCGGCCGTCGTGGTGGCCGAGGTGGCGGTCAGCACGTAGTTGCCCGCGTCGGCGCCCGCGAGCGTCAGGCCGGTGGCGGTCACGGTCTTGCCCGTGCCGACGTTCCTGGTGTCGAAGGTCGCGCTGCCGACGGTCAGGCTCACGTCGTCGCCGGCGATCGCGCCGGTCAGGGTCGCCGTGGCGATCGTGGCGGTGGTCGTGCCGTCGTAGACCTTGTTGTTGGCCGTCACGTGCGGCGTCACCGACGCGGCCGTGATCGAGGCCGTCGTGGTGGCGGAGGTCGAGCTCAGGACGTAGTTGCCCGCGTCACCGCCGGCCAGGGTCAGCCCGGTGACCGTGACGGTCTTGGCCGTTCCGACGTGCTTGTCGGCGAAGGTGGCCGTCCCACCGCTCAGGCTCACGTCGTCGGAGCCGATGACGCCCGTGAGGCTCCGGGTCGCGATGGTGGCGGCGGTGGTGCCGTCATAGACCTTGTCGGACACGGTGACGCTGCCGGTGACGGTCGCGGCCGTGATGTTGGCCGTGGCCGACGCGGTGGTCGAGGCCAGGGCGTAGTTGCCCGCGTCGGCGCCGGCGATGCTGATGCCGGTCACGCTGATCGGCTTGGCGTTGCCGACGTTCTTGTCGGCGAACGTGGCGCTCGCGTAGCTCGCGGTGAGCACGTCACCGCTGATCCGGTCGTCGGCCAGGGTGACGCTGGCGGCGGCGGTGCCGTCGTACACCTTGTCCACACCGGTCGCGGTCACGGTGAGCGTCCGCGGGGTGATGTTGGCCTGGTCGGTGGCGGTCGCCGAGCTGAGGGCGTAGTTCGCCGCGTCGGCGCCGCCCAGGCTCAGGCCGGAGGCGGTCACCGTCTTGTTGGTGCCGACGCTCTTGTCGGCGAAGGTGGCGCTGCCCACCACGAGCGTGACGACGTCGGGCGGAATGGTGCCCGTGACGGTCTGGCTCGCGAGGGTGGCGGCGGTGGTGCCGTCGTACACCTTGTCGTCGGCGACGACCACCGGCGTCACCGGCTTGACGGTGATGACGCCCGTGGTGTTGGGCGCGAAGGTGATGGCGTAGTTGTTCCCGCTGTTGCCGTCGGTGACGGTGCCCGCGGGCGTCAGAGTCTTGCCGGTCCCGGCGTTCTTCGTGTCGTAGGTCTGGGTGAAGCTCCCGACGTCGCCGGGGGCCAGGGTCCCGACGGTCACGGTCGGCGTGCCGGCCGAGCTGGTGGTGCCGTCGTAGCCCTTGGTGTCGCTCGCCGCTGTCACGGTGATCGCGCGGGCCGTGATGTCCGCCGTGGCGGTCGCCGAGGTGGAGGTCAGGACGTAGTTGGGCGCGTCGGCGCCGGTCAGGCTCAGGCCGGTGACCGATACGGTCTTGCCCGTGCCCACGTTCTTGTCGGCGAAGACAGCGGTGCCGCCGGTGAGGCTCACGGCGTCACCGGCGATGGCGCCGGTGAGCGTGCGCGTCAGGATGGTGGCGGCCGTGGTGCCGTCGTAGGTCTTGTTCTGAATCGTGACGGCCGGTGTGACCGAGGCGACGGTGATGTTCGCCGTGGTGGTATTGACCGTGCCGATCGTGTAGTTCGCCGCGTCCGCGCCGCCCAGCGTAAAGCCGGTGGCGGTGACGGTCTTGCCCGTACCCACGTTCTTGTTGGCGAACGTGGCGGTGCCGCCGTTCACCGTGACCACGTCGCCGGACTGGAGACCGCTCGCGATCGAGCGGGTGACGATCGTGGCCGCCGTGGTGCCGTCGTACACTTTGTCGGCCGCGGTGAAGCTCAAGGTGAGCGGCTGGCCGGTGATGTCCGCGGTGGTGGACGCGATGGTGCCCAGCAGGTAATTGCCAGCGTCGGCGCCGCCGAGCACGAAGCCGGTGGCGGTGACGGTCTTGCCCGTGCCGACGGTCTTGGTGGCGAAGGCCGCGGTGCCGCCGGTGAGGGTCACGACATCGCCCGCGAAGACGCCGACCGGGGTGCGGGTGAGGATCGTGGCGCTCGTGGTGCCGTCGTAGACCTTGTTCGCGGCGGTGAACGTCGCGGTGATCGTGAAGGCGGTGATGTTGGCCGTCGTGGTGGCCGTGGTGCTGGCGAGGACGTACCGGCTCGCCTGGGCGCCGGTGAGGCTCAGGCCGGTTGCGGTCACGGTCTTTCCGGTGCCCACGTTCTTGTTGGCGAACGTGGCGGTGCCGCCGGTCAGCGTCACGACGTCGCCGGCGATGACGCCGGTGAGCGTGCGGGTGAGGATCGTCGCGGCGGTCGTGGCGTCGTAGACCTTGTTCGACGCGGTGATGCTGCCGGTGATGGTCTTGGGCGCGATCGTGAACGTGGCGGTGCCGTTGCCCTGGTCGCTGCCGTCCGTCACGCGGACATTCAGCGAGTAGGTGCCCGGCAGGGCCGCCGCCGTCGTCGTGAGGGTCATCGTGCTGCTCGGGAAGGCCGTACCGCCGTTGGCGGTGAACGTGGCCGGCGCGAACGCCGCGGTCACACCGGCGGGCAGTCCCGAGGTGACGCTGAACGTGCCGTTCACGGTGCCGTTGGCGGCGCGCGTCGGGGTTACGGTGAACGTTGCCGACCCAGCCGTACCGTAGGTCGGGGCTCCCGATTGCGCTCCAACCGTGACAGCCGCCGCGATTCGCGGCAGGTCCGTGAACGTCGCCTGCGCCGTCTTCCCTGAGGTGAGCCCCGTCGCCGTCAGCGTGAACCTGATTCCCAGATCGGCCGAATCGATCGGGAACTCATGGTTGAGAATGTGCCCGGCCCCGTCGGCCACCGTGCTCAGCACGTCGTCCGGATGGATCGACGGTGTCACTTCCTCGTGGATTGTGAGCCGCACCGTCTCCGCCGGATCCCAGCCGGCGCCGGTGATCGTCACCGTGTCGCCCGGGACGTAGTCGTCCCGGTCGGTGGTCACCGTCGCGATGTTGGGATCGCTCGGATCGCCCGCGGCGGTCACCAGCACCACGCGCGCCGTCCGGGCGCCCGTCGCGTCGTCGGTCGAGCCGCTGCCGTCCGCCGCTCGCACCAGCCCGAACGACGCCATGTTGGTGTAGCCGATCTGGACGCCGGCGCTGTTGGTGAGGATGGTCCGTCCCGTCGCCGTCAGCACCTGCACGTTCGAGTACACGTCGAGCGTCGTGTCCGCCGTGAGCGACATCGCCGAGATGGCGCCCAGCCAGTTGTACCGCGCCGCGGCATCATCCGAGTTGTCCTCGAGCGCCACCACACCCGGGCCGTGCGTCTTCGCCGAGTCCTCCCGCGCCCACGCCGCGAGGTTCCGGATCAGCTCGTCCTTGGCCGCGCGATTGGTCGAGCCCACGTCCGGGGTCCCCGACCAGGCCGCCGTCCGCCCCATGAACGCCGCCTTGAGCCGCCCGGCGATGGTCGCGTTCCGCAGCAGCGCGTACGGCTGCACGCCGGCGCCGTCGGCCAGCGAGGGCACCACCAGCACCGTGTACCCACTCAGGTCCACCGCCGCCAGGTCCACCGTCCCCTGCGTCCCGTCGTACCCCGCGTCGGCGCCGCCGGGGAACCGGGCCGCGTCCGCCGCGATCGCCGCGACGATCGCGTTGCAGCCGGCCGCGTCGATGCCCACCGGGCAGTAGACCAGCGCCTTCTGCGCATGAAGCAGCGAGGGAGCGAGCGTGAGCACGGCCGCGGACACGATCGACGCGAGCCGGGCGGAGGCAGTCCGGAACATGGGTGGTCTCGGCAAGGGGAGGTTATTCGCAGGCGTCGGAGATCACGGCGTTGAGCGACAGCTCCTTCGCCTTGAGCTGGTCGGTGGCGACCTTGCTCGGCGAGGTCAGCAGCCTCAGCTGCACCACCCGGAGCTGCCGGCGGTACGAGCCGCACACGCTCGACTCACCCTTCGCCGAGCCCTGGACGGAGAACGCCGCCTTCTGGGTCGGGGACCGCACCGCCTTGGCGGCGGGCCGCTCCTTGAGCAGGTTGTCGGCGCACGCGGCCGACGCGAGAGAGGCAAGCACCAACACCGTTGCTGCCGAGATGCGGATCATGAGACACACTCCTCCTGAGGACGCACGGGTGTTCCCCCGCGCGAGCGGGCGATACGGGACGACACTCCAGCCCGCGGCCCGCGAGGGCCGCAAGCGCTTGCACGGGTATGGATGTGGGCGAGGGGTGAGAATGCAGACGGTGGGCCAAAATGCCACCGCAGTGTTAAGTGCTGCGGCAGCAAGCGCAATGTTCGGCCGGCGAGTGCACCGGGCGCGCCCGGTGCCGTGGCGCGGCAGCAGCGATGCGAGGCTCGGCCTCTACGAATCCCGAACGCAATCAGCCCCCGCATCGCTGCGGGGGCTGATCACGTGCACCGCGTTGCGCGTAGGCAGTCGCGGGGGATGCGGCGCTAGGGCTTCTCCACCGGCAGCCGCACCGCGTTGCCCCACTCGGTCCACGACCCGTCGTAGTTCCGCACCTTGTCGAAGCCGAGCAGATAGGTGAGCGCGAACCACGTGTGCGACGATCGCTCGCCGATCCGGCAGTACGCGATGGTCTCCGCGTCCTTCGCGAGCGCGTTGTCCTGCTCGTACAGCTTCCTGAGGTCCGCCGCCGACTTGAACGTGTGCGTCTCGGGATCGATGGCCTTGGCCCACGGAATGCTCTTGGCACCCGGGATGTGCCCGCCCCGGAGGCAGCCCTCCTGCGGATACTCGGGCATGTGGGTCTTCTCGCCCCGGAACTCCTCGGGGCTCCGCACATCCACCAGCTGGCCCTTCTTGTCGAGGTGCTTGAGCACGTCCTCGCGGAACGCGCGGATCTTCTGGTCGTTGCGCTCGCCGATGGCGAGGTTCCCCGCGGGGTACGACGGCACGTCGGTCGAGAGCTTCCGGCCCTCGTCCACCCAGCGAAGCCGCCCGCCGTCCAGGATCTTCACGTTGGTGACGCCGAACAGCTGCAGCACCCACAGCGCGTAGGTGGCCCACCAGTTGTTCTTGTCGCCGTAGAACACGATCGTCGTGTCGTTGTTGATGCCGCGCGACCGGAGCAGCGCCTGGAGCTTGTCCTTGCTCACGTAGTCGCGGATCAGCTGGTCGTTCAGGTCCGTGGTCCAGTCGATCTTGACCGCGCCCGGGATGTGCCCGGTGTCATAGAGGAGGATATCCTCGTTCGACTCCACCAGCCGCACCTTGGGATCGTTCAGGTGCTGCGCCACCCAGTCGGTCGTGACCAGCATTTCCGGGTGGGCATACCCGCGCTGCTCGATCGGGGTGACCGCCGGTACCGCTTGTGCTGTGCCCATCACTGCCTCCTTTTGCGCGTGGACGAGATGGCTCGTCGTCAAAACGAAAACCGGCCGCGGGCTCCCCTACGGGGGTGCGGCCGGTAGTCTCGAAGTCTCCTGAGCTCGCGCGACCGCTACGCCCGCACCTCGGCGGGAACGACGCGGCAACACATGGGCGCGATCTCGCGCTTCGACAACGTCACGATCAACTCGGGTGGTCGAGATGCCTGATATTACGGGCCCGCGACCCCGAGTGTCAACCTCACCGCTCCTCGCGCCGACACCAGGTCTGGAGCTCGCCGTAGGCCGTCAGCACCTCGCCCCGGGAGCCACCCAGCATCACCACGCCGCAGCGCCCCTGGCCCAGCCGGCTCACGTGGTACGGAACGATTCCCGAGCCGGTGCGCGCCGAGTAGAGAAACGGCTCGGCG
This sequence comes from Gemmatimonadales bacterium, assembly GCA_050733015.1. Taxonomy (GTDB): domain Bacteria; phylum Gemmatimonadota; class Gemmatimonadetes; order Gemmatimonadales; family GWC2-71-9; genus CAVVWJ01. Next base: position 25,127 of record JBOHSB010000049.1, read on the forward strand.
GCCCGCCGGAACCGCGCAAAGGTCATGGGCCGGAGCTCCAGCGTGCCCGAGACGAACGCCGCGCTCTCCGGACGCCCCCACTCGCGCTGGACCGCGTTGAGCCGCTGTTGAATGGCCAGCGGGTAGGTGGCGCCGTCCATCCCGGGATGCAGCTCGGCCAGGATGGTCCGCACCTCGGCGGTCTCGGGATCGGTGTACTCCACGAAGTCGAGACCCAGGAGCCCGCTGTAGCCCTCGCCCTGGAGCCAGCGGCCCAGCCGCTCCGACCAGTCCAGCATCGCCTGCACGCTCCGGCCGGTCGACGGATGGATGTTGCCGCCGTGGACGAAGGGCCGCTCCCAGCGCTGGTCGGTAACCCCGACGCACACGATGGGCCCGCGGTCGGGCGCCACATGCAGCTGCACGTGTGGCGACACGGTCGCGGGGACCAGCTGTTCCACGAGGTAGGTCCGGTTGTCGTCCCGCTGGCCCAGCCGCCGGAGAAGGCCGTCCACGTCCTCGCCCCGCCCGCCGACCACGAACGTCGATGCGCCCGCCACACCCTCTGCGCCGCGGATGATGGCGCGGCCGGTAGGGCGCAGGTGGCGCTCCACCGCCGCCCGCAGCACGTCGTAGTCGCCTCGCCGGCGGCCACCCGCCTTGGGCAGCGTGACCACCTCGCCCGCCGCCACCGGCACGCCCAGCTCGATGGCCTTGGCGCGGATGTGATGCTTCTGGCCGGCGTAGGCGGCCGTCGCCGGGTCCGGCGCGGCCACGCGCATCTCGACGTCGGCGGCGACTTCGAGGGCCGCGGCGAGGGAGCGCTCCCCGCCCGACGCCGAGTAGGGGTGGAGCCGCGTCACGCCGTTCCGCCGCAGTAGCTCCGCCAGCTCGCGCAGCGCATCGGCGCTCCCGGCCAGGCGAGCCCAGAGCGCGCGGTCGTCCTGGCCCGGCGGCCCGAAGCGCGATGCCGCCACCACGTGCCCGCGCCGAGGGCCCAGGCCGAGGTCGGCGAGATAGGCGAGGTACGCCGGGTCCACCTCGTCCGACACGCAGACGATGTCCTGGGGACGCGCCAGCACCAGCGCCCGGTCGGCCTGGGTCTGGCCGTGCACGAAGAGCTGTGCGGGCGATCCGCCCGACAGCCACTCCGCCAGCTGGTTCACCAGCTGCTCGAGGGCAGCTCCGCCACCGGGCGGTGGACAGGGGCGTGGCGCGCGGCGCCGTTGTAGAGCGAGAGGTAGCGCGAGGTGACCCGGTGCCAGGAGTACTTCAGCTCCGCCTGGCCCCGGTTCCGCCGCCCGATCTCGGCGCAGAGCCGCGGGTCGGCGGCGAGGTAGGAGATCGCGTGCGCCAGCTCGCGCGGGCGCTGCGGTGCCACCAACATGCCGTTCCGGGCGTGCCCGACCAGCTCGGGGATCCCGCCCACGTGGCTGCCCACGATGGGGAGCCCAGAGGCCAGCGCCTCCAGGAAACTGTTGCCGAACGACTCCACGCGCGGCACCAGGGTGAACAGGTCGGATTCCCGGTAGCGGCGCGCCACCTGGGTGCGGTCGAGCCAGCCGGTGAAGCGCACCTGCCGCTCGAGGCCGAGCCGCTGGACCCGCTCCCGCAGCGCCGCCTCGTGCGGCCCGGTGCCGACGATCTCGAGCTGGTAGCGGTTGCGGTCCAGCAGCGCGAGCGCGTCGATCAGGTCGTCCACCCCGTTCCGCTCCACCAGCCGCGCCACCGCGAGGCAGCGGGTCATGCCGTCGGGCACGCGCCGGAGCGCCACCCGCGGGCGGAACCGGCTCAGATCCACGCCGTTCTGCACCACCGAGTACCGGAGCCGCGGGTCGGTCCGCTGCGCCAGCCGTCCCAGGCTCTCGGAGGGCACGACCACGCGATCGGCGCGATGCCAGATCCAGCGGGTGAGCGGGTGCAGCAGCAGGTGCGCGCGCTGCACGCCGCGGAGTTCGACGTCATAGCCGGGAACGTCCGAGCCCCGCAGCGAGACGATCATCGGCACCCCGTGCAGGTCGAGCAGGGGCAGCATGGCCGCGGTGGGGAGCGAGAAGACGAAGTGGACCACGTCGTAGCGCTCGCGCTCGAGCAGGCGCCGGACCACCGGCACCGCGGCGGAGAGATACCCCATCGCTCCACGCACGCCGGCCTCGTGGGGGCCACGGCGGTGACTCGAGACGCGGTGCACGGTGAGCATGCCTTCCGCGTCGGACTCGCCGTCCCAGAAGAGCCTGGGATCGGACGAGGCGTGATCGCCGCCGGCCACCACGTCCACCGTCAGGCCGCGCGCGGCGAGCCCCTCGGCCAGCGCCTCGGTGGCGAGGCCGGCGCCGCTGCCGCAGGGCGGGTATTCGTAGTTCAGCAACAGCACGCGCATGGGGATCGACCGCTCCTGTAGGAGTGGTGGGCGGGTCATGGTGTGTTTCGGGAGTGTACGGGACCGGGAAGGGCAAGAGGTACGCCAGCGGACCGAGCCCTCGCCGCGCGGCGCCATGACGCCGTGTCGGCGGCGCAACTGGGCGGCGGCGCGTGGGTTGGCGTGTGGGAGACGGGCGATGCACGGGGTTGCGCTCGGCGGCGAGGCGCGAGGCTGATGTAGCGGACCGACGACAGGGACGGGAGGGTGTGGTCGCCAACCCCTTCATCCCGAGCGAAGCGAGGGACCTGCTCACCCGGGTTTCGATCCCCGCGGAGCAGGTCCCTCGCTTCGCTCGGAATGAACAGGGGCGCTCAGCTCCCCAGCAGCGCCTCCAGCTCGCGCGACGCCGCGGCCTGCGCCTCGGCTTCGCGCCGAAGCTCGCCCGCCAGGTCGCCGAGCGTCGGATCGTCCTCCTGGGTCAGCTCCGCCTGCTGGGTCCTGAGCCGCGCCACCGCCGTCATCGCCTCGAGCAGCCGTTGCACCAGCGCGTCGCGGATGCGCTCCGAGCGGGTGAGCGCGTCCAGCCGCTCCGGCGACGCGCCGGCGAGCCGCTCGCGCTGCCGCTCGAAGCGGCCGAGGTTTTCATCGAGGTCGGCCAGATCGCCGGCGGCCCGGCAGGCGGCCGTCACCAGCTCCTCGAGCGACGGCCCGATCCCGCGTTGATCGCCGATGCGCGCCAGCGTGGCGAACAGGGCGCCGCTGGTCCGCACGATATCCGCGAGCAGGCTCCGCGCCGTCCCCGGGGGCAGTGCGACCAGCGTCTCGACCACCGTGCGCTCCAGCGCGGGCGGCAGCGTCGCCTGGCGGACCGGGGGAGCCACCAGCGGGGTTCGCGCGTCGCGGCGCGCGCCGATGAGCACGAGCGTGCCGATCAGCGGGGTGGTCCAGAGGAGAAACGGCATCGCCGCGACACCCGCCACGGTCCCCGCCGTGACCGCGGCGCCGGCCGTGAGCCACGCCTTGGCCGGCAACGCGCCCCAGGCCCGCGACGCCGGCACCGTCCGCACCGCGAGCTCGCGACGCTCGAGCTCCTGCACCAGCCGGGGCACGCCGGCGCGCGGCACCCGGAACACCGGCCGCTCACCGACGGCCGCCGCCTGCGCGGTGGCCCGATCCATCTCGGGCAGCACGAGCGCGAGCTTGAGTGCCGCCGCCCGGCGCTCCGAGGCGCGTGCCTCGCGCCGCAGGAACACCAGCGTGTCGGCCGCGTCGGTCGAGCCGCCGCAAGCCGGGCAGAGCCCGAGCGCGAGCGGGTCGGGTCCGGCGCACAGGACACAGACGGCGCCGCCGTCCACCAGCAGCCCCTCCGCGGCGCCGGGCCGGGCCAGCGCCTCGTCGAGCGACGCCGCGGTGGGAAATCGATCCTCCGCCGCAGCGGCCGTGGCGTGGGCCACGACGTCGTCCAGCCAGGGGGGCACGCCCGGTGCGCCCGGCCGGGGGCGGAAGCCCGCCGCGACCGGCGTCGGCGGCAGGTGGGGCGAGCTTCGCTCGGGCAGGTCGCCGGTGAGCGCATAGTAGAGGGTGAGTCCCAGCGCGTAGACGTCGGCCCGCGCATCGCCCCGGCGGCCGGCCAGCACCTCCGGGGCGGTGTAGGCGAGCGTGCCGGCGAGCGTGCCGCTGCCGGTGACGCCGAGCTGGCCGTCGAGCTTGGCGGAGCCGAAGTCGGTGAGCCGCGCCCGGCCGTCGGGATCGAGCAGGATGTTCTGCGGCTTGACGTCGCGATGCAGGATGCCACGTCGGTGCGCCGCGGAGAGGGCCGCGGCCACGTCCCGCCCCAGGCGCACGGCGGTGTCCCCATCGAGCGGGCCGCGCTCGCCCACCCGCACCTGGAGATCGGGGCCGCGGACGTACTCCATCACGATGAAGCTCCACGGCCCTTCCTCGAGGAAGTCGTACACGGCGACGATGTTGGCGTGGGACAGCCCGCGGACGGCCTGCACCTCGCGCCGCATGCGCTCGCGCGCCACCTTCGCGGCCGCGGGTGGCGGCACCAGCAGCTTGAGCGCCACGTCGGTATCGAGCTCCCGGTCGCGGGCCAGGTAGACGACCGAGTAGCCGCCGCGGCCCAGCTCGCGACCGATCTCGTACCGGCCGCGGAGCACCACGCCGGCCGCGAGATACCCCGCCCCGGACGCCGGGGCCGGCGAGGTCACGCCCGGCTCACTGCCCGACCTCGATCCGGTGGAGGACGTCGAGCGCGTTGTTCCGCCAGCCGTCGGGGTCGTGATAGAGATCGAGGAACTGGGTGAGGTGGGTCTTGGCGAGATCCTTCTGTCCGAGGATGTATTCCGACATCCCCGCGTGATACAGCGCCATGTAGTTCCGGGGCTGGTAGGTCACCACCAGCCGCATGATGGGGCCGGCCGACTGGTCGTCGCCCGCGTCGGCGACGGGATGGCCGATCTCGAACACGATGCCGGCGGCCGCGCTTCGGTCGCTGCGGTCGAGGCGGTCGATCACCCCCTGGGCGCGATCGATCTTGCCGGCCAGCGCGTAGCACGCCGCGCTGTACCCCGCGCCCTCGACCGTCGCGGGCGCGGGGAGGTGTTGCTGACGCACCTCCACCTCGACGGCATTGCAGAACGGCTTGACCTGGGCGAACCACTCGCCGGCCGCGCCGCGGAAGGGCGCCACGGGCGCGGGCGGCTCGCCGCCATGCGGAAGCGGCGCCGACCCGGACCGCGTGACCAGAACCACGCCGCAGAGCGCCACATACCCCCACCCCGCTGCGTAGAGCGCTCGATTCACGGGGACCTCGAATGAAGGGGAGACCATCGCACGATGGGGCAATGTCCATGCCCCGGCAAGTCGGGCGACGGGTGAGCCGGGAGGACTTGCACGTCTGGGGTGGCCGGGTGGTCAGGCGCTGCACTCTCGCTAGCACGCGCTTACTCCCTGCTAGGCCCTCCCACGCTCGCGCTCACTCGAGGCTTGCTGCTCACTCCTCAATTTGTCCGGTCCCCCGTGAACTCCCGCACCGCCGCATACAGCAGCCCGTCCAGGACCTTCCCGTCCTTCACGCTCGCCTGGCGCAGGCGGCCCTCGAACTGGTAGCCGCACCGCTCCAAGACGCGGCAGGATGCCGGGTTAGAGGCGAAGACGTTGGCGTAGATCCGACACAGGCCGAACCGCTCGAAGGCGTAGTCGGTGAACCGGCGCACCGCGGCCGTCGTGATTCGCTGGCCCCAGTAGGCCTCGCCAAGCCAGTAGCCGATCTCCGCCGAGTAGCGCTCGACATCTTCCTGGAGAAACAGGCCGATTCCGCCCACCGCTTCGCCGTTGACCTCGATCGCGAACTGGGTCTCGGGATCCGCCGCCGGGGCCATCGCCACCCATCCTTCGGCATGAGCCAGGGTGTATGGGTGGGGAAACCGATCCCGCACGTTGAGCCAGATGTTCCGGCTGTTCGCGTGATGGGCGAGTGAAGCGGCGTCCCCCGCGTGCCAACTCCGGATTCGTCCGCCCGGGAATTCGAGCTCCATGCTAGCGGGTGCGGCCGGTGTCGCCGGCCGGGTCGGCCAGCTCGTCACGACCGGCCGGACGGAACAGCAGATCGAACGCCAGGAATAACGTCTTGGAGAAGGGGAAGAATGCGAACGGCGCGATCACCATGAGCGCGATGCCGCCGTATTGCAGGAGCTTCCACGGCGGGGTGGCCAGGTGAGCACCACCACGCCCACGAACACCGCGGCGAAGATCAGCTCCGCCGCGACGATGTTGAACATGTACGAGCCTACCTGATAGCTGTCTTCGCCGCGCTCGAGCTTGAGCCCGCACACCGGGCACCGGTCGCGCATGCGGAGCCAGGAGGTGAACAGCTTACCCTGCCCGCAATTCGGGCACCTGAGGCGCAGGGCGCGCCCGAAGAGCTGCAGCGAGCGGGAGAGGAATCCTTGCATGGGTAGAATTTAACTCCGCCTCTTGCGGGGGCGGGACGGGCGCGGGCGCGGCTGCGTGCCCGCGAGGCGAGCATGGCCGCGCTGGGAATGCGTGAGGCTGACGATGCTCGCCGGGAGCCGCGAGGTGGGCTCGGCCGCGCCGAGGGCGAAGGACGAAATGTGGAGTTCGGACAGGCGCGAGGCAGGCGCGCACCGGCGCTGATGAAACCCAGAGATCTCAGCCGGCGTCGGCGACAGCATGCCTGGATGCCCGGCAGACGCGCCTACATCCGAAACAGATAGCTCATCTTGAAGAAGAATCCGTCGTCAGCCCGCCGAAGCCCCGTCCGCAGCGGATCCTCAGGGTCCACCGGATCCCGCAGCGTACTCCCGTAGCCCGCGAACAGCACCGTGCCCGGATTGGGCTGGTACGAGAACAGCAGGTCCCCCCTGAACGACTCCCGCGTGAACGCCGCCGCCCGCACGAAGTCGCCCACCTCCGGGTCGAAGATCAGGAGCGGCGCCTCGGTTCGGGAGTTGTCGCGCAGGTCGTCCTGCCGCTCGCTGGTGTACTCCCCCACCAGCCGCAGGAAGATCGGCCGAGAGAGCTGGTACTCGACCTTGAGCCGCGGGATATGCTGGATGTTGACCGTGCTCCCGTCGGTGCGCCGTCCCACCCGCTGGAGCTGGTAGGTGCCGTTGAACCGGAGCTGGTCGGTCGGCCGCCAATCGACGCCGGCGTTGAACAGCGTTATGGCGCCCGACGCCCACTCGTAGAAGTTCTCGTCGTGCCCCCAGAGCACGAACAGGTTGCCCGAGAAGGTCGAGAACTCCGGGGTCGCGACCTGCAGCACGTAGTCGCGATTGGGAATCTTCGGCCGCCCGACGAACGGCACCGTATCGGCGCCGAGCTCGATCCGGTACCCGCTGTACACCTCGGACGGGTACCCGAACGCCTCAACCAGCATCGACGCTCCCGCGGTCCATCCGCCGCGGAGGCGGACGTTGCCGTTGAAGTGCATCTTCTCTTCCTGCATGCCCGCGCTGGTGGCGAACTGGTCGTACCGGTACTGCCCGTCGAGGTTGACGTCCCCGGTCACGCTCTCGAGGAAGCCGCCGGGCCGGCCGTAGAGCGTGACCCGTGGCTGGAAGTTGACGTGCGACAGCCCCGGTCGGGGAAAGAAGCCGCTCCGCGCGCGGAAGTCGGGATCACTCGCGTCCGTGCCGAGCCGCCAGCCGAAGGTGCGGCCGTTCCGGAGGAAGCGGGCGTACCAGAGGGGCGCGGTGGTGGTGACGCCGGCGGTCCGGTTCCGGCTCCCCGCGAGCTGGAGCTGCACGCTGTACACCCCGCCGAACAGGAGCCGCGCGTCCGCGCCGGCCACGCGGTTGTAGTCGCCGCCCACCACCCGGTCGGTGTAGACCATGCCGAGGCGGGACTGGGCCCCGACGTCGCGCTGGAGCCGGAGCAAGTTGTAGATCGGATGGTCCTCGCCGCTGGGCGAGACGCCGGGATCGTCCACCGCCGAGAGCAGGCCGATGTCGGTGCCCAGGCCCTTGCCGGTCAGCTTCACGGCGGCCACGGGCTGGACGATACGGCGGGTGTAAATCAGCGAGTTGGGAGTGCTGAACTGCTCCTTCCCGTCGAGGAAGAACGGCCGCTTCTCCGAGAAGAACAGCTCGTTGCGCGGGTCGAACTGGAACTGCCCCTCGTCCGATTCGACCTGGGAGAAGTCGGGGTTGGCGGTGGCGTTGAAGTTGAGGTTGTTGGTGACGCCCCAGCGTACGCTCCCGCCGAGCTCGGGCCCGCCGCCCGAATAGTCCCAGCCGTTCACGCCGGGCGCGCCGGTCGTCTTCGAGGTCACCGACGGGTTGAACTCGAGCACCAGCCCGCGCCGGAGATCGGTGAGTCCGACCAGGTGACCCGACTGGCCGAGGAAGGACGCGCTCGCCCGTTTGGCCGGCGCCCAGGTGTCCTCGGCCCCCGAGTGCTGGACCTGGCGGGTGATATTGATGCCCCAGCGCTGCTGCTGCGCCGGCTGGAAGCGGAGGCTCTTGAACGGGATCCGGACCTCGATCTCGTAGCCGTAGTCGGTGAGCCGCCCCTTGGACTCGAACACGTAGTCCGGGCTCAGGTCGGCGATCTCCCGCTTGACCACCGCGTTGTTGAACCCGTTCCCGCTGCTCGACCCCGTCTCGACCAGCGCCCCGTCCGACTGCACCCCGAACGGATTGACCGCGAACATCGACGCCTGCCGCCCGTCGTCGAAGGTGCCCAGCAGGATCTGGACGTTGTCATCCGAGTCGATGCGGTCGCGGTCGGCGAGCGTCGCGTGCACCGCGCCGTGCGCCTCGAACGCGCGGATGCCGAAGTAGATCGCGCTGGCCGAGTACCACACCAGCACCTCGGTCGAATCCGTCGCCGCCACCCCGTCCACCGGGGTGAACTGGGAGAACCCGGTGAGCATCGCGGCCTCGACCCAGGCCTCCTCGTCCAGCGCGCCGTCCACCTTGACCTCGGCCTCGAGCCGGGGTGGGTGCACGTCCAGCCGGCCGTCGCGGCCGCTGTACACGGACGCCGGGTCCGTGTCGGCGGCCAGCAGGAGGAGCGGAAGGAGCATGGCGCCCAAGGTGAGAGGTACCATGGCCTACGCGGAGGGAGCGAGGCGGGTTTCGGATTGCAGCGGAGGCGCCGAACCGAGCACAGATCCGAACGGGGCGCGACGGGGGCGCGTGGATGCCGCCGCCAGGACCCGAGCCCACCCCTCAGTTCGTCGCGTGCGGCAGCGGCTCCGGCAAGTCCGCCACGACGTAGGCCATGACGGCCATCGCCGCGACGCACCGCGCCATCTCCGCCGGGTCCAGCTTGTCCAGCATGTCCCCTTCGCTGTGGTGATACCAGAAGTAGCGGCTGCCGTCCACGTCGATCTCCATCGTGGGCACGCCCTGCTTCGCCAGTGGCGTGATGTCCGCCGCCGGGCTCTCGGGCGCGCGCTCGACGCCGGTGGCGTTGATCGGCTGGAGCAGTCCGGCCACCTGCTGGACCACCGCGGCCGTCGAGTCCGACGCCGCGAGCACGAAGCCCTTGGGATTGAACACCCCGTTGTCCGACTCGATCGCGAGCACGTGCTTCCCGAGCTGTCCCGCCTGGGAGGCCGCGTAGGCGTCGGCGCCCGCGCCCCCGTTCTCCTCGTTGGTCCACAGCACCACCCGCACGGTGCGCCGCGGGCGCAGGTTGAGCCGCTGCATCAGCCGCACCGCCTCCCACGCGCCCACCGCGCCGCCGCCGTCGTCCATCGCCCCCTGTCCCACATCCCACGAGTCGATGTGCCCGCCCACCACCACCACCTCGTCCGGCCGCTCCCGGCCCACGATCTCGGCGATCACGTTCCGCGACGGGGCATCGGGCAGGGTCCGGGCGCCCATGCGGAGCGTCAGCACCATCGGCTCGCCGCGATCCTGGAACCGGTGCAGCATCGCGGCGTCCTCGACACTGAGCGCCGCGGCGGGAATCCTGGCCGCGGTCGAGTCGTAGCGGGTCTGGCCGGTGTGGGGGCTTCGGATCGAGTTCGACGCCACCGACCGGATGAGGCACGCGACGGCGCCCACGCGGGCCGCGGCCGACGGGCCGTCGGTGCGGACCTTCCGGGTGGCGACGTAGTCGGTGAACGGCACGTCGAGCAGGACGATCTTCCCCTTCGCCTCCGCGGCCCGCTGCTGCAGCTCGTCGAGCGAGCCCACCACCAGCACCGGCGCGGTGATCCCGCCGCGCCGCGTCCCCACGCTCCCGCCGAGACCCAGCATCGCGAGCCGGGTGCGGCGCGGCTTCACCAGCTCGGCCGATTCCTCCCCCCGCACCCAGTGCGGCACCATGACCGGCTGGCCGCGCACGTTCTGCAGTCCGTCGGCCTTCATCAGGTCGAGGATCCAGTCGATGGTCGCCTCGAGGCTGGCGGAACCGCTCAGGCGGTGCCCGAAGGTGTCCACCATGCGGCCGAGGCGGCGGTAGGCCGCGCTGTCCGCGGTGGCGGCCCGAATGAGGCTGTCGGCCACGGTCCGGTAGGTGCTGGCGATATCCGCCTGCTGGGCCAGGGCCGGGCGAGCGGCCGGGAGTCCCAGGGCGGCGAGGCAGAGCGCGGCGCGAAGGGGAAGAGTCATGGTTATCGGTCAGCGGTGAGGTGGTGAGCTAGGCGTCGTGACTCGGGCCCACTCATGACGGCCGAGCCCCGTTAGAAGATCCACCGGAAGGCCGGCAGTACGCCAGTCACGGTGGAACCGGCCGCGTCCGAGGGGTGTACGTCTATATTTCCCCAGGGGCGCGATCGCGCCCCGCGGAATGACCCTCGTTGGAGGCTGCATGTTGAACCGAATCCTGGGCCTGCTCGCCGTAGCCGTGCTGGTCCTGACGTCTCGCGGATGGGCGCAGGGCGCGACCGCCAAGGAGCCCGTGGCCGACGGCCGGACGCTCAGCCAGTGGGTCGCGGACCTGAAGGCCGTGGCGCCGCAGACCCGGAATGCCGCGGCATATGAGATCTCCGGCATGGGGCCGGCGGCCGCCCCCGCCGTGCCCGCGCTGATCGAGGCGCTGGACGACTCCGAGCCCTCGGTGCGCTTCCCGGTGACCGTCGCGCTGGCCGAGATCGGGCCGGCGGCCAAGGCCGCCGTACCCAAGCTCAAGAAGATGATGGAGGAGGAGATCAACGACGAGATCGCCGCCGCGGCCAAGCGGGCGCTGCGCCGAATTCAGCCGGACGCCGTCACCAGCGAATAGCCCCGCGAAGGGCCTGGTCCAGATCGCCGACCAGGTCCTCCGCGTGCTCCAGACCGATCGAGAGCCGCAGCAGGCCGGGCGGGGTGCGGCTCTCGGGACCTTCCACCGACGCCCGGTGCTCGATCAGGCTCTCGGTGCCGCCCAGGCTGGTGGCGGCCGTGAACAGCTTCACCCGGCGCACCACGCCCAGCGCCGCCTCCGCCCCGCCGTTCACCTCCACCGACACCATCCCGCCGAATCCGACCATCTGGCGCGAGGCGACCGCGTGACCCGGGTCGCTCGCGAGGCCCGGGTAGTGCACCACGTCCACCGCGGGATGTGACGCCAGGAACGACGCCACCCGCGCCGCGTTGTCGCAGTGCCCGCGCATCCGCCAGGCCACGCTGCGAATCCCGCGCATCAGCAGCCAGCAGTCGAACGCCGAGGGCACCGCGCCGCCGAGCTGCTGCAGAGTGCGGAGGCGGGCGGCCCACTCGTCGTCGGCCGGGAGGACCAGCGCGCCACCGGTGAGATCGCTGTGGCCGCCGAGATACTTCGTTGTCGAGTGCATCACCGCGTCGCAGCCGAGGGCCAGAGGCCGCTGCAGGATGGGCGTGGCCCAGGTATTGTCGCACACGCAACGGGCGCGGGCCGCGCGGGCGATGGCGGCGACCCGGGCGATGTCGGTCACGGCCAGGGCGGGGTTGGACGGCGTCTCGATCCACACCAGCCGGGTCTCGGGCCGCACCGCCTCGGCCACGGCGTGCGGATCGGTCATGTCCACCAGCGTGCTGTCGAGGCCCCAGGCCGCCATCACCTCGCGCAGCAGCCTGGCAGTCCCGTAGTAGGCGTCCTGCGGGGCGATGACATGCTCGCCCGGCAGCAGCGACTGGAAGACCGCCGCCGTCGCGGCCATGCCGGAGGCGAAGGCGATCGCGGTCTCGCCCCCCTCGAGCGCCGCGAGCGCGGCCTCGAGCTCGCGCCGCGTCGGGTTGTCCGTCCGGGCGTAGATGAACCCGTGGGGGAGGGCGCCCTCGGCGTCGCGCGCGAAGGTCGTGGTGAGATGAATGGGCGGCGTGACCGCGCCGGTCGCGGGGTCTGGACGGTGGCCGGCGTGGACGGCGATGGTCTCGATGCGCATGGGCGTGCGGCTTGATGTCAGAGGCGACTACGGATCGTCGTCAACCGTGATCGCGGCTCAGCGCCGCCCCCACCGCCGCCTCGACGTTCACCAGCGACTGCAGCAGCTGCCGCACGGCGGCCACGCCGTCCACCCGGAACCGCGCCTTGGTGTCGCCCGGGCCGACCTTGATCGTGATCGCCTCGGGCGGCAGCGCGCCGAACAGATCTTCGTCCGTCCGATCGTCACCGATTGCGAGGATGGTGGTGGCCGCCAGCCGCTCCGGGGTGAGCGGCGGAACGATCCGCCCCTTGTGCACCCCGTATGGGCGGATCTCGACGATACGGTTGCCCGCGAGGATCTCGACCGGCTGGTTGCTGAGCAGCTGGTTGAGGTGCAGCCGCAGCTCGTTGGCGCGCCGGGCGCCGGTCTCCTGATCGGCCATGCGGTAATGCCAGGCCAGGGCCGCGGCCTTCACCTCGACCAACGAGCCGGGCGTCCGCTGGGTGATCTCGCGCAGCATCGCGAGCACGGGCTCGCGCCAGCTCCCGCCGAACTCGCCGGCCGCCACCCACTGCCGGGTCGCGGGGTCGCGTGAGACGAACCCGTGCTCGGCGTGGAGCCAGATCGGGAGCTCGCCCAGCCAGTCCTCCAGGATCTCCTGCGGCCGGCCGCTGACCAGGTGCACCTCGGTCTCGGGGCGCGAGGCCAGCGCCCGCAACAGGCCGAGCAGGGCGGCGTCCGGCCGGGCGAGCTCCGGCGTCGGCGTGAAGGGGACCAGGGTGCCGTCGTAGTCGAGCAGCAGGAGCAGGGCGTCGGTCTCGGCGATCCGATTGGCCAGCGCGCGCCGTGCTGCCATGCCGCCGGCGGCGCCGAGGCGCGGCTCCGCTGGCACGATCTCCCCGAGGGCCTCTAGGAAGCTGGCGACCCAGCGGTGGACGTCGAACGTGTGCACCCGGGTCCGGAGCGGCGCCAGGCGGGCGCGGCGCTCCTCGCGCGGCATCGTGAGCGCGCGGTAGTAGAGCTCCGCGGCGCCGTCCAGATCGTAGGGGTTGACCAGGAGCGCCTCGGGCAGCTCCCACGCCGCGCCGGCGAACTCGCTCAGCACCAGCACGCCGTCGCCGTCGGTGCGCGAGGCCACGAACTCCTTGGCGACGAGGTTCATGCCGTCGCGCAGCGGCGTCACCAGCATCACGTCGGCCGCGCGGTAGAGAGCGACCAGGTCCGACTCGGGTAGGCCGCGGAAGATGTAGTGCACCGGCACCCAGCGCGGTGTCCCGAACGCGCCGTTGATCCGCCCGACCAGCCCGTCCACCAGCGCGCGGAAGTCCTGGTACGCGCCGACGTTGGTGCGTGACGGCACCGCCACCTGCACCAGCCGCACCTTCTCCCGGAGATCGGGGTGGGTCTCGAGCATGCGCTCGTAGGCCAGGAGCCGGCGCGGAATGCCCTTGGTATAGTCGAGCCGGTCGACCCCTACCAGGATCCGGACGCTGCCATCGCCTCTGATCGCGTGGACCTCGCCGTCGATCGCGGGGTCGGCCGCCATCGCGGCGAGCGCTGCAGCGTCCACACCCATGGGGAACACGCCGAGCCGGACCTCTCGCCCGGGCAGCTGGACCCGGTCGATCTCGACCACCAATCCGAGGATGTCGGTGAGCGAGGTGGCGAAGTGGCGGAGATAGGCCGGGGTGTGGAATCCGACCAGGTCGGCGCCCAGGATGCCCTGGAGCAGGCGGTCGCGCGAGGGCAGGGTGCGAAACAACTCTTCGGAGGGAAACGGGATGTGGAGGAAGAACCCGATCCGGGCGCCGGGCAGCCGCTCGCGCAGGAGCCCGGGCAGCAGAAAGAGCTGGTAGTCGTGCACCCAGATCAGGTCGCCGGGGCGGTAGTGCGCCGCCACCACGTCGGCAAACGCCTCGTTCGCCTCGACGTAGCCCTCCCAGTGGCTCACCTGGAGCGGGACCTGATCCAGCAGATAGTGGAACAGCGGCCAGAGCACGCCGTTCGAGTAGCCCTCGTAGAACCGGCTCACCAGGTCGGCGGAGAGCGGGACCCCGACCAGCCGCATGGCCGCGAGCTCCTGGTCCAACGCCGCCTGCTGCATGGGGTTGAGGTCGGCCGGGGCACCTGACCAGCCGATCCACAACCCGTCCGAGTTCTCGTGCGGCCGCATGAGCCCGGTGGCGAGGCCCCCAGTGCTCCGCTGCACCTCGACGCCGCTCTCGGTGGCGCTGACGGTGATGGGCAGCCGGTTGGCGACGATCAGGAGCCGGGACATTGGGGAAAGGTAATTCGGACGAGAGGGTGAGGGAGGACGAATTGAGGCCGATAGGACGACAGGGCCAACTGGCGATAGGGGTGGCGGGTGGGCGGTCGGACGGGCGGGCGGTCTGACGGTCTGACGGTCTGACGGTCTGACGGTCGGAGGGTCAGACGATCGGAGGGTCAGACGGTGGGATGGAGAAGACCGGCGGGACAGGACGGACCTTCATCCCGAGCGAAGCGAGGGGTCTACTCCGCAGGTGTCGATCCCTGTTGAGAAGGTCCCTCGCTTCGCTGGGGATGACGTGGCTCTCCCACCCGCCCGGGCAGCCCTATCGCCCTTTCGTCCTATCGCCCTTATCGCCCTTATCGCCCTACCGGGGCCATCGCTGATTGTCCCGGTCCACGTCCGGAAAGTCGTGCCCCGGATCGATCTCGATGCTCTTGACCGCCGGCTCCTTGGCCACCTTCACGGTGGTGCGCTTGGCGCCGCCCAGCCAGACGTCGACCGGCACCGTCAGCGTGTCCGTGTGGCCGTCCGTCCGGGTCACGACCAGCGGGACCGGCATCGGGGCCTTGCCGCGGTTCTCGATTTCCACGTCGAGCGAGTCGCCCACCGTGGCCACGCTGTCGATGGCCTGGTCGAGGCGCCAGGTCTCGAAGAACCAGGTGCGCCAGAACCACGACAGGTCTCGGCCCGAGACGTCCTCGATGGTCTCGAAGAAATCCCAGGGCGAGGGATGCTTGTACTGCCAGCGGCGGCCGTATTCCACGAACGCCTTGTGGAACAGGTCACGGCCGAGCACGCCTCTCAGGGCGACGAGCACCGTGGCCGGCTTGTAGTACGCGGCCACGCCATACGCGTTGTAGCTGGGGAACCGGTCCCCATGGTGCATCAGCTCCACCTCGCCTGCCACCGACGAGAAGTCGAGGTAGTTCCTGCGATTCCGCGCCTCGTCGTCGAAGCCCTTGAAAAAGTCGGCCATGGACTGCGACTGGTCGAACTGGGTGAACCCCTCGTCCATCCAGGCGAACCGCTTCTCATCCGAGCCCACGATCATCGGGAACCACATGTGGCCGATCTCGTGGGTGGTGACCTCGTACATGCCCAGCGTATCCCACTGCCCACCGATGCAGGTCATCATCGGGTATTCCATCCCGCCGCACGACGTAGGGCCGTCCACCGCCGTCATGTGAGGATACGGATAGGGCCACAGGTACTTGGAGAAGAACTCGATCGAGTGCTGGCCGTACCGGGCGCTCTCGTCCCAGTGGTTGGCGCGCTGCTCCGGCCGCCAGAATGCCTCAATCAGCGACGTGTCCGGCTTGCCGTCGCCGTTGGCGTCCCCGACGGCGGCGGTGGTCGCGTCCCACAGGTAGCGCGCCGAGGTGGCCCAGGCGACGTCGCGCACGTTGTTGGCGCGGAAACGCCAGGTGAGCTTGCCATTGGTGCCGGCCGTGGTGGACCGGCCGGGCTCGCGGTCCAGGTCGGTGACCACGTGCACGATGGCGTGCCCGGCGCGGGCCGAGTCGAGCCGCGCGCGCGTCTGGCCGGCCAGCACCTCATCGGGATTCTGCAGGGTGCCGGTGGCCGTCACCAGCCAGCCTGCCGGCACGGTGAGGCTCACGTCGTAGTTGCCGTACCCCATGTAGAACTCGGCGTTGCCGAGGTACTGGTCGGTCTGCCACCCGTTGATGTCGTCGTACACGGCCATCTGCGGGTACCAGTAGTTCAGGAAGTACACCTCGCCGTCCTGGCCGCCGCGGGGCGCGCCGTCGGGCGGCACCCGCAGCCTCCACTCGAAGGCGAAGTCGGCCGTGCCGCCCGGCACCAGTGGCTTGGGGAGGCGGAGCCGCATGACCGTGCCGTTCACCTCGTAGCCTGGTCCCTCCCCGCCGGCGGCGGTGAGGTCGGTCCCCTGCGCGGCGACCCGGGTGAGCTCGATTCCCTCGACCGACCACGGCACGTTGGTGTCGTGCCGCGCACCGGGCGCGAAGATGTTCTGCAGCAGCTGGATGTAGACGGTGCGGAGGGTGTCGGGCGAGTGGTTGGCATACTTGATCGTGCCCTTCCCGGTCATCCGCTTCGACACCGGGTTGAGCTCCGCCTGGAGCGTGTAGTCCGCCCACTGCTGCCAGTAGTGCGGGCCCGGCTGGCCGGTTCGGGTGCGGGTCCCGTGATTGACCGCGAGCTCGTATCCCTCGAGCGTGGGGAACGTCATGGCCCGCGCCGCCGGCGCCGTGGTGGCTCCCCGTGCGGTGGCGGGCGCCGGTGCGGCGGTGGACGTGGACCGGCCGCCGGAGCAGGCTGAAACGACCGCGAGGAGCAGGACCGCGAACGACCGGCACACCAGAACCCGACGTACCATGGACACTCCGATCAAGGGGTGCGCGGGCCCTAGGCCCGGGGGCGGATGATGCCCAGACTACGGACCGGGGGCAAGCCTCGGTTTCGCCGGAGCGTGGCCGCACCACCGAAGCACCACCGGTCCGATCAGTGTCCCGGCCCCCGGCGACAGGACCAGCATCGGATACGCCGGATTGAGGGACTCGAGCGGAAGCCCCCATGCGCGGGCCCGACCCACCCGCTTCACCACGTAGCCGTGGTCCGGGTGCCGGGCCACGACCACGGCGCCGGCCCCCGCCGTGCCCTCCAGGTCGACCAGCACCACGTCGCCGGAATGCAGCAGCGGCGTCATGCTGTCCCCCACCACCCGCAGCGCCACGTACCGGCCGGACGGAACGCCGGGCGGCAGCGCGACCCACGCCTCACACGGCTCCTCGAGCAGCTCGCGGCCCGTGCCGGCGGCCACGCCGAGCTCGACCAGCGGCGCGGCCCCGAGGGTAGACGCCAGCGCGGTTTCGGCGTGCACCGGCTCGGGCGGCCGATCGATGAGCCGGACGCCACGCCCCGCTGAAGCGACGCGGGCCCGCACCCGCTCCGCGAACCGGGCAGCCGCCGCCTCGCGCCCGGCGGCCGCGCGCCAGGCATCGAAGCCCGGATGGCGCCCCGGCTCGATGTCTTCCCGGGCTTCGATGCGCCGGCCCGCGAGCCAGACGACCGTATCCCGCTCCCATTCGTTCGGTTCGCTCATGCGGTCTCCTTTGCCGCGTCTCGCACGCTCGCGAGCCGGGCGGCGGGGCCCGGCGCCAGCGACGCCCGCCCGAGAAAGGTGAGCAGCTCGCGGCGTTCCTCGCCGCCCGTGGTCTCCAGATGCCGCAGCGCGGCCGCCTGCAATCGCTCGCGAAGCCGCTCGCTCCGCTTCGCGGCGGCCTTATAGGCAATGCCGAGCCACACCGCGATGTCGCGCTGGGGGGCGCAGTGGCTCATCCACACGGCGAGCAGCCGCTCGTCCTCGGTGAGGTCGCGTGTGAGCGCGGCGGCGAGGCGTTCGAGCACCGGCGACAGCGCAGTGGGGCCGACAGCGCCGCTCGAGCGGCGCGCGTGCTCGGAGGAGCTGGCCAGCTCGGCTTCGGTCGGGTCGGCCGGCGGACCGGCCGGGCCACGGCGCCGGGCCCGGGCCAGGGCTCGAGCGCGGTTCAGCACCCGATTGCGGAGACTGCGCGCCAGGTAGGCCGGCAGGGAGCGCGGCGGCGGCGGGCTCGACGTGATGAGATGCACGGCCACGTCGGCCAGGCAGTCGTCCACCAGCTCGTCGCGCTCGCCGGGATCCACGCCCAGGCGGCCGGCCGCGCGGACCAGCATCGGCCGGAAGCGGAGGTAGAACTCGCGGAGCGCCCCCTCGTCCTCACACCGGAGCGCGGCCACCAGTGCCGCGTCTCCCATCGCGGGACGCCGTCCCGACACCTCGCGCCAGCGCGATCGCTGATGATCCATGGAGCCCGGTGGTGAAGGATGACGCACGGTCACGCTTGCCTACATGACACCGCCGGGCGACATCAGCCCTCCCGCCCCGCTCGCGCCGCGTGGTCCTCCATCCGCCGCTGGATGAAGCGGCGAAGCTCGTGCTGGACCTCCGCG
>JBOHSB010000050.1:0-6228 GCA_050733015.1 Gemmatimonadales bacterium
GAGGAGGAGGGCACCGAGGAGGGGCAGGACACGGAGGCGGCGGCGACGCGAGCGAGGCAACATGCGCGGTCCCGGAAAAAGGAGGCTCGCCGCCCAGCGCCGTTGGCGGCGCCCGGGGATGCGGCGAGGGCGGACGGAAGCTAACCTATGGCGCTCACAGCGAGCCAGTCGGATCCTGGCGCTGCGGCCCGTATTGCCTGTACGCTTGTTCAATGTTGCACTGTAGATTCTACAATGGCATTGACTTAACCACTGTGACGTTACCTGACTTCTCACCAAGCGAGCCGAGATGAGCCCCAGTGCTACCGCGCGGACCTCGTCCGATGTGCGGTCCACCGCCGAGATTCGCGAGCAGTTTCCCGCCCTCGAGCGACGCCACGGCGGCCATCCAGTGGCCTACTTCGACGGCCCCGGCGGCACCCAGGTGCCGCGGGCCGTCGCCGAGGCCGTGCGCGACTATCTCCTGCACCACAACGCCAACACGCACTGGCACTATCCCACGAGCGAAGAAACCGACCGCATGCTCGCGACGGCGCGCGCGAGCCTGGCCGATTTCCTGGGCGCCACGCCGGCGGAAATCGTGCTCGGCGCCAACATGACGACGCTGACCTTTCACCTGGGTCGCGCGCTCGGTCGCGGCTGGGGACCGGGCGACGAGCTGATCGTCACCGAGCTCGACCACCACGCGAACGTCGCACCGTGGCGTGCCCTCGAGCGCGAGCGCGGGGTCACCGTCCGCTCGGTCCCGCTGGTGCTCGCCACCGGCGAGCTCGACTGGCCCGCCCTCGAGCGCGCGCTGTCGCCCCGAACGCGTCTGCTCGCCATCGGCGCGGCCTCCAACGCCCTCGGCACGGTGAGCGATGTGACTCGCGCCTGCGCGCTCGCCCGGGCGGCGGGGGCGGCTAGCTTCGTGGACGCCGTGCATTACGCGCCGCACGCGCTGGTGAACGTGCGTGCCATCGGGTGCGATTTCCTGGCCTGCTCCGCCTACAAGTTCTACGGCCCGCACGTGGGCATCCTGTTCGGGCGACGCGATCGCCTGGAGGCGCTCGACGCCCCGAAGCTCGCCCCGGCGCCCGACACCGCGCCCGAGCGACTGGAGACCGGGACGCTGGATCACGAGGGCATCGCGGGCGCCGGCGCGGCCGTCGAGTTCCTCGTGTCGCTCGCCGCGGGCGGAGCTCGGCGTGAGCGACTCGAGCGCACGTTCGCGGCATTGCACCGGCGGGGACAGGAGCTGGTCGAGCGGATGTGGACCGGGCTGGGCGAGATCCCCGGCGTGACCCGCTACGGGCCACCGCCGGGTCGTCCACGGACGCCCACGGTGGCCTTCACGGTCGCCGGCCGGAGCAGCGCGCAGGTCGCCACCGCGCTGGCGGCCGAAGGCGTGTTCGTGTCCAACGGCGACTTCTACGCGACGACGGTAGTCGAGCGGCTGGGACTGGCCGCGGAGGGGCTGGTGCGCGCCGGGTGTGCCTGCTACACGACCGAGGACGAGGTGGACCGCCTGATGGCGGGCGCGGCGCGCCTCAGGCCCGCGTGACCGGGAGCCTCACCGTCACGATCGACTTCTGGAGGTTGCCGGGGCCGGGGCGGCGGTGAGCGCGGCGCGCGCCTCGTGGGCCAGGGCGAAGGCCCGCTCCGGCGAGCTGGCGAGGCAGTTGAGGTGGCCCATCTTTCGCCCGGGACGAGGCTCGGCCTTGCCGTAGAGGTGGAGCCGGACGCCGGGCAGCCCGAGCGCGTCGGCCCAGCGAGGCTCTCCGCCCTCCCAGAGCTCCCCGAGGAGGTTGATCATCGCCACCGGCGTCAGCAGTCTCGGCTGCCCGAGCGGCAGGCCGCAGAGCGCGCGAAGCTGCTGCTCGAACTGATCCACCGAGCACGCGTCCATGGTGAAATGGCCACTGTTGTGCGGCCGCGGCGCCATCTCGTTGACGAACAATCGGCCGCCGTTCGCGACGAACAGCTCGACGCCGAGCACCCCGGTGTACTCCATTCGCTCCGCCACCCGCGCCGCGAGGCTGCGCGCCTCGTCCGCCAGCCGCTCGGCGACGCGGGCGGGCACGACGGTCGTCTCGAGGACGCCGTCGCGATGCCGGTTCTCTCCCACGGGGAACGGCTCGATCTCCCCATCCGCTCCGCGCGCCAGTACCACCGAGAGCTCCGTCTCGAGCGACAGGCGCTCCTCGAGGACGCAGGCCACCCGGCCGAACCGCTCGAAGGCGGCGGCGGCCGAGGCCGCGTCGGTCACCAGCGCCTGGCCCTTGCCGTCATAGCCCAGGCGGCTGGTCTTGAGCAGGGCGGGAAGACGGACGGCCGCCACGGCCCGGCTCAGCTCATCCGGGTCGCGCACGCCGCGGAACGGCGCCGTGGCGAACCCGGCTTCCTGCAGGAAGGTCTTCTCGGTGATCCGGTCCTGCGCGATGGCGACGGCGCCGACCGGCGGACGCACCATAGTCTGCCGCGCCAGTCGCTGGAGCGTGGCGGCCGGAACGTTTTCGAACTCGGTGGTGACCGCCTGGCAGGCCGCGGCCAGCTCGTCGAGCGCCCGCTCGTCCGTGTAGCCCGCCCGCAGATGGTGGTCGGCCACGGTGCCGGCGGGGCTGGCGGGGTCGGGGTCGAGGACGACCACGTGGTAGCCCATGGACCGCGCCCGGAGCGTGAACATGCGGCCCAACTGACCTCCACCGACCACGCCCACCGTCGCGCCCGGCAGGATCACGCCGACCCCGGCAGCTTGAGCGCGAGCACCCGGTCGGTCTGCCCGACGCGGAACACCTCGAGGCGCTTGGCGAGGGCGGCGTCGGTCACCGCGAGCAGGGCCACGGCGTAGAGCCCGGCATTGTGGGCGCCGGCGGCCCCGATCGCGAAGGTGGCAACCGGCACGCCGGCGGGCATCTGCACGATGGAGAGCAGCGAGTCGAGTCCCTGAAGGTGGGTCGTGGTGACCGGCACGCCGAGGACGGGAAGCGTGGTCTTGGCGGCGAGCATGCCGGGGAGGTGGGCCGCGCCTCCGGCGCCGGCGACGATGCAACGGAGCCCCCGGCCCCGTGCCTCCTCGGCGTAGCGGAACAGCAGATCGGGCGTGCGGTGGGCGCTCACGACCCGGCACTCGTGGGGCACGTCGAACTCGGTCAGCCGCCGGCTGGCGTGCTGCATGATCTCCCAGTCGGAGTCGCTGCCCATCACGATGCCCACCAGCGGTGCGGTCATGGCGTCCTCGGAAGGGTGAGTGCCGGGCGGCGGCCGGCAGGCAGGAATAAAGGGCGCTCCCCTCGGCGCGGGCAAGCGCCCGGGTCAAGCGTCACGGTGAGCCGCCGGCCGAGCCTCTAGCTTGCGCGCGGAACGATCCCATGGAGGACGAATGAAAGAGCAAGAGGCGCGCGCGTCGTGGCGCGGCCGCGTCGACGACGAGCTCACCGGCGCCGAGCGTCTGGTGGCCGCCATCCTCGATCACCGCATCGTACACTTCCGCTACCAGGGCCACGATCGCACCGTCGAGCCCCACCTGCTCGGCCTCCACGAGGCCGGCGAGCCGATGCTGGTGGCCTATCAGACCGCCGGCGGCAGCCAGAGCGGACAGATCCCCGGGTGGCGCAGCTTCATCACCACCTCGGTGGAGGGCGTGGTGATCAACGACCATCACTTCCCGGGGCCGCGGGCCGACCTCGAAGTCGCGAAGCACCGCATGATCGAGATCTTCGCGCGGGCGTAAGCCCTTCGGGATCGCGGAAGGTGGGAAACGACGCGAGGGGTGATGGCCGGACCGTCACTGCGTTCTTTTGTGGCGGTCCGGCTTGCCCCCCTCCCGCGAAGCCGCGGATCCGGACCGGCTTGTCGCGGCGCCTACACGGTCGCCCGCGTGCGATCCATGGTCCCGCGCGCCCCCAGCGCGGCCTGGGCCGCGGCCAGCCGCGCGATCGGAATCCTGAACGGCGAGCAGCTCACGTAGTTCATGCCGAGGCGGTCGCAGAAGGCCACGGCCGCCGGCTCGCCGCCGTGCTCGCCGCAGATCCCCAGCTTGAGATCCGGCCGGGTCCGCCGTCCCAGCTCCCCCGCCATCTGGATCAGCTTGCCGACGCCCGCCTGGTCGAGCACCTGGAACGGATCGTCCTCGATCACGCCGTGCTCGAGGTAGTAGGGGAGGAAGTGGCCCGCGTCGTCGCGGCTTAAGCCCCACGTCGTCTGGGTGAGGTCGTTGGTCCCGAACGAGAAGAACTGCGCTTCGCGCGCCAGCTCGTCCGCCGTGAGCGCGGCCCGCGGGAGCTCGATCATGGTGCCGAGCAGGAAGGGTACGGTGATCTGTCGCTCGCGGAATACCTCCTCGGCCACCTCGCGAACCAGCAGCGCCTGCTTGCGGAACTCGACCACGGTGGCCACCAGCGGGA
Organism: Gemmatimonadales bacterium; assembly: GCA_050733015.1. Lineage (GTDB taxonomy): Bacteria > Gemmatimonadota > Gemmatimonadetes > Gemmatimonadales > GWC2-71-9 > CAVVWJ01. Next base: position 4,386 of record JBOHSB010000050.1, read on the forward strand.
TCATCACCTCCGGCATTACCCGGCCCTTGCGCGCCGCGACCGTGCAGGCCGCCTCGAAGATGGCGCGCACCTGCATGCGGGTGATCTCGGGATAGATGATCCCGAGGCGACAGCCGCGCAGCCCGAGCATGGGGTTCACCTCGTGCAGCCGGTCGATCACCGCCTGCAGCGCGTCCACCGAGATCTTGAGCTCGGCCGCGAGCGACGCGATCTCGCTCGGCTCCCTGGGGAGAAACTCGTGCAACGGCGGGTCCAGCAGCCGGATGGTAACCGGATAGCCCTCCATCGCGCGGAAGATGGCCTCGAAGTCCGACCGCTGCATGGGCAGCAGCTTGGCCAACGCCCGTTTCCGGCCCTCGGTATTCTGCGCCACGATCATCTCGCGCATCGCGATCAGCCGGTCGCCGTCGAAGAACATGTGCTCGGTGCGGCAGAGCCCGATCCCCTCGGCGCCGAAGTCGCGGCCGCGGTGGGCGTCGGCCGGCGTGTCCGCGTTGACCCGCACGCGGAGCTGGCGGATGCGGTCGGCCCATTGCATGAGCCGGACGAAGTCGCCGCTCAGCTCGGGGGTGCGGAGCGCCGCCTGCCCGGCGAACACCTTGCCGCTGCCGCCGTCCACGGTAATCCACTCGCCCTCCGCGAGCTGGCGCCCGTTCACGGCGAGCTGGCCCGAGCGCTCGTCCACCTGGAGCTCCTGCGCCCCCACCACGCAGGGCTTGCCCATCCCACGCGCCACCACCGCGGCGTGCGAGGTCATGCCGCCCCGCGCGGTGAGGACCGCTTTGGCCATCACCATGCCGTGGAAGTCCTCCGGCGAGGTCTCCCGGCGCACCAGGATCACGGCCTGTCCGGCCCGGCCCAGCTTCTCGGCACGGTCCGCGTCGAACACGATGGTGCCGCACGCGGCGCCCGGCGAGGCGGGGAGTCCCGTCGTGAGCAGGTCCAGCTGGCTGGTGGGATCGATGGTTGGATGGAGCAGCTGGTTCAGGTCGTGCGGCGGGATGCGGGCGACCGCCTCCTCCTCGGAGATCAGCTCCTCGTCCACCATCTCGCACGCGATCCGGACCGCCGCGTGCCCGGAGCGCTGGCCCCGCCGCGTCTGCAGCATGTACAGCGTGCCGCGCTCGATGGTGAACTCCATGTCCTGTACGTCGCGGAAGTGCCGCTCCAGGGTGCGCGCCACCCGCTCGAGTTCCTGGTACGAGGCGGGCATCCGGTCCTTGAGCGTCGCGATCGGGAGCGGCGTGCGGCTGCCGGACACCACGTCCTCCCCCTGAGCGTTGAGCAGATATTCACCGTAGAGGGCGCGCGAGCCGGTGGACGGATCGCGGGTGAAGGCGACGCCGGTGCCCGAGTCCTCGCCCAGGTTGCCGTACACCATCGCCACCACGTTCACGGCGGTGCCCATGCTGTCGGGGATGTCGTGCAGCTTCCGGTAGTCGATGGCCCGCCGCGTGTTCCAACTCTCGAACACGGCGGCGATGGCGCCCCACAGCTGGTCCAGCGGATCGTTGGGGAAGTCCCGCCCCGCCTCCTGGCGCACGTGCTCCTTGAACCGCCCGACGATGGCCTGCAGCTCCTCGACCGACAGATCGATGTCGCGCTCGACCTTGCACCGCTGGCGATGCTCCTCGAGGATGTGCTCGAACGGCTTGCGCGAGAGCTCGAACACCACGCTGCCGTACATCTGCACGAAGCGGCGGTAGGAGTCCCAGGCGAACTGCGGGTTGCGGCTCTGCCGGGTCAGTCCCTCCACCGTCGCGTCGGTGAGGCCGAGGTTGAGGATGGTCTCCATCATGCCGGGCATGGAGACCGCGGCGCCCGACCGCACGCTCACCAGGAG
>JBOHSB010000051.1:0-36346 GCA_050733015.1 Gemmatimonadales bacterium
CCCTCGCTTCGCTCGGGATGACGGCCTACGCGCTTGGGATGACGGCTTACGCGCTTCTGGGATGACGGCCTACGCGCTGTAGTTCGGCGCTTCCCGCGTGATGGTCACGTCGTGCGGGTGCGACTCGCGCAGGCCCGCGGAGGTGATCTGAACCATCTCGACGTCGCACTGGAGCTGCTGGATCGAGGAGACGCCGCAATAGCCCATGCCACTACGGAGACCGCCGACCATTTGATACAGCACGTCGGCCACGGGACCCTTGTAGGGCACCCGGCCCTCGATGCCCTCGGGCACCAGCTTGGAGGGCCCCATTTCACCCTCCTGGAAGTACCGGTCGGCCGAGCCGTCCTGCATGGCGGAGAGGCTGCCCATGCCGCGGATCATCTTGAACCGGCGGCCCTCGGCCAGCACCGACTCGCCGGGACTCTCCTCGGTGCCGGCCAGCATCGAGCCCATCATCACGGAGGACGCCCCGGCGGCCAGGGCTTTCACCACGTCGCCGGAATACTTGATGCCGCCGTCGGCGATGATCGGGACGTCGTCCGCGCCGCGAAGCGCGTCGACGATGGCCGTGATCTGGGGGACGCCCACGCCGGTCACCACCCGCGTGGTGCAGATGCTGCCCGGACCGATACCGACCTTCACCGCGTCCACCCCGCGCCGCACCATCTCCCGAGCGCCCGCCTCGGTGGCGATGTTGCCCGCCACGAGCTGCGTATCGGGGAAGGCCTCGCGCAGTTGGCTCACGGTCGTGAGCACGCCTTCGCTGTGGCCGTGCGCCGAGTCCACCACCAGGACGTCCACCCCGGCATCGACCAGCCGTCGCGCGCGCTCGGTGGCGTCCTGCGCGCCGCCGACGGCGGCCGCGACCCGCAAGCGGCCGTGCTGGTCCTTGTTGGCGCTGGGATGCTCGCGTCGCTTGAAGATGTCCCTGACCGTGATGAGACCCTTGAGTACGCCCTGCCCGTCCACCACCGGGAGCTTTTCGATCCGGTGCCGGGCCAGAATGCGCTCGGCGTCGTCGAGGCTGGTGCCCACCGGCGCCGTCACCAGGTTGTCCTTGGTCATCGCCTCGCGGATGGGCTGCTCGAGATTGCGCTCGAATTGGAGGTCGCGGTTGGTGATGATCCCGATGAGGCGGCCCTGCCCGTCCACGATGGGCACGCCCGAGATCTTGAACCGCCGCATGAGCTGATAGGCCTCGCGGAGCGGCCGCTCGGGCCCGAGCGTGATCGGGTTGAGGATCATCCCGCTCTCGCTCCGCTTCACCTTGTCCACCTCGGCCGCCTGACGCTCCACCGTCATGTTCTTGTGGAGCACGCCGATGCCGCCGGCTCGCGCCATCGCGATGGCCATATCGGCCTCGGTGACGGTGTCCATGGCGGCGGAGACGAGCGGAATGTTGATGGGGATGGTGCGGGTGAAGCGGCTGCTGGTCGAGACCTCGCGCGGATGAACGGCCGAATACCTCGGCACGAGGAGGACGTCGTCGAAGGTGAGGCCGGGCTTGGGGCGGATGACGCTCATGCGCTCGTGGGTACGGGAGGACGCGGGAGGTTGTCGGCCGCCCCGATACACCACGGCCCACCTCGGCCCGTGAGGGCGGTCGGCAGGCCGGGAGAGGGCGGTTCCATCACGAAGTGTAGGAAGGGCGCCAGGGGAACGCAAGCAGGGCGGCATCCGCGGTGATGCCTCGATGGCCGCGGGTCAGCTCGACTTGAGCGGCACCCCGCGCCGCCACAGCAGGTAGACCGGAATGCCGCTGGCCACGATGAGCAGACCCGGCCAGGTGTAGAGCGGCTTCTCGAACAGCAGGATGACCATCAGCGCCGCATTCGCCACCAGGTAGAGCGCCGGCAGCACGGGATACCCGAACGCCTTGACGGGCCGCGGGACGTCGGGCCGGGTGCGCCGGAGCCGAAACAACGCCAGGGTGGTGAGGAAGTAGAAGACGATCGCGGCGAAGATCACGTAATCGAGCAGCTGCCCATAGGTCCCGCTGATGCACAGCACGCTCGCCCAGACGGCCTGCGCCACCAGCCCGAACACCGGAGTGCGGAACGTGGGATGCAGCGTGCCGGCCCGCTCGAAGAACAGGTTGTCGCGCGCCATCGCGTAGTAGACCCGCGGGCCGGACAGGATGAGGCCGTTGTTGCAGCCGAAGGTCGAGAACAGGATCGCCACAGCCATGACGGTCGCGGCGCCGGCCCCGAGCGCGACCTCGATGGCCGCCGTGCCGACCCGGTCCTGCGCCGCGTATTGGATGCCGCGCGCCAGCGCATCGGTCCCGTTGGGATCGCCCGCGAACGGCAGGATGTTGAGATAGGCGACGTTGGCCAGAATGTAGAGCAGGCTCACCAGGCCGGTGCCGATGGCGAGCGCCCGGGGCAGGTTGCGGGTCGGGTTCTGCACTTCGGCGGCGGCGAAGGTGACGTTGTTCCACGCGTCGCTCGCGAACAGCGAGCCGACCATCGCCGCGCCGATGACGGGGACGACCGCCAGCGACCAGGGCGCCGTGCCCCAGAAGCCCGAGAAGTTGGCGGCCGCGATGTCCGGCTGCCGCCAGACCGTGAGCCCGAACAGGACCAGCGCCGCGAGCGCGCCCACCTTGGCCACGCTGAAGACAGTCTGGATCGCCGCACCCAGCCTGACGCCGCGCACGTTGGTCGCGGTCAGGAACGCGATCATGAGGATCGCCACGACCCGCTGGGGCGAGAGGCCGAGCTGGATGGCGTCGGCGGCGCCGGGCAGGCGAACCTGGCCCAGCGGCAGGAATACCTCGGGCCCGAGCGACGGCACCAGGATGCCGAGGAACTTGGAGAAGGCGACGGCGACCGCGGCGATGGTACCGGTCTGGATCACCGCGAACAGGGTCCACCCGTAGAGGAAGCCCGCGAGCGGCGAGAGTCCTTCGCGGAGGAACACGTACTGGCCGCCGGCCTTGGGCATCATCGCGGCGAGCTCCGCGTACGCCAGCGCGCCGGTGACGGTCATCGCGCCGGTCACCAGCCACACCACCAGCAGGCCGCCGGGTCCCCACTGGCCCACCTGCCGGCCGATGTCGGCGGACACGATGAAGATGCCCGAGCCGATCATCGAGCCCACGACCAGGGAGACGGCCGCGAGCGGGCCGATGCCGCGGATGAATTCCGCCGGCGCCGACGTGGCGGCCGGTGCTGCGGTGGTCGTGGCCATGGTTTACCTGTGGAAGGGGTAGCGGGTCATCGTGGCGGCGGGGCCATGCGTAGGGGCATGGCTCCTTCGCGGAGTCTACCCCGGGCGAAGCCAGGGCTCAGGATGACTCGCGGCTCAGAACGACCCGCGGTTCAGCTGCCAGTACTCGACTCGGGTGGCTTCTCGATCTGCTTGGACCCGGGCTTCGAGGCCGACTCGGCGGCCTTCACGGCCTCGTCCACCACCGCCTGCCCGGCCGCGGCCAGCCCTTTCATGATCTTCGCCGCGCTGTCCACCACGCCCATCGTCCCGCTGATCGCCTGGATGGGCAGCTTCCCGGCCCGCATCGTGTCTTCGACCGTCTCGGTGATCTTGGCGAGAATGCCGCCGGGCCGGGACCGTTCGGCGTACCTGCTGTCGAGGAACTCGATGTAGTCCAGGATCTCGTAGCCGCGCTCGTCGCTCAGCGAGTCGAGCAGCCGGCCGATGCGCTGCTTGAGGAGGTCGTTCATCGGGAGGCTACTTCCCTTCCATACCCGAGACCACCGACACCAGCTCCGCGACCGGCGTGGTGAGGAATTTGGTGTGGGCCGCCCGGATGGCGACGCGGAGCACCAGGTCCTGCAGCGGCGGGAGGGCCTGGAACTCGGCGGCGCGGCTCGAGGGAACGATCACGTAGACGAAGCCGGGCTCGGGCAGCGGTCCGCGGGTCAGGAGGTAGGGCTGGCCCGGCGGCATCTCGCTCCGAAGCTCGTCGGCCTGCTTGACCGCGATGAGCTCCAGCCGCCACTCGACCGTCTGGCCCACGAACCGATCGGGCTGGGCGCGAAGCTCCGCGGCCGTGACGCCGACCATCGCTCCGCTGTCGCTAGGCGCGATGGCGTCGGCGGGGATCCAGCCCTCCACAGCGACCTTCACCATGTCGCCGGCACGAGCGAGCACCCGGGCCGGGGTCCCACCCTGGAGCGTACCCAGCGTGCCGCCCTGGGCGGCCGCGGCGAGCGGGGTTTCGCGCGCGGTCTGAATGCGCTCGCCACCGCCTTCGGGTGCGGGCGCGGCAGCCGGGGAAGCCGCGGCGGGACCGCGCGTCCTCGGCGCCGGCTGCTGCGGCTGCTGGACCGCCGGCGGCTCGGAGGCGGTTCGGCCCGGCTTGGCCGCCGCCCTGGAGGGCAGCGCCTTCCTCGGAATCCACCCCTTCCGGCGAACCTGGCTCCAGCGACCCCTCTGGCTCACCCGTTCCAGCAAGGTCCCCTCCCGCACCCTGCCGACCACCGGCCCATTCGGGCTCCGGCGCAGGTTCTCCCCGTCGCCCGGCGTTACCACCAAATCGAATCCGTCGCGCCGGGTTCGCTCCGTGGATTCCGTGAAGATCCACCCTTCGACCACCGCGGAGTGCCATCCGCCTCGCGCCCGGCCGGTCTCGATCGGGGCGCCAGCCGGAAGCGAGACCAGGGGCACGCCTTCGGGCTCCTTGTACAGGTCGGCGGGAGCCGCGAGTGCGGTCTCCTCCTGGGCCGCGGCGGAGCCCGCGAGCACGAGGATGGCGACGAGCACGCAGGCTGGAAGGCGAAGCAGGCCGGGACTAGATTGCGGCGCGTAACTCACAGTCCGGCATTGTAGAACACGCGGAGACTCATGTCAAACGGCAGCGCCCCGAACCGGGTCGTCCTGGTCGTCCTGGACGGCTGGGGGTACCGGCAGGAGCGCGACGGCAACGCGATCGAGCTGGCCTCCACCCCGGTCTGGCACCGGCTCTGGGAGTCGTACCCGCGGACACTGCTCGAGGCCAGCGGCCTGGCCGTAGGGTTGCCCGAGGGTCAGATGGGGAACAGCGAGGTGGGGCATCTCAACCTGGGCGCCGGCCGGGTGGTTCCCCAGGACCTGGTGCGCATCTCCCAGAGCATTCAGAGCGGCGAGTTCTACCAGCTGCGGCCGCTGGTCGAGCTGTGCACCCACCTGCGGCAGACCGGCGGGACCCTCCATCTGGTCGGCCTGCTGGGGCCCGGTGGCGTCCATGCCCTGGATCGCCACCTGCTCGCCTGTGTCGACCTCGGGGTGCGGCACCGGGTATCGGCCATCGCGATCCACGGCTTTCTGGACGGGCGTGATTCCGCACCCACGCTGGGCGCCGAGGTGGTCCGCACGCTGCTGCTCGACATGCGGCGGATCGCCGGGCAGCGGGTGGACATCGCCTCGCTGACCGGCCGTTATTTCGGCATGGACCGTGACCGCCGGTGGGACCGGACCCGCCTGGCCTACGACACCATGGTGCACGGCATCGGGACGCCGGTGGAGCACCCGGTGCTCGCGGTCCAGGCCGCGTATCAACGCGGCGAGACGGACGAGTTCATTCGGCCGCTGGTGCACCACCGCAACGGGGTCCCGGTCGCGACGATGCGCGAGGGCGACGGGGTGCTGTTCTTCAACTACCGCAGTGATCGGATGCGCCAGATCGTCGCGGCGCTCGCCCTGGACGACTTCGACGGGTTCGACCGGGGCGAGCGGCCGGAGCTCTCGTGCGTCACCATGACGCAGTACGACCAGACGTTCCCGCTTCCCCAGGCGTTCCCGCCGTTCAGCCTGGCGCGCATCCTGGCGGAGGTGCTCGCGGACCAGGGCAAGACCCAGCTCCGTACGGCGGAGACCGAGAAGTACCCGCACGTCACCTATTTCTTCAACGGCGGCTACGAGCCTCCCTATCCCGGGGAGGAGCGCTGCCTGATCCCCTCCCAGCGCGTGGCGACCTACGACCTCGCGCCCGAGATGAGCGCGCTCGGCATCACGGACGCCCTGTGCCGTGCCATCGACGGCGGCGCCCACGACTTCATCCTGTGCAACTACGCTAATGCGGACATGGTGGGTCACACGGGCGTGCTGCCGGCGGTAGTGAAAGCGGTGGAGACGGTGGACCGGTGTCTCGAGCGCGTGCTGGTGAGTGCGGAGCGGGCCGGCGCCAGCGTCATCATCACGGCCGATCACGGCAACTGCGAGATGATGATCGACCCCACCACCGGAGGCGTGCACACGGCCCACACCACGAACCCGGTCCCCTTCGTGGCCGTGCGCGCGGGGAACGGCCCGCTCCGGGGGGGCGGATCGCTCAGGGACGTGGCCCCCACCGTCCTGGGCCTGATCGGGATTACACCCCCGGCCGAGATGACCGGCCGGGACCTGCGGACTGCTGAGATGGCGGGAACCCTGGCGAGAGGACGCTGATGGCGAAGTCTGGTGGATCTGACGCGGGAATGGCTCGAGCGAGACGGGGTAGATCCCTCGCTGCGCTCGGGATGACCATGCCCCTGGTCCTGGCCCTGAGCTTCGCACCGGCCAGTGCCGCCGCGCAGGTCGGGCACCCGCCCAACAAGTCGCCCTACCGCGACATCCGGAAGGGTCACACCTTCACGGTGACCTACGGGCAGTTCGGCGGCAGTGGCGGCCGGTTCGGCATCGGTCCGCACGACGGCCCGGTCTACGGACTTCGCTATGACATTCGCAGCGGTTCGACGGTCCAGCTCGGGCTCGGCTTTTCCCACGCCGAGCTCAAGCGGCTGATCGTGGATCCTTTCGTGACGCTGGCGAACCGGGTCTCGGGGCCCGTGGACCAGACCGTAAACCTGGGGGAGATCAACCTCCAGCTCAATCTCACCGGTGGCAAGACGTGGCGACGGCTCGCGCCCTTCGTCGGGTCGGGGGTCGGACTCACGTTTCCCACCAGCACGCCGCAGGACACCAGCAAGTTCAAACTGGGCCACAAGTTCTATCTGGCGCCGTTCGCCGGCGTTCGAGTGTTCGTGACCGACCGCCTCTCGCTCCGCGGCGAGGCCCGGGCCGTCTTCTGGAAGCTCAAGTATCCGACCACCTTCGAGGACGAGCCGGCGGAAGAGCCGGGGACGCCCGAACACTCGAACGCGGTCATCACCGACGGCCGGGTGAACGAGTGGACCACCAGCTCCTGGCTCCTGGTGGGGCTGGGCTATTCCTTCTCGTGGTGACGATGGCGACTTCCCTGTCGCGTGTAGTCGGGTTCCGGGCGCTCCACCGATTCTACCGGCCCGACTGGAGCGAGGCCCAGAACCGGGACGCGTTCGGTCCCCTGTCCGATGCGCCGGGTCATGCCCACGATTATCAATGTGTGGTCACGGTGTCCGGCCCGATGGCGCCGCTGCGCGGCATGGTGATGGATCTGGTCGCGCTCGACCAGATCCTGAAGGAAGAGGTCGTCGGGCGGTTCGACGGGCGTCACCTCAACCTGGACGTGCCGGAATTCGCCTACGGGCGGACCCTTCCGACCTGCGAGGCCCTCGCCGCCCACGTGTACTCACGAGTGGCCGCCCGGCTTCCGGCCGGCATCGCGCTGGAGCGGGTGCGGATCGCCGAGGACCCGACGCTGTATGCCGAGTGCACCGGACTTTCGTGAGCCGACCGGCTTCAGGCCGGCGTGTGTGGGCCCCGGGCGGCGACGCCGTCTCCACGTTGCACGCGGGGACAGTCCGGAAGTAGGCCGCCGGCGCCCGCGCCGCACGCCCCGGACGGTCAGTGCCGCCTGACCGCACTCGGGTGGCAGCGATCCTCCGCTCGGCCCGGCGCGTTGCCGTGGTGGGGCTGAGTCCCAAGCCCGAACGGCCGAGTCACGGGGTCGCGAGCTATCTGCAGCGGGCCGGCTACACGATCATCCCGGTCCGGCCCACGGGGCGATCCATCCTGGGTGAGCCGGTGCAGCCCGACCTCCGGACGGCCGCCGCCGCCGGCCCGATCGACATCGTCGACATCTTCCGGCGCTCCGAATTCGTGGCGGCGCTGCTCGATGACCTGCTGGCGGTGCGCCCGCGGCTGGTCTGGATGCAGGTCGGCGTGCGGGACGACGACACGGCGCGGCGGCTCGAGGCGGCGGGGATTCCGGTCGTGATGGACCGGTGCCTGGCCGTGGATCACCTGACGCTCGGAGGCTGATCGGATGAGACCGTCTGTCGCCGTCGCCATCGCGCTGCTCGCGGCCCTCGAGACCCCGCTCGCGGCCCAGGCGACACGCGACCGGCCCACCCTGGTCTTCACCGTCTCCGGCGCCTACCTCGACGGCATCCGGCTGTGGACCGTGCCCGACCAGCCGGTGGACGACAACTCCAACGGCACGCTCACGGATCATTTCCTCCTCCGGCGGAACGTCAAGAAGACCCTGGGCGCCGGGTTCTCCGGCACCTATTACCGCGGGGCGCACATCGGCATCACGGCGGAGGCGTTTCTGCTCGGGTTGGGGTACAGCGACATCTGCGAGATCGCCCAGCCGGTGCAGTCCACCTTGAATGCCCAGCGCTGCCAGTCGATCACCGACCAGGACCGGTCGGCGGCGGCGGTCGCCATTACCAGCGGTCTCGTGTACCGGATCGGGGCGGACGAGTTCATCTCGCCGTTCTTGCGTGGCAGCGCCGGCGTCCTGATCAATAACCAGAGCCCGCTGCTCCTCATCGGCCAGACCAACAGCGGCGCGGACCTGATCATCTACGACGACAACAACAACGGCACCCGGCTGCGTCCGGCCTTTCAGCTCGGCGCCGGCGCCACGATCGCGGCGGGACGCGGGTACCAAATCCGGTGGGAGATCCGGGACAACATCGTCGGCATCCAGCGCGTCACTGGCCCCACGGTGACCCGCGGGGCAGTGCCGCCCCACGAGACCAGCTACCGCCACATCTTCAGTCTCAACGTGGGGCTGGACGTCATCCTCGAGAAGCGGCGCGGGAGACGCTACTGACCGACCCGCCCGCCCGCGGCGCGATCCTGGCAGGCGGCGGCGCCACCCGGTTCGGCGGCCGTCCCAAGGGTCTGGAAGTCGTGGGCGGCGAGCGGATCCTGGACCGGCTGGTCCGCACCCTGACCGACGCCCTCGGTGCTCCCCCCATTCTCATCGCCAACGCCGGCGAGGCCGCCTCCTGGCGGCCCGACCTCCGCGTGGTGGCCGACGTCCGACCGGGCCACGGATCGCTCGGCGGGATCTACACGGCGGTCCTGGAGGCTCCGGCCCCCGTGGTGTGCGTCGCCTGGGACATGCCGTTCGTCTCGGCGCCGCTGGTCCGCGCGCTCGCGGCGGGCCTCGCCGGCCACGACGCGATGCTGCCCTGGAGCGCACGGCGCCACGGCGTCGAGCCGCTTTGCGCGGCCTACGGGCCCGGCTGCCGGGACGCCATCGCGGCCAGCCTCGACGCCGGGGATCTCCGCGCCGTCGCCTTCCACCCGCGCATTTCTGTCGGTATCCTCCCTCTGACCGAGCTTCGGCGCTTCGGCGACCCGGAGCGCCTGTTCTTCAACGTCAACACCGCGGACGATCTCGCGCGCGCGGACGGACTGTGGCGTCGACCCGAATCCTCTCCATAATCGGCCGGAAGAACGCCGGGAAGACCACGCTCACGGTGGCGCTGGCCAGCGAGCTCGCGCGCCGGGGTCGGCGGGTGATGACCATCAAGCACGGCCATCACCCGGCCGAGGTGGACCGGCCGGGGTCGGACAGCTGGCGGCACTTTCAGGAGGGCCGGGCGGAGCGGGTTCTGCTGGTCACGCCGGGCGAGCGGGTGATGTTCGATCGTGCCCAGGACGAGTACGACCCCATCGCCCTCGCACGGCGTTACCTCGGCGAGGCGGACATCGTCCTGGCGGAGGGATACAAGCACGCCCCGATCCCCAAGATCGAGATCTTCCGCCGGTCCGTGTCGGTGACGCCCATCTACGAGGCCGGCTCGCCCGAGGCGCCCCGGTGGGCGGCGATCGTCACCGACGATCTCGACTTCGAGGCGGCCACCAGGGTGATCCACTTCCAGGACACGATGTGGCTTCAGCTGCTCGCGACCATTACCCTGGAGCACGCGCTGGCGCTGGATCCGTGAGCCCGCCGCTGGCCGCGGCGGATGCGGCGCGACGGGTTCTCGACGAGGTTCGCTGCCAACCCGCCCTCCGCGTGCCGCTCGACGACGCGCTCGACAGCGTCCTCGCCGAAGACATCGTCAGCCCTCTCGACATCCCCCCCTGGGCCAACTCCGCGATGGACGGGTACGCCGTGCGAGCCGCGGACCTCGCGGGCGCCAGCGAGAAGCGGCCGGTACGGCTCCGGGTGGTGGAGCACGTGCCGGCCGGCGCCTTTCCCACCCGGCCAGTGGGACCGGGCGAGAGTGTCCGGATCTTCACCGGGGCGCCGGTCCCGTCAGGCGCCGACTCGGTCGTCCGCCAGGAGGACACCGACCTCGGCGGCGACACCGTCACGATCGTCCGCGAGCTCGATGCCGGCGTCAACATCCGGTCCGCCGGCGAGGACATCAGGCGCGGCGCCACGGTGCTGACGGCGGGCACCCCGCTCGCGGCGGCGCAGCTCGGGGTGCTCGCGTCGCTCGCCGTGGCCCACCCCTTGGTCTACCGGCGGCCCCGCGTCGCCATCCTCGGCAGCGGCGACGAGATCGTGGACGTGGACCACCCCGAGGAGATCCTGAGCGGGCGGAAGATCGCGAGCAGCAACACTCACACTCTCGTGGCGCTGGTGCGCAAGACCGGCGGGGAGCCGGTCAATCTCGGCATCGCGCGCGACACGCCCGCGAGCCTGCGCGAGCACCTGGGCCGCGCGCTGGATTGCGATCTGCTCGTCACCTCCGGGGGGATCAGCGTGGGCGAGCACGACTACGTGCGGATGGTGCTCGACGAGCTCGGCGCCGAACAGCGGTTCTGGAGAATCCGCATGCGGCCGGGGGCGCCGGTGGGATTCGGCCACCTGGGCGGCATCCCCTGGCTAGGCCTGCCGGGCAACCCGGTCAGCACGATGGTGACCTTCGAGCTGTTCGCCCGACCCGCCATCCGCAAGATGAGCGGCCACGCCCTGCCCTATCGCCGGAGCGTGCCGGTGACCCTGGCGGAGCCGGTTTCGCTCAAGCCCAGGCTGCAGCATTTCCTGCGTGGGGTGGTGACCCACGGGGACGGCGGCGCGCTGGCGAGGCTGACCGGTCCCCAGGGGTCGGGCATTCTTACCTCCATGGCGCTGGCCAACGCCCTCCTCGTCATTCCCGAAGGTCAGCTCGAGACGCCCGCAGGCGCGAGCGTGCAGGCCATCCTGCTCGACGACACCGTTCACCAGGCTGAGCCGGCCTTCTGACCGCGGTCTGACGCATTCGGCCTCACGGCCGACGGCCCCGAGCGAAGCGCTCGGGGCCGTTTTGCCGTTCCTGGCCAACCGGCTGCTCGACATGGGTTAGGTCATGATGATCGAGGGGTGATTCGGGCGTGACCGCCCCGCATAGACTGTTCCCGTGCTTTGTGGCGCCGGCGATGACTCGTCGGACGACGGCTGGACCACTTCGACAGGGGAGGACCTATGAAGACAATGTACCTGGCCGCATTCACGTCGTTCACGACCCATGGTTCCTTCGCGAGCACGATCGTCGGCGATGCGCGGCTCGAGCTCCACGGCGGCGCCAGCTTCGGCACGGTGGACGGCCGCGGCGCCTGGTGGCCGGGACCTACCGGATCACGGGCCACGACGACGAGAGCGACAACGTGATCCGCGGCTCGTATCGGGTCGAGGCGACCGGCTTTCTCGCGGCCGACCCGGCGGCCGAAGACAAGGCGATCCGTGCCACCGGCGGGTTCACCGCCGTGCGGAACTGATCGGGGTGTGGTACCGATGAAGCTGCGGATCTCTGACGGCGAGCACGAGACCATCGTGCCCGCCTCGCTCGAGACTGTGGAGCAGGCCTTCTCGGCGGGGATCGCGGTGCGCATCGGCACCGAGATCACCCTGGCCGCGCGCCGGGGAGGAGCCGCTGCAGTTCCTGTTGTCGGGGGGAACGCGTGGACACGCCGTGGTGACCGGGCGGCTCGGGCGCAGCGAGGTCCTGCGGCGGTTCCGCGCCTTCATCCAAGAGACCGAGCCAGCTGCGTCCGGGTAAGCTCCGGGCGTTACCGCGCCGGCAGCTCCATGCGCCAGATGTCGCTCTCGCGCTCGGAGGCCGTGAAGTAGAACCGTTTCCCCTCGGTGGCGAACTCGGGTCGCGGCGAGCCGCGGGCCGGGTCGTCGAAGCGCACCAGCTCGCGCGGCTCGCCGCCGGCGGGCGCGATCGCCCACAGGCTGGTGGCACCGGTGGTGTCCAGCGCCTTGTAATAGACCGTGTGGCCGTCGGGCGCCCATTGCGCGAGCAGCGGCTCGGGTCGGGCACGCGCGTCGCCCGCGTCCACCAGCAGCCGGGGGGCGCCGCCGCCAGGCGCGATGATCCACAGGCCGGTGTTCCGCACATACACGATGGAGCCGCCATCGGGCGACCATCGCGCATCCTGGCCCCCATCGGTCGTGAGCTGCCGCGGGGCGGCCCAGTGGCCGGCGGTGTCGCGCTCCACCACGTAGAGCTCGAACCGGCCGCTGCGGTCCGAGTGGAAGACCAGATGCCGGCCGTCGGGCGACCACCCGGGGTAGCGCTGATTGCCCGAGTCGCGCGCGACGGCGCCGGGCGAGCCGCCGTCCACCGGCATCACGAACAACCGGCGGCGCCCATTGCGGAACCCGTAGTAGGCCAGCTCGCGCCCGTCGGGTGACCACGCCGGCATGAAGTCGTCGCCCGAATCGCCCGAGAGCAGCTGCGGCTCTCCGCCGGTCAGCGGGATGCGGTAGATCGCCTGATGCCCGCCGCGGTCGGAGTCGAACGCGAGCCAGCGTCCGTCGGGCGAGAGGGCCAGCCCCTCGATCGACTGATGACCCGTCGTGAGCGGGGTGGCGCCGGCCGAGGAGACCGGGACGCCCGCGGGAATCGGCAGCGACCAGATGTTGGCGTAGTCGGAGAAATCGGCGTACACCAGCACCCGGCCATCGCGCGAGAGATCCAGTCCGTGGAGGTTGAGCCCGGTGGTGAGGCGCGCCGCCGCCCCCGCCGGCCGGCCCGAGCGAGCCAGGACCACCCGGTAGATGTCCCGGCTCCCGTCGCGGTTGGAGATGAACAGCAGGCTCCGGCCGTCCGGCATCCACGCGGGACAGGTATTCAAGGAGGCCGCGTCGGTCACCTGCTCCGGCCGGCCGCCGTTGCTGGGCACGATCCAGATCGAGCTGGGCGCGATGTTGCCGATGGCGTCGGGGGCGTACACGAAGGCGGCATTCCCCGCCACGAACGCGAGCCGGCTCCCGTCGGGCGACCAGGCCACGGAGTGCGGCTGGTCCATCGTGGCGAGGCGGGTGACCGGGCCCCCGGCCGCCGCCCGGACGTCGATATCGCGCCCCACCGCATAGGCGATGCGCCGGCCGTCGGGCGACCAGGCCAGGTAGCTTGGCCCTTCCTCGCTCAGTGCCCCCTCGCCGTTCACCACCGGACCCGAAGCGGCCGCGACCAGCAGCTTGGGATCGCCGCCGAGCGCGGGCACCACGTAGATCGAGCGATTGGTCTCGAGGCTGAGCCGAGTGCCGTCGGGCGACCAACGCGGCCAGTGCTGGTCGCCGCCGAGGTCGTCGGCCACCGGAATCGTCCGGCCGCCGGTGAGCTGGCGGACATAGACCCGCAGCCGGCCCGTCGGACCCGCGGCGAACGCGAGGAACTTGCCATCCGGCGACAGCGACGGGTGGACCTCCAGCCCAGGCTCGGCGGTGAGCCGGCTGATGCGTCCGACCTGGAGCGGAGCCGACCCGCTCGAGCGGTATGCGGCGCCGCCTGCGAGCGCGACACCCGCGAGCCCAGCCGCCGCGAGGAGCCACCACCGCCGCTGCGGTGGCACCTCCTCCGTGCGAGGCGGCACGGCAGTCGACGCAGCGACGGGCACCGGTCCGGCCGCTGGAGTGGCCGCGAGCGGCGTGGGGGCGGGGGGGGCTTCGATGCTCGCGTCGGGCGCATTGGTGCCCCCGGCCGCGTTTCCCGCGGTCGGGACACCGAGCTGGGCGGAACCTTGCGGTGCGGGGGGAGACCTGGGCTCGCGGGTCGGTCCGTCCAGCGCCGGTTCCCTAGGGACCATCGGGGTGGCAGTCGCGGCGGATTGCTCCCGGATTCGGGCCGCCAATGCCACGACCTCCACGTCGGGTGGCGCCTCGAGTTCCTGCTCCAGCAGCACTTCGTAGACCCGGGCGTGGTGCAGGGCGGCCGAGCGATCGCCCGCGGCCACGAGGGCCTCCATCAGCCCGATCGCGACCCGGGCGTTGAGCGGGTCCTGCGCCGCGAGCTTCCGCCACCACTCGGCCGCCTCGGCGCGGTCCCCGCGCTCCCCGGCCCGCTGCGCCAGGCGCTGTAGGGAGGTGGCGTGGTCTCGCGCGAGCCCGGCCCGCTCCTCTTCCATCCAGCGCTCGAACTCGGGCGCGTCGGAGATGTGAAACCCGTCGAGAAAGGGGCCGATGTACTCGGCCGCGGCCTGCTCCAGACGGCCCGCCTTGACGGCGAGCGCGAAGGCGGCAATATCGCTGGTGATGAGGTCGGGATTGAGGCGGACATCGCGGGTGCCGAGGAAGATCTCGTCCGCGCCGACCTCCTGCCGCAGCGCGTACAGGGCCTGGTTGAGTCCGCGCCGCGCCCGGTCCTCGTCGCTCTCGCCCCAGAGCATGCCGAGCATCCGGTCGCGGGTCATGCCGTGCTCGCCCGCGGAGGCCAGGAGGGCGAGCAGCGCCAAGCGCCGCGGTTGCGAGGCGGCGCCGCTCAGGCGCTGCCCGTCCCGCTCGAGAAACAACCTGCCGAACGTGTTCAGGCGTAACAGGTTGAGCTCGGTGATTTCAGGGTGACCGCGGCGTGCGATGTTACAGGGTCAATTCTAAGGCCGCTTCCCCCGTCGGCAAGCGCCAGGAGCAGATATGCAAGCCGAAACCGAGCGACTGGTCAGGGAGAGCTGGGCTCGTTTCGAGCCGATCGCGGTCCAATCGGCGCGGTACTTCTATGACAAGCTGTTCGAGCTCGACCCCGACGCGAGCCGGTTGTTCGCCCGCACGGACATGGACGCCCAGGGCAAGAAGGTCATGACCATGTTCGCCGAGATCGTCCGGACGCTGGACCAGCCGGAGACGCTGGTCGCCGAGGTCGCCGATCTCGGCCGCCGGCACGTCCAGTATGGCGTGCACGACTCGCAGTACGACTCGGTCGGCACGGCGCTGCTCTGGACGCTCGAGCAGGGGCTGGGTGAGGCGTTCACGCCCGAGATCCGGGACGCGTGGACCGAGGCCTACCTGTACGTCTCGACCATCGCCCGGCGCGCGACCATCCGGGCGTCGAGGGAGCACCAGATCATGCCCTAGCGCGCCAGCCGCTATACCCCGGGCACCCGCCCTCGTGACCCAGGGGAAACGGGCGCCTCCCCCTTGCCGTTCGGCTCTTGCCCGTCGAGCAGATCCCAGGGGACATCAGGCGGCGTAAGCGGTCGCAAGTTGTTGTGCCGTGGCTGCTTGACTCCGCGGTGTCAGGCTTCTAGATTTCCCGGTGCTAGAAGGGGAGTAGCTTATCCGCCGCGACGCGGACGACTGGATCGTCAAGACTGTCCGAACACGTTCGGGCACGGTCCAGCCGGGGTGAGGGAGATCCGATCTCCCGGCATCAGAGCGAGACCTTCGTCCACGCGCAAGCGGAGCGGACGGGGTCTCGCTCTTTTTCTTTCGACCCCATCATGTCGCATGAGGAGTGTATGAACAACATCAAGACGATGGTCCTGATGGCCGGCCTGATGGGCCTGTTTCTGCTCGCCGGCCAGCTGCTCGGAGGCTCGCAAGGCCTGGTGCTCGCGCTGGTCTTGGGCGGCGCGTTCAACTTCGTGATGTACTTCTTCTCGGACAAGATGGTGCTGCGGATGTACCGGGCGCAGATCGTCACCGAGGAGCAGGCCCCCGAGCTGTACCGGATGGTGGACCGGCTGCGCCAGCGCGCGGGGCTGCCCATGCCGGTGATCGCCGTGGCGCCGCACGAGCAGCCCAACGCATTCGCCACCGGCCGCAATCCCGAGCACGCGGTCGTGGCGGTGACGACCGGCATCCTCAAGTACATGCCGCAGGAGGAGCTCGAGGGCGTGCTGGCCCACGAGCTGGCCCACGTGAAGAACCGCGACATGCTGATCACCACCATCGCCGCGGGCGTGGCGGGCGCGATCAGCAACCTGCCCTACCTGATCATGTTCGGCGGTGGCCGCGGCGACGATGACGGGCATCCCCTGGCACAGCTCGCGCTGCTCCTGCTCGCGCCGATCGGCGCCATGTTGATCCATTTCGCGGTCTCGCGCCAGCGGGAGTACGAGGCCGACCGGGTCGGCGCCGAGATCCTGGGACGACCGATGCCGCTGGCCAACGCGCTGCGCCGACTGGACGCGCTGGCCCACCAGATCCCGATGCAGGTGGCGCCCGCGGCCGCGCCGCTGGCCCAGGTGAACCCGCTGGCGGCCCACGTTGGCGGCCTCAGCGGGCTGTTCAGCACCCACCCGCCCACGGAGGAGCGCGTGGAACGGCTCGAGGCGATGGCGGGCCGATAGGTGGGTCAGCACGGCCTCGCCGTCTGGCTGGGGTTCACCGGCGTCGTCATCGCCCTCCTGGTCCTGGACCTGGCGGTGCTGAACCGGCGGTCCCACGTGTTGTCGTTCAAGGAGGCGATGAGCTGGAGTCTCGGGCTCATCGCCTTCGCGCTTTTGTTCGGCGGGTTCCTGTGGTGGCGGGAGGGTGGGCAGCACGCCCTCGAGTACTACACCGGCTATCTCATCGAGCTCTCCCTCAGCGTGGACAACCTGTTCGTCTTCATCCTGATCTTCAACTACTTCGGCGTGCCCTCCGAGGCCCAGCCGAAGGTGCTCAAGTGGGGCATCCTGGGCGCGATCGTGATGCGGTTCATCATGATCCTCCTGGGCGCGCTGCTGTTCTCGCGGTTCGAGTGGATCATCTACCTGTTCGGCGGCATCCTGGTGCTCACCGGCATCCGCATGCTGTTCCAGAAGGACGACCGGATCGAGCCCGAGAAGAACCCCATCGTCCGCCTGGCCCGGCGGGTGCTGCCGCTGACCAGCGCGTACGACGGCGCGAACTTCACCTGCCGCACCAGCCGGGGACGCCTGCTCGCCACCCCGCTGGTCCTGGTCCTGCTGGTGGTCGAGTGGTCCGACCTGGTCTTCGCCATCGACAGCATTCCGGCCATCTTCGCGGTCACCCGCGATCCCTTCCTGGTCTACAGCTCGAACGTGTTCGCGATCCTGGGCCTCAGGGCACTGTTCTTCGTCCTGGCGGGGATGATGGACAAGTTCGTGTACCTCAAGCCGGGCGTGGCGCTGATCCTGGTGTTCGTGGGCGGGAAGATGGCGGTCAGCGCCTGGCTCCACGTGCCGATCGTGGCGAGCCTGGCCGTTATCCTGCTCACGCTCGCGGGGGCGGTAGGGCTGTCGCTCGTCAGGAGCTCGCGGGAGGCACGCGCCGCGGCGTGAGGGCCGCCGCCTGGCCTGCTTCACGTTCTCCGCGGCGCCCGCAGCTTGTCCGCCGGCCTTGGCAGCGCGGGATCGCGCCGAGGCACCTCGCACAGGGTTGCACCTGGGGTCGCCCCGGTCATCTTCCCGGGATGCCTCGAACCTCCCTGCTCGCCCGGCTGGGCCTCGACCGCCCCGACCTCCGCGCCTGGGCCATGTACGATTGGGCCGCGTCCGCCATGCAGACCACGATCATGGTCGCGGTGTTTCCGATCTATTTCGTGAAGGTCGCCGGCGCGAACCTGGCCGAGAACGGCGCGACCCAGCGGCTCGCGACGCTGAATTCCCTCGCGCTGGTGATCATCGCGCTGGTCTCGCCGGTGCTCGGTGCCGTCTCCGACTACGGCGGGAACAAGAAGCGGTTCATCGCCGCCTTCACCGGGCTCGGCGCCGCCGCGGCGGCCGGGCTCTTCTTCGTCGAGCGGGGCGACCTCGCGCTCGCCAGCTGGCTTTTCGTGGTGGCGCTCATCGGCGTGGCGGGGGCGTTCGTGTTCTACGAGTCCCTGCTGCCCCACATCGCCCGGCTCGAGGAGATCGACCGGGTCTCGACCGCCGGGTACGCCCTGGGGTACGTGGGCGGCGGCATCCTCCTCGCCTTCAACCTGGCGTGGATCCAGAAGCCGGCCTGGTTCGGGCTGCCCTCCGGCCCCGGGCTGAGCGGGCCCGCGGCGACCCTGCCAGCCCGGCTGGCATTCCTCAGCGTCGCGGTCTGGTGGGTGGTGTTCTCCCTGCCGCTGTTCCGGCGCGTGCCCGAGCCGCCCCGGCGGCTCGAATCGGACGAACGGGTGGGCAAGAGCCCGGTGCGGGTGGCGTTCGTCCGGCTGGGCGAGACCTTCCGCGAGCTGCGGGGCTACCGGCAGGCGTTCCTGATGCTGTTGGCCTTCCTGATCTACAACGACGGCATCCAGACGATCATCAAGATGGCCACGGCCTACGGGACCGAGCTGGGGATCGACCAGAGCGCGCTCATCGGCGCGATCCTGCTGGTGCAGTTCGTCGGCATTCCGTGCTCGTTTCTGTTCGGGATGGTGGCGGGACGGATCGGGGCCAAGCGGGCGCTCTTCCTGGGCCTCCTGGCGTATACGGTCATCAGCGTCCTGGGGTACTACATGAAGACGGCCGCGCAGTTCTACGTGCTGGCCGGGCTGGTAGGCATGGTGCAGGGCGGCACGCAGGCGCTGAGCCGGTCGTTGTTCGCCAGCATGGTCCCGCGGCACAAGAGCGGCGAGTTCTTCGGGTTCTTCAGCGTGTTCGAGAAGTTCGCGGGGATCTTCGGTCCGCTCATCTTCGCCGGCACGATCGCGGCCACGGGCTCGAGCCGGAACGCCATCCTGAGCGTGATTGCGTTCTTCGCGGTGGGCGCCGCCATCCTGGCGTTCGTCGACGTGAAGGAGGGTCAGGCCGCCGCGCGCGCGGACCTCGCCCCGTCGGCGTGACGGCGGACCTCTAGCCGGTCGCCGGTCCGCAGGACACGGCCAGCCGCACCGTCACGGTCTTGCCCGGCACGATCGTATAGGGTTGGGGATTGCCGCCCACGACGGCACAGGGCGGATCGACATCCTTCAAGGTGATCAGGTGCACGCCCGGCGCCAGGCCGACGAACGTCTCCTGCGCGGTGATGCCGATGTTGCGGGTCTCGTCACCGGCCACGCTCAGCTGGTAGCCATCGGGGTCGGTTGGGCTGCCGCCGGTGCTCACCAGGATCAGGAAGCCCCCGGTGGTGGCCAGGGCGCACCGGACCTGAAACGCCACCTGGGCCGCGCCGTCCGACTGGACCACCACGGAGCGCGGGTTGGATCCCTCCACCCGGCAATTCTCCGACAGCCCGGACAGCCGCACGCTGTGGCTGCCGCTGCTGAGGTTCGTCAGGGTCACGGTCCCGCCGGCGTCCACGAACTGCTCGGTTCCCCCATCCACGCTCACGCTGAAGCCGTCGGTGTCGGTGTCCAGGCCGCTGGTGTTGACGGCCACCTGGATCTGACCGTCCGTGGAGACGCTGATCAGGGTTTCATCGCAGCCGGCGAGCGGAGTCAGCAGGGCGAGCGCGAGGGTGCTCGCGAGACGGGTGCACACGGGTCCTCCGGAGGCTCTGGAGCTACTTGCCGCGCGTTGGCGCCTTCCCTAAGTTGCGCCTGATCAATAGTACGTGGCGGAAGGCGCTTTCGCCTCCTCACCTACCCGGAGCCCTGCCGCGCCCGTCGCTGGCGGGGCGCTTGCATTCATGGACGCACTGGCCGACGCTCTGGAGCTCACCCGCGCCCTGGTCGCCCTCGACACCCCGACCGGGGCCGAGGGCCCGGCCACCGACCTGCTGGCCGGGGTCCTCGCGCGCGCGGGATACCGGACCGTCCGGCAGCGGGTCTCGCCCGGGCGCGACAACCTGCTGGCGTTCCGGGAGCCGCCGGCGCTGGTCTTCTCGACGCACGTGGATTGTGTGCCGCCGTACGTCCCGCTCTCCGAGGACGCCGAGGCCATCCGGGGCCGCGGCAGCTGCGACGCCAAGGGTCTCGCGGCCGCCATGGTGGCCGCCACGGAGCGCCTGGCCGCGGCCGGCGAGCGGCGGATCGGCCTGCTGTTCCTGGTGGGCGAGGAGAACGGCTCGGACGGCGCCCGCGCCGCCGCCGCTGGCCTCGAGCCGCGCGGGCGGTTTCTCGTGAACGGCGAGCCGACCGAGAACCGCCTCTCGATCGGCCAGAAGGGATCGCTCCGGGTGGACCTCCGGGCGGTCGGGCGCGCCGCCCACTCGGCCTACCCCGAGGAAGGGCAGAGCGCCATCGCCGCCCTGCTGGACACCATCTCGCGCATCCGGGCCATGCCGCTTCCGGCGGATCCGCTGCTGGGCTCGTCCACCCTCGACGTCGGCCTCATTCGGGGCGGCGTCGCGCCCAACGTGCTGGCTCCCGACGCCAGTGCGCAGATCCTGATCCGCACCGTGGGCCCGACCGACGCACTCCAGGCAACCATTCGCGGCCTGGCCGCGCCGGGCGTCTCGGTGACGTTTCCCGTCGAGCTGCCGAGCCACAAGGGTGGCGGCGCGCCGGCCGGGTGGGACACGACCGTGGTGAGCTACGCGAGCGACCTCCCGTTCCTGACCGGCTGGGGCGAGTGTTACCAGCTCGGCCCCGGGACCATCCGGGTCGCGCACAGCGCCGACGAGCACATCCTCAAGGCCGACCTGCTCCGCGGCGTCGAGCTCTACGCCAGGCTGGCCACCGATCTCCTCGCGCGCGAGGCGTCATGACAGCGAAGATCCCGGTCACCGTCCTCGGTGCCACCGGCACGGTGGGCCAGAAGTTCATCCGCCTCCTCGCCGACCACCCCTGGTTCGAGGTCGCCGCGGTCGCGGCGTCCTCCGCCAGCGCCGGCAAGCGCTACGGGGAGATCGTCCGCTGGCGGGAGCAGGTCGCGATTCCGGAGCGCATCGCCGGGATGACGGTCCAGGAGTGCACCCCGCCACTCCCCGGTCCGATCGTGTTCGGCGCGCTCGACGCCGACGTCGCGGGGCCGATCGAGCAGGCCTTCGCCGCCGCGGGCCAGTACGTGGTGACGAATACCCGGAACCACCGCATGGACCCGGATGTGCCCCTGCTCATCCCGGAGGCCAACCTCGACCACCTCGTCCTGGTCGAGCGGCAGCAGCAGGGACGCGGCTGGCCGGGGGCCATCCTGGCGAACCCCAACTGCTCGACCGCCGCGCTCGTGCTCGCGCTGGCTCCGCTGCACCGGGCCTTCGGGATCGAGAAGCTGTTCGTGTCCACCATGCAGGCGGTGTCCGGGGCCGGCTACCCGGGCGTGGCGTCGCTCGACATCCTGGGCAACGTGGTGCCGTTCATCGGCAGCGAGGAAGAGAAGATCGAGCGCGAGAGCCGCAAGATCCTCGGGACCCTGGGTCCCGACGGCGTGACGCCGGCGAGCTTCGCCGTCAGCGCGCACGCCAATCGCGTGGCCACCGTGGACGGACACATGGAGACGGTGTCGGTCGGCTTCCGCCGGCGGGTCACGCCCGAGGAGGCCGTGGCGGTGCTGCGCGACTTCCGGGCGAGCCCGCGGGTCGCCTGCCTGCCCTCGTCGCCCACGCCGCCCATCGAGGTGGACGCGCGGCCGGACCGCCCGCAGCCCCGGCTCGACCTCGAGCGCGGGCGCGGCATGGCGGTGACCGTGGGCCGGGTGCGCCCCTGCCCCATCCTGGACCTCCGCCTCGTGCTGCTCGGGCACAATACCATTCGCGGCGCGGCGGGCCAGGCGGTGCAGATCGCGGAGCTGCTGGTAGCGGAAGGCCGGGTGGAACGGCCCGCATGATCGTCGCCAAGTTCGGCGGCACGTCGGTGGCGGACTCCGCGGCGATCGGGCGGCTGGCCGGAATCGTGGGGAGACGCGCGGCGGACCGGCCCGTGGTGGTCGTGAGCGCCCTGGCCAGGGTGACCGACGCGCTGCTCGCGCTCGCGCCGCTGGTCCACGGCGGTGACGCGCCGGCCCTCGACGCGGCGCTGGCGGGGCTGCTCGAGCGCCATGCCGCCACGGCCGAGGCCGTGCCGGGCGCGGCGACGGCCATGCCGGCGATCGAGCAGGACCTCGCGGCGCTGGGCCAGGAGCTCCGCGCCGCGCTCGGTCG
Source organism: Gemmatimonadales bacterium (assembly GCA_050733015.1). Classification (GTDB taxonomy): domain Bacteria; phylum Gemmatimonadota; class Gemmatimonadetes; order Gemmatimonadales; family GWC2-71-9; genus CAVVWJ01. The sequence continues at coordinate 22,196 of JBOHSB010000051.1, forward strand.
GATGCTTCGGCCCGCCGAGCTGGACGCGGTGGCAGGCCGGGGCGAGCTGTGGAGCAGCCGGCTGGTCACCGCGGCGCTGGAGGGCGGCGGCATCCCGGCCACCTGGGTGGACATCCGGTCGCTCATGCTGACCGACGACCGCTACGGCCGCGCCACACCCCAGATGCAGGCGCTCACCGCCCGGGCCCGCGAGTGCCTTCGGCCCCTGGTCGAGGCCGGGCGCATCCCTGTGACCCAGGGCTTCATCGGTGCCACGGCGGAGGGCACGCCGACTACCCTTGGCCGAGGCGGCTCCGACTACACGGCCGCGCTCCTGGGCGCGGCGCTCGGCGCCCGGCGGGTCGAGATCTGGACCGACGTGAACGGGCTCATGACGGCCGATCCGCGCATCGTCTCCTCGGCCCGCACTCTGCGCGCGGCGAGCTACGAGGAGGCGGCCGAGCTCGCGACGTTCGGCGCCAAGGTGCTCCACCCGGCCACGTTGCAGCCGCTGGTCCGGGCCGGCATTCCGATCGTGGTCCTCAACTCGACCTGCCCCGACGACCCGGGCACCATCATCGAGCCGTCGGCCGAGCTCGAGCGCCTGGGCGACTCCCCGGTCCGGTCCATCAGCTGGAAGCGGGGCATCACGGTGGTCAACGTCCGCGCGCCCCGCATGCTCGGCGCCCACGGCTTCCTCCGCGCCATGTTCGAGACCTTCGAGCGGCACGAGGTGGTGGTGGACGTGCTTGCGAGCGGCGAGGTAAGCGTCTCGCTCACCGTGGAGGACCGCACCCGGCTCGACGCGGTGGTGCGGGACCTGAGCGAGCTCGGCGAGGTGTGGATCGAGACCGGCCGGGCGATCATCGCGGTCGTCGGGATCGGCATGCGGTCCACGCCGGGCATCGCGGCGCGGCTGTTCCGCGCCGTGCAGCCGGCCAACGTCGAGGTCATCTCGCAAGGCGCGTCGGCTATCAATGTGACGTTCGTGGTGCGGGAGGAGGACGGACCGGACGTCGTGCGGCGGCTGCATCAGGAATTCTTCGGGTCGTGTTGAGGCGCCTAGCTCTTCGCCGTACACCGCGGGCGCCGGTGAATCCAGGGCTCCTTGTCCCGTCGAGGCTCCGGTGAGGATCGCGATCGTCGGCACAGGCAAGATGGGACAAGCCATCGCGAGGCTGGCCGAGGCGCGAGGTCACACCATTCATGCGATGCTCGCCGCCGAAGAGAACGCGGGCGGCCGCGCGCTCACCAAGGAGCGCCTGGCCGGGGTGGATGTGGCCATGGAGTTCACCCAACCCGACGCCGCCGTGGCGAACCTCGAGCGCCTGATCGAGGCCGGCGTCCCGACGGTCACCGGGACCACCGGCTGGCGCGACGACCTGCCCCGCATCGCCGCCCTCGTGGCGCAGCGCAACGGCGCGCTGCTCCACGCCGCCAACTTCTCCCTCGGCGTGCACCTGTTCCTGCGCGCGGCACGCGACCTGGCGCGTCGGTTCGCCGGGCGGCCCGAGTTCGACGCCTTTATACTGGAGGAGCATCACGCCGCGAAGCTCGACGCCCCGTCGGGCACCGCGCGCGAGTTGCAGGCGCGGCTGGCCGACGGCGATGCCGCGCGTCCATATCCGATCACGTCGGTCCGGGCCGGCGCCACCCCGGGCACGCACGGCGTCGCGTACGACGGACCGTACGAGCGGGTATCGCTGTCGCACGTAGCCCGGAGCCGCGACGGGTTCGCCGCGGGCGCGCTGGCCGCGGCGGAGTGGCTCCCCGGACACCCGGGCGTGCACACGGTCGAGGACATGCTGTTCGGAGCCCGCGGATGACACGGTTCGAAGGCTGCGGCACCGCGCTGGTGACGCCGTTTACCGACGAGGGCGCGCTCGACCTCCGCGCCCTCCGCGCCCTGGTCGAGTGGCAGATCGCGGAAGGCATCGACTTTCTGGTGCCTTGCGGCTCGACCGGCGAGGCCCAGACGATGGACGACCGCGAGCGCGAGCAGGTGGTCGCGACGGTGGTCGAGGTCGCCAGGGGACGGGTGCCGGTCATGGCCGGCGCCACGAGCAACGACACCGGCCGCGCGGTGGACGAAACGAGGCGCATGTGCGGGCTGGGGGTGGATGGCATCCTCACCGCAACGCCCTACTACAACAAGCCCACGCAGGAAGGGCTCCGGCGTCACTTCCTCGCCGTCGCCGACGCGTCGACCCGCCCGGTCTGCCTCTACAACGTCCCCGGCCGCACCGGCGTCAACCTGCTGCCGGCTACCGCGCTCGAGCTCGCCAAGCATCCCAACATCGTTGCGATCAAGGAGGCGAGCGGCGACCTGCGCCAGATCATGGACCTGATCCGCCACCGGCCGGATGGCTTCGCCGTGCTCTCGGGCGACGACTGGCTGGCCTTTCCCGTGGCGGCGGCGGGGGGGGATGGGCTCATCTCCGTCACGTCGAACGAGGTGCCGGCGCCGATGACGGAGCTGGTGCACCTGGCGCGGGCCGGCAACCTGGAGGGCGCCCGCCGCTCGCAGTACCGCCTGCTCCCGCTGATGGACGCCAACTTCCTGGAGACCAATCCCTCGCCGGTGAAGGCCGGCCTCGCGCTGCTCGGCAAGATCCGCGACGTGCTCCGGCTGCCGCTGGTGTCGGCCGGTCAGGCGACCCGCGATGCGCTCCGAACCGCGCTCGCGGCGGCGGGCGCCCATGTCCGCTGAGACCGCGGGCCTCCGGGCCGAGCTCGGTCGGTTCAGCGGCGCCATCGCCCCGGCGGACGAGCCCGCCGCGCGAGTGGCGTTCCTGGCCCTCAAGGCCGCGCTCAACGCCGGAACGGTCCGCGCCGCCGAGCGCGGCGCGGACGGCGTCTGGCGGCCCAATGCCTGGGTCAAGGCCGGCATCCTGCTCGGCTTCCGACTCGGGAGAATCGAGCCGGCCGCCTCCGGCAGCCCCTTCCCGTTCTACGACAAGGACACCTACCCGCTGCGGCGGGTAGCGTTGGAAGACGGGCTGCGGATTGTGCCGGGCGGCTCCGCCATCCGCGACGGCTGCTATGTGGCGCCGGGCGTCGTATGCATGCCTCCGATGTACATCAACGTCGGTGCGTGGGTCGGCGAGGGGACGCTGGTGGACTCCCACGCCCTGGTGGGCTCGTGCGCGCAGATCGGCCGCTGGGTTCACCTCTCCGCCGCCGCGCAAATCGGCGGCGTGCTCGAGCCCGTCGGGGCGCTGCCGGTGATCATCGAAGACGAGGTGCTGGTCGGGGGCAATTGCGGGGTGTACGAGGGGACCATCGTGCGGGAGCGGGCCGTGCTCGCGCCGGGCACGCTCCTCACCGGCGGGACCGCCGTCTTCGATCTGGTCCACGACCGCGTCTACCGGCGCGCCGGCGACCGACCGCTCGAGATTCCGCCCGGCGCCGTGGTCGTCCCGGGCACCCGGCCGGTGCGCTCCGGACCGGGCCTGGCCGCCGGTGTGTCGCTCTATGCACCGGTCATCGTCAAGTATCGCAACGAGAAGACGGACGAGGCCGTGCGTCTGGAGGAGTTGCTTCGGTAGACGGGTAACACCGAGGTAACGGGCCAGACTGGCCTCGGTGGACGGGTCTTCCGCTTTTCGCTCCTGCCTGTAGCTTCTCCTGAGTCCCTGAACAATTGACCCGCACTGTGTGGTGCGCTCGTCCGGGTGGGCCGGCACGCGCGTTCTGGTCTTGCCTCTACCTGCTGGAGCTGGAGGGAAGGCGTTGATGGGGGCCATCTTCGGCATCGTCGGCGACGGCTCGTTGGGGGAAGTGCAGGCCATGGGCGCGGCCGTCAGGCATCGGGGGCAGCACCAGCAGTATTGGAGTCCCGCCCGGGGCGTCTACTTCGGGCAGGGCGAGCACCGGCCGTTCGAGATCGATGGCCCAGCAATGGCGACGGACTGGCACGTCGCGGGCGATCAATCGGACCTGCCGGACCGGTTCGCCCGGACGGGGCCGGCGGCGCTGGCCAGCCTGCGCGGCACGTTCTCGCTGGCCCTGTGTGTCGGCCCCGCGAGCGTGTGCCTCGCGGTAGACCACATGGGGTTCAAGAGCCTCTACTACGCCGTCCTCCGCGACCGCTTCGTCTTCGCGAGCGAGTACAAGTCGCTGCTCGCCCTGGCCGACGTCCCGCTGGAGCCGAACCGATCCGCCATCCAGCACTATCTCGCCACCAAGTCCCCGCTGGACCGCCAAGCCTTCCTGGCCTGTGTCCGCTCGGTCAGGCCCGGCGAAGCGCTCGAGTACGCCGCTGGTCATCTCCTCCACGCCTCGAGCTACTGGAAGCCCAATCCCGCCGTCATCGAGCGCACGCCCGAGGAGCACGCGCGGGTCGTCGGCGAGGCCCTGCTCTCGGCGGTCGAACGCCAGGTGAGCCCGTACGAGCAGATCGGGATCACGCTGGGCGCCGGGATCGACGCCGCCATCGTCCTCGGCGCCGTCCGCCGCGTGGCGCCCGACGTCCGCGTCTCGTCGTTCACGATCGGCGCCGGGGAGACGGACTGGGAGATCGTGGGCGCCCGCGAGACCGCGTCGCTGTTCGGCACCGACCATCATGAGTACATATTCGATCCGTTGGCGATCCGGACCGACCTCCCGCGCCTGGTGTGGCTCACCGAGGATTGCGGCGGCCGCGAGGAAGTCATTCTGCAGATGCACGTGCTCGCGCATGCCGCGGCGCACACCAAGGCGATCTTCGGCGGGTACAGCGCGGACCGGGTCTTCGGCGGCATGCCGCGCCACCGCCTGGTGGACTTGGCCGACCGTCTGCCGGTATTCGGCACGCCCCTGCGGGAGCTGTTCCAGCTCACGCAGTGCGGAGCAACCCCCTCGAGTCTCGCCGGCCGGGCGCTGCAGCGTGCGCTGTATGGGAGCACGCCTCCCCAAGCCCTTCCGGTGCCCGGCGCCGAGACGACGCCGAGCGTGTACTGGGCGCCGGAGCTGAACCGCTACATCTGCGGAACGGTGCAGGGCTGCCCGTCGTACCAGCACCTCGAGCCCTTCCACGAGGTCGGCGCGGCCACGTTCCATTCGCCGTTCCTCGATCCCGATCTCATCGCGGTCAGCCTGACGGTTCCGAGCTGGCTCAAGACCGGCTGGCGGCGGCAGAAGCGGGTGTTGCGCGAGGCGACCGCGGGCATCGTCCCGTCGAGAATCCGGAACCGGCGCAAGGCCATGCAGCGGCTGGACGTTCGTGGCATGATGGGCCAGGTGCTCTGCGATCTCGCCGATGAGTGGCTCGTCGACAGCGCGATCCAGGAGCACGGGCTGCTGACCCGTGCGCAGCTCAACCGCCTTGGTCTCGAGCGGACGCAGGTGCGGGAGCGCCGGGAAGTGGCGCTCCGGCTGTGGTCCGTGCTGTCGCTCGAATGCTGGGCCCGGCAATTCTTGACGGCGCAACGAGCCAAACCCGCCACGGCCGCGCCGGAACTCATGCGTATCGCGCACGTCCCTGCCCGCAGCAAGCTGAGCCTCTCCTAGCGGCGCCTTCGTCCGGCGCCGAACCATCCCAGCCACGGGGCCGCTCGCAAGGCGGCCCTTATCCGGAAGTGCCCACCCCATGCCCACTCACACTCACTACCTCTGGTTCGAAACCAAGCGCCGCCAGGAGATCATCGACATCACCGGCGAGGTCGAGGACCAGGTACGGGTCAGCAGGATCCGCGAAGGCTTCGCGCTGGTGTCCGCCATGCACATCAGCGCCTCGGTCTTCGTCAACGATCACGAGTCCGGACTCTGGCACGACATTCTCAACTGGCTCGAGGGGACGATTGCCCCCTGGGAGCCCACCCGCTACCGGCACAACGAGACCGGAGAGGACAACGCGGCGGCCCACCTGCGGAGTCTGACGGTAGGCCATGAGGTTATCGTGCCGATCACGGGCGGCCGGCTCGACCTGGGCCCCTGGCAGCGGGTGTTCTACGGGGAATGGGACGGGCAGCGCCGGAAGCGCGTGATCATCAAGGTCTTGGGAGAGACCTGATCTTTCGCTTTTTGCAATTGTCAGCAGGTGGCCGGAACCCCGAAACAACGTCATCGGACTGGCCCCACCGACACCCCGTCCGGGGTGCCGGGCGACCCTGCAGCGTCCAGCCACTGGACGGCGGAACGGAACCCGTTGATGGGTGCAATTTTTGGAATCGTGGGCGAGGCGTCCCTGGCCGAGGTGCAGGCCATGGGGCATCAGGTCGCGCACCGGGGCGAGTTCCAGCGCGTCTGGAGCCCCGAGCGCGGCGTCTTCCTCGGCCAGGCATCCCATCGCCCGTTCGAGGTGGACGAGTCCTGCCCGCTGGCCGCCGACTGGAACGTCCAGGGCGGCGGCGCGGCCTTCCCTGATCGGTTCTCCCGGCTGGGCCACGAGGCCCTCGCGGCGCTGCGTGGCACGTTCGCGATCGCGCTGAGTGAAGGTCCCAACCGGCTGATGCTGGCGGTGGACCAGGTCGGCTACAAGAGCCTGTTCTACACGGTCCTCCGCGGCCGGTTCGCGTTCGCCAGCGAGTACAAGTCGCTGCTCGCCCTCGCCGATCTCCCGCTCGAGCCCGACCGCACGGCCATCCAGCACTACCTGTCCACCAAGTATCCGCTCGGCGGACGTTCGTTCCTGGCGCGGGCCCGCGCGCTCCAGGGCGGCCACATGCTGGAGTACCGCGACGGCAGCGCGAGCGTGTCCACCTACTGGCGGCCCGCCACCGAGGTGGTGCAGCGCTCGCGGGAGCAGCACGTGGCGGTGGTACGCGACGCGCTGCTCGAGACGGTGCACCGCCAGATCCACACCTACGAGCAGGTCGGCATCACCCTGGGAGGCGGCCTCGACGCCGCGCTCGTGCTCGGGGCGATGCGACGGGTCGCGCCGGACGTGCGGATCTCCTCCTACACGGTCGGCGCGGGCGAGGGTGACTGGGAGATCGTCGGCGCGCGGCAGACAGCCCAGGAATTCGGCACCGAGCACCACGAATACCTGTTCGATCCGTCGACCATTCCCATCGAGCTCCCGCGGCTCGTCTGGCTCACCGAGGACTGCGGCGGACGCGAAGAGGCGATGCTGCAGATGCGGGTGCTGCGCGAGGCGGGGGCGCAGACCAGCGTGGTGTTCGGCGGCCACGGCGCCGACGTGCTGTTCGGCGGCATGCCGCGGCACCGGCTCGTGGGCCTGGCCGAGAAGCTGCCCATGCTCACGACCCCGTTTCGCGAGCTGTTTCAGCTCTCGCAGGCGTCCGTTCCGCCGAGCACCTACATCGGACGCGCCTTCAAGGCCGCGGTGTACGGGCGGACCCCGCCGGAGACGCTTCATGTGCCGGGAGCGAGCTGGGCGGGGGTCTACTGGAGCCCCGAGGTGAACGAGTTCATCCGTACCACCATTCAGCGGATGCACTCGTTCAACTACCTCGAGCCGCAGCACGAGGTGGCGGGAGCGGCCTTCCATTCGCCGTTCCTCGATCCGGACATGATCGCGATCAGCCTCACCGTGCCGGGCTGGCTCAAGTCGGGCTGGCGGCAGCAGAAGTGGGTGCTGCGGCAAGCGGGGGCCGACCTGCTGCCCGTAGGCATCCGCAAGCGCAAGAAGGCCATCCAGCGACTCGACGTTCAGGGCGCCATGGGCGCCGTGCTCTCCGACCTCGCGGGCGAGTGGCTGGTGGACAGCGCCATCGAGGAGCACCAGCTGCTCACGTCGGACCAGCTCCAGGTGCTTCGGCGGGAGCGCGACCGCGCCCGCTCGAGCCGTGAGGTGGCCCACCGGCTCTGGTCGGTGCTGTCCCTCGAGTGCTGGGCGCGTCAGTTCCTGTCGGCCAGGCGGGCCGCGCCGGCGCAGACTCCTAGCGACCCAGACTAGACCGAACCGCTCCTACCGCCGCCGCCGGGCCGGCGCGGTCGCGCGCACGGTGCCCGACGCCCGGATCCCCGCGTCCTTCACGGCCACTTCGATGCGCTGCTCGCCGGCGGTCGGCCCGAGCGTCCAGCGGGCCGCCGCGCGACCCGCGTCGTCGGTTCGGGCGCGCGCCGGGCTGACCTTCCCACCCTTGCCCGTGAACGTCACCAGCGCTCCAGCCACCGGGTTGCCGTGGGCGTCCGTCACGATCGCCTCGACGGGGCGCGGCAGCGGCTCGCCGCCCAGCGCCGTCGCAGGGAGGCTCTCCAACGCGACCTTCCCGGCCGGCCCGGCACGCACCTGGGCGGTGAGCTCCAGCCCGCGTTCCACACCGGTCGCGGACGCGGTGAGCCGCTGCTGGCCCACGCTGGGCCCGAGGGTCCAGGCGACCGAGATCCGGCCGGTCGAGTCGGTCACGGCCGACCGCTCGCGGACGGACCCGCTCACGGGGCGCAGGCTGACCGCGACCCCGGGCACCGGGTTCCCGGCGCGGTCGGTCACCCGGAGATCGGGCGCGGGAACGATGGGCTGACCCGCGACCCCCCGGAGCACGGCGGCGCGCACCGTCGTCAAGGCCGCCGGGGCACCGGGCGCGGCCGTGGCCTCGAGCGCGACCCGGGGAATGGCCCGCGCAGCACCGACCTGCGCCCAGGCGCGCTGGGCGCCGGCGTGGGGACCGAGCGTCCAGCGCGCCCGCGCCTCGCCCAGCGAGTCGGTCCGGGGGCCTTCGCCGACGATGGTCCCGCCGCCATCCGCGCTCCACCCGATCAGCACGTCCGCGAGGGGACTGCCGGTCGTATCGGTGACCCGCACCGCCACGGGCTCGGCAAGGGCTTCGCCGACGACGGCGCTGCGAGGGGCGTCCACTGCGGTGGCCCTGGTATTCTCGGGAAGGGGGTCGGCGTCCGCGGCGACGCTGGTGCCGACCGAAGGCCGATCGATCACAACCACGGTCAGCCGCTGTCGCCCCGGATGCGGGCCCAGGGTCCACGCGGCGCGAACCAGGCCTTCGGCATCCGATGTGTCCACGTCCTGTTCGACCCGGCCGGCGGTGTCCGTCACCCCGAAGCGGACCGCCACGCCGGCCAAAGGCCGACCGCCGCGCGACACGATCTGCGCGCGCACCGGCGTGGCCAGGCGCCGGCCGGCCGAGGCGCGCTGCCCGTCTCCGGCCTGGACCGTCACGGTTGCCGGCACGGGGTAGACCTCGAGGGGCACTTCGGTGGTGATGTCGCCCCCGGAGGCAACCAGCGTGGTGTGGCCGGCCCCGACCGCGGTGACGCGGGCGGCGGTATCCACTCCCGCGACCGAGGGATCGGCGGAGCGCCAGGCGATGGACTGGCCGGGAATGGCATGCTGTCGTGCATCCACCACCCGGGCGACCAGCCGCAGGGCGGTATCCTCGGGCAGGCTCAGCGCCGAGTCGCCGAAGATCCGGATGGCCGCGGGTCGTGGGCGCACCACGATCCGGCTCTGTGCGATGTGCCCGCCGGCGGCGGCCACGACCGTCGCCGCGCCCGGCGCCCGGGCCACGACCGCGCCCCCGCTGTCCACGACGGCCACGGATGTATCGGTGCTGGTCCAGCCTACGCGCACGCCGGGCAGGACGCCGCCATGGGCGTCGGTGAGCGTGGTAGCCAGCTGCAGGGTGTCGCCCAGCGACCAGGCGGTGTCCGCCGCGGGAGCCACGCCGATCCAGCGCACTTGCTCGGCGCCGGTGATGGACCGGACGGAGGAGAGGATGGAGACGAGGGCGGCGCCCGCCGACAGCGAGCCCGCCCCCCACTTCCAGGCCCGGGCGAACAGCGACGGTGAGGCCTCCAGCGCCGCCGTGCCCCGTCTCGACGAGACCGAGGGCACGCTATTGCATCCGGTCACACAGCGGGATGCCCTCTTCGCCCGCCATTTCGTGGTCGGCGTCGGTGCGAGGCGCCTCGATGTCGCCCAGCGAGCCGACGAAGACCACGCAGCTCCGGCCGGGCTGGGTCGCGTGCGTCGCCCGGGCCTGCCAGCCGCCGGCGCCCGCGAGCAGGATCTGCACGCGGATCCCGTACTCCGGCCGCACGTCGAGACGATCCAGCGACGGCGCGTACGCGCCGTGGGCCGCCCGATAGCGCTCCTGGGCCGCGGTGACCAAGCGCAGCGCGCTCTTCAGCACGGACGCGGGGGTCGCCTGCCACCCGGCGGGCGCGCTGTTCTGCGCGGCAAGCCCGGCGCCGCCGCCAAGCGGCGGGGCGGCAAGCAGCGCGAGCACGAGCGAAACCCTGCGGGTCAACATGCCTCCCTCCGGAAATGCGAAGAGTGGGCTGACGGCCGGCCGGACACCTCGAGTCCTTTGCTGAACCTGAGGAACGGCACCCGGCCACGCAATCCGCAGGATCCGGACAGCGTTCAATCCCTTGTCGGTTCGAGTGCAGGGAATGCTGAGTGGTCGGGAGGTGGGCGGACGGCAAAAGGTTACGGCACTGCAACGGGGTGCGCGCCGGGCTCTACTCCGGGCGTACGTAGTACCCCGCGACGCGCCATCGGCCGTCGGGGCCCTTGGCAGGCGTCACGGTTTCGACCACGGTCTTCCCGTTTCCCGCCTTGGTCCGGTACTGGAGCACCACGTACTCACCCGGGGGCACGTTGGGAAGCTGGGTGCTGTAGGTGGCGCCGAGGAGCGAACGCTCCCCGAGCGGCTCGAACGGTGCCCGGCCTTCCCGCACTGCGCCACTCCAGGCGGGCTTGCTCACCGCCGAGCGAAACACCGCCGCCGCGCTGTCCCAGCTTTCGTCGTAGTGCCGAGCGTCCACCAGGCGGAGCCATGCCTGGGCGGCCGCTTCGGCCGCCGAGACGGCGGGACCGGCGCTGTCGGGCACCTGGCCGAGCAGCCGAACGGGAAGCATCAGCGATCCGACGAACGTGAGGGCAAGCGGGAGTCTCATTCAGGCCTCGGACTGGGACGGGTGGGCTCACATGGCGCGGTACTTCGGCCCGCTGCCGCCCTCGCGCGGCGTCCAGCGTGGACCGAGCACGTCCGTCGCCTTGCAGTCGACGCAGTTGGGCGGGTTCACCCGCAGCTCGTCGCCCACGCGCTCGTAGACGCCGGCCGGGCAGACATGCGAGTAGAAGTCGGCGACCTCGGGATGGATGTCACGGCCGACGAGCAGGTGGGAGGGGATCGTGTCCCGGGTGGCGTTGCCCGACTTGAACACCGCATCCAGCTTGCCGAACGTGAGCCGGCCATCGGGCGTGAAGGGTGTGCCTTGGCCGATCGAGCGCCCGGTGCGGGCGTCCTCCTCCATGGGGATCATGCCGCCCGGAAACCGGCCGCCGGTCACCGTCATCAGCCCGGCCTTCACGCCGCCCAGGTAGAGGCCGTTCTTGAAGGCCAACCGCATGTTCCTGGTGCGGCGCATATCGTCGACGATGTAACTGCCATCGACCATGTGGTCGTACCCCGCGAGGCCGCGCGCGGACGGGTCGCCGGCCTTGAGCGCGGCGAACGCGGCCCGCGCCGCGTACATCCCGGACTGCATGGCGTAGTGAATGCCCTTGAGCGACGGTACGTCGACGAATCCCACGGTGTCGCCCACGAACAGGACCCCGTTCCCGACGCGGCGCACCGGCAGGGCGTAGTACCCGCCCTCCGGAATGGTCTTGGCGCCCCACTCGATCAGCTGCCCGCCTTCGAGCCGGCGGCGGAAGAGCGGATGGAGCTTCATCCGCTGCAGCAGCTGGTGGACGTCGAGGCTCGCGTCGTGATAGTCCAGGCCGACCACGAGGCCGAGCGCCACCTGCGAGGGACCGAGCGGATACATGAAGCTGCCGCCGAACGCATCGGCGGGGAGCGGCCAGCCCAGTGTGTGGATGACGGCGCCGAGCGGCTGCTTCACCTCCCACAGCTCTTTCACGCCGAGCGCGAAGAGCTGCGGGTTGGGTGAGGACACGTGCTGCCACTCGCGCCACGCCTGCCCCAGCGTCCCGCGCGTCCCCTCGGCCACGACCGTGACCCGCGCGGTGAGGTCGGTGGGCGGCGCGTAGTTGGGGCCGGGCGTGCCGTCGCGGGCGAGTCCCGAGGGGGTCGTGCGCACGCCGCGCACGGACTGGCCGTCCACCAGGAGCGCGTCCACCGGGAAGCCGGCGAACAGGTTCACCCCGAGGGCTTCCGCCCGTTCGCCGAGCCAGCGTACCATCTCGCAGATGGACGCGGTGTAGTAGCCGCGGTTGTGCATGGTCGGCGGCGTGGGGATGCGCTGCGCGCGCCGCTCGGTCATGAAATAGACGGCCTCGTCGGGCACCGGCTGGCGAAAGGGAAAGTCGGAGGGCTCGAGCTCGGGGAACAGCTCGCGGAACGCACGCGGGTTGACCACCGCGCCCGACAGGTTGTGCTCCCCCAGGCTCTCCGCCTTCTCGAGCACCCCGATATTGAGCTCACCCAGACGGCCGCCCGCCTCCCGGTCGCGCTTGACCAGGCGCGCCAGCTCGATCGCGCAGGCCAGCCCGGCCGGGCCCGCGCCGACGATCAGCACGTCCATCTCGGTCGCGTCCGCGTTCGGCGGGTCGCGCAGGATGAGACGATCGAGCGGCAATGGGACCTGGTGAATGACGGGCAGGATACTGGACACGACGGCTCCTGGTGGGCGGGCTCGCGGCTGGGGCAATATAACGGCGGTCGCGCCCCGGGTCCCGCCCGCAGGTCACTCCGCGCGCAAGGCCTCCAGCGGACCGACCCGCCCTGCGCGGGCCGCCGGCAGATACCCGGCGACCGCTGCGCTCACGCCCAGCACTCCCAGCGCGACGGCAATCGAAGACCTGTCTTGCTGCGCCTGGCCGCGTCCTCCCGAGCCTTCCGCCCACCGCTACCTTTCATGCCCATGACCAGCCCCGTTATTCCCGGATTCCGGCCCGTTCCCTTCACCGGCGTCATTTACGTGATGGCCGAGGCGGCGCGCCGGGGCTTTCGCTACGGACACCCCGACTGGTGCAACCTCGGCCAGGGCCAGCCCGAGACCGGCGTCCTGCCGGGAGCGCCGCCTCGCGTGCACCAGGTCGAGATCGGCGTGAACGACCAGGAGTACGCGCCGGTGCCGGGAATCTGGGAGCTCCGCCGGGCCGTCGCGGAGCTGTACAACGGGCTCTACCGGCGAGGGAAGCGGTCGCAATACACCGATCGCAACGTGTGCATCTGCGGCGGCGGCCGCGCCTCGCTCACCCGGGCCGTCGCGGCCCTCGGCGAGGTGAACCTGGGTCATTTCCTGCCGGACTATACCGCCTACGAGGAGCTGCTCGACATCTTCAAGCTGTTCACCTCGATTCCGATCCTGCTCGACGGCGCGCGGGGCTATCACTTCGGACTCGACGAGCTGGAGCGCGAGATTACCGGCCGCGGCCTCTCCGCCTTGCTCCTGTCCAACCCGTGCAATCCGACCGGCAAGGTCATCCAGGGTGACGAGCTCGCCGGTTGGGTCGGGCTGGCGCGCGACGTGGGGTGCTCGCTCCTGATCGACGAGTTCTACTCGCATTACATCTGGGCGGAGACGGCCGACGGCTCCAACCTGGTCTCCGCCGCGCGCTACGTGGAGGACGTGGACACCGACCCGATCGTCCTGTTCGATGGGCTCACCAAGAACTGGCGCTACCCCGGCTGGCGCACCACCTGGATCGTCGGGCCGCGGCCGGTGATCGAGGCGGTCTCGAGCAGCGGCTCGTTCCTCGACGGAGGCGGCAGCAAGCCGCTCCAGCGCTCGGCGGTGCCGCTGCTCGACCCGGCGGTCGCCTGCGCCGAGGCCGCCGCCATCCGACGCGCGTTCCTCCGCAAGCGCGCCATCCTGGGCGACGGCCTCCGCGCCGCCGGCGTGCGCTTCGACCTGGACCCGGAGGGGACGTTCTACTGGTGGGGCGACGTCTCGGCGCTGCCGCCCCCGCTCAACACAGGGATGGCATTCTTCCAGCGCGCGCTCGAGCGCCAGGTGATCTGCGTGCCCGGCGAGTTCTTCGACGTCAACCCGGGCAAGCGGCGGAGCGGCCGTCCGTCGCGGTTCAGGAACTACGTGCGGTTCTCGTTCGGGCCGGAGGAGAGCGCGGTGGTCGAGGGGGTGCGGAGGATAGGGGAGATGGTGGTGGCAGGGCGATAGGGCGATACGGCGATGGGGCGATAGGCGATAGGCGATAGGCGATAGGCGATAGGCGGGGCGAAGGTACTCGGGCGCACACGGTCATCCCGCGAAACGTCGCGGCGCGCGCGCCTGCGCTCGCTCGCGATGCCCGGGCGCAGGCGGGGGTGGCGCTCGCAGAGGGAGCGTCAGGCCGGG
>JBOHSB010000052.1:0-3363 GCA_050733015.1 Gemmatimonadales bacterium
GCGGGTGGACATCACCAGCCACTTCGAGGGCCAGCGGCGTCTGGCCCCGCGGTTCCAGATCGTTCCCTACGCCATTCCCCGGCGGTGCCTGGCGGTGTACTACCCCGAGGGCAATGTGCTCGTCCCCATCGGGCTCGTCGCGGCGGAGAGCAACGAGCCGGCGTACAAGTCGGTGCACGTGTCGCTCGAGCTGTCTCCGGAGGGGCCGCTCGGCTGAGCCGGCAGGACCGGGGAAGATACGCCCCGTGCGCACGGCAGCACGGCTGGACCCAGTCGGCCACCGAATTCGGTGGCCGATGTCGTATTTGGTGGATGGCCTAGAACTGGATGGCTACCACCTGTTTCACGCCATCCGGGCCGACCTGCTTCGACAGCGCTCAGTGAATGGCGATGCCTCCCCGCTCCACCGGCCACGTGCGCGCGTTGCCGTCCGGCCAGATCTGCTTCTCGCAGTACTCCGCCGAGGTGGTGATCCCGCCGCCGCCCTCGAACCCCAGGAAGGTGCTCCGATCCACCTCCCCGCCGGCGGGGTCGAGCACGCGGAACCACGCGTCCTTGCCCACCAGCGCCACCGGATCGGGGTCGTTGCTCTTGGTAAGCACGCCGCCGATCCAGGCCCGGTGGTTCACGGCGTCCACGGCGAAACAGGTCACGTCACCCTTGTAGGTGACTCCGAAGGCGGGCTGGTGCTGCTGGAATCGGCCGACCACGCGCCCATCGGGCAGACGCTGCGCCGTGAACGCGAAGGTGACGGTCCCGAAGTCGGGATGGACGAACTGTCCGCCACCAGTCACCGATTGACTCACGCCGCCCGCAGCCGCCGCCAGCGTGAGGTGTTGATCGGTGCGCCCCGTTGCCGGGGCCGTCGGCTGCGCGCATCCCGCGGCCACACCCAGGAGCAGGAGCCCTCTCCAGCAATCGCCACGCATACGGCCTCCAGGGAATCGGTTGAGAATGGGTGGAAGAATCAGCATGGCGCCGTGGTGATCGCGGGTCTTGCACGAGCGGCGCGGCCCTGGAACCGGCGTTGCACGTCCCCTGTGTGTCCGGCCTCCCATGGCTCGTCATCCAGATTGAAACATCCTCCCGTCTCTGCCGCGGAGATCCCATGGTCCAGGCGAAGGGCAGCGTCCCGGTCACGCTCGGCAGTCCGTCGTTTCGCGACCTCGACCTCGGCCCCGCGATCGTCACCGACGCGTGGTTTCCGTCGGGGACCGTGCTGCCGCGTCACACGCACGACCGGGCGTCGGTGGTGGTGATGGTGGACGGCTCATTCGAGCTCGGGGTGGCCTCGGCGACGAGGCACTGCGGTCCGACGGCGGTGTTCTCCGAGCCGGCCGGATCAGCCCACACCAACCGCATGGGCACGGGCGGCGCGCATGTCGTAGTGGTGCAGCCCGATCCCGCGGAGACGGAGGTGTTCCGTCCGTTTGCCGGCGTGCTCGATCGACCCACCCATCGCTACCACGGCGGGCTGGCCGCGCGGGCCTCCCAGCTCGCGCGGGAACTCCAGGCGGCGGACGATCTCGGTGCGTTGGCGGCGGAAGGAATCGTGCTGGAGATGCTGGTTGCGCTGACGCGACTCGGGGTCGCGCACCATCGCGGACCACCCACCTGGCTGTGGCGAGCCCAGGACTTCCTCCACTCCCGCTTCCTGGAGCCGGTGCGCCTAGCCGATCTGGCCCGCGAGCTCGCGGTGCACCCCGCGCACCTCGCGCGAGCGTTCAGGCAGCAGTTCAGCACCTCGGTGGGCGGTTACGTCCGACGGCTGCGGCTGGACTGGGCGGCGGCGGAGCTGGAGCGGTCGGATACGGCGTTGGCGGCGGTTGCGCTGGCGGCGGGGTTCGCCGATCAGAGTCACTTCACCCGAGTCTTTCGGCGACATACCGGGTTCACCCCCGGAGCGTACCGGCGGGGCCGCCGGGGCTGATGGCGGAGCCCAACCACACCGGTGCTCACGACACGAGCGTGGCGTCGACGCCGGGCGTGATCGGGCGTTCGGGTCGTGCGGCGCGCCTCCGCGTTTGCGCGTAGGCGAAGGCGGCCGCGCCTAGAACGATCGCAGCTGCCACCATCGTCAACCGCCACGGGTCCGGTCCCGGCACCGCGAGCGGAACCCTGACCAGCGGGTCGCCGACGGTCGTAAACGCCGCCCATTCCCTGGCGGGTGTGCCGTGGCGGATCGCATCGAGCTTGGCCGCCCGGAGCGCGTCGCCGACCGGAAGGCCTTCGGCGAGCGCCTGATAGAACCCCTGAATGAACGGGATGGTGCTCCGATCGGGGATGCGCCACTGGCTGGCGACGACGCTGCGCGCTCCGGCCTGGATCAGCGGCGCAGTCAGGCCTTGGACTCCTTCACCCTCGACCACCAGCCCACCCGCCGTACGGCACCCGGAGAGCACGACGAGGTCCGCGTCGAGTCTCAGGGCGGCCAGATCCCCCGGACCGACCCGACCGTTGTCATTGCCGTCGGGGGCCAGCGCCAGCACGGCGCGAGCCGCCGAACGCTCGTCGACCACGGCGTGGGTCGCGAAATGAATGACGCGGAACCGCTCGAGCGGCGCGCGCCTGAGATACGCCGCGCTCGCATCCCCGCGCAGCCGGACCTCCGCATCGGAGGCGTAGCGGGCGACCAGCCGCGCCTCGCGTCCGGATCCCGCAAGGCGTGGCAGCTCCTCAGCCGAGTCGATGTCGCCCTGCATCTCGGCCGTCGCCTCACCTGCGCCTGTCCCCGCCTCCCGGGCAAAAACCGGATCACCGAACACCAGGAGAGGTCCAGGGGAAGCGGGACGGGTGCTTCCGGCTCTCGGATGGCGCCACAGCGCGGCGAGAACGGCCGCGGACGGAGCTACGCTGACCGCGTACCGCTCGATCACCTGGCCGCCATCGGCCAGACGAAGCAGATCCCACGGCACCCGGTGCAGCAGTCCGTCCGGCACCACGATGAGCCGGGTAATGCCGGCGCCCAGCTCCGGCCGCACCGGGTCGAGCAGCGCCGCGCCGAACGCCCGGGCCAGGGAGTCGGCGCCGTCCCCACGCTGCACCAGGGCGAGGAACCGTGCGAGGTCCCCGGCGAGGGAGTCGGCCGGAGGGAGGATCCGGGCGCGCACCACGACGCCCTCAGGCCCGGGCCGGGTGAGCACGAATAGCGTGGTGGGCGCCCCCAGCCCGCCGGTCACGTACTCCAGGATTGCGGTCCGGGCATCGGGTATCAGCGCCGCGATCCCGGCCGCCGAGAGGGGCTCGGCGTCGAAGGCCGCGAGTCGAGGGCCGGTCATGCCCGCGGAATGCGCGCGGAGCGCCTGCGCGCGCGCCATCTCGTCCCTGAGCTCCCGGGCGCGGCGGCGCTCGGCGAGCTCGAAC
>JBOHSB010000053.1:0-22543 GCA_050733015.1 Gemmatimonadales bacterium
ACGAGGGCCGGCCTCACGATCCCGGCCCAGCCGGCCGACTCGCCCGCGGCGCGGCTCGGCGTGGCCGAGGTGAAGGCACGGCTCGCCGCCGCGACGCAGAGCGCTCCGCCCGATTTCTCCAAGAGCGATCTCAGCGGACTCGACCTGACGGGACTGGACTTCAAGCGCGCCAATCTCAGCGGGGCGTCGCTGGCCAACAGCAAGCTGCCGGGCGCCAACCTGTTCTCGTGCGATCTGACCGACGCCACGCTCACGGGCGCCGACCTCACTCGGGCCAACCTCGACGGCACGGTGCTCCGCCGCGCCAACCTGCAGGGCGCCAACCTCCAGGGGGCGAGCCTGTTCGCGACCATTGTCGAGGCCGCGAACCTGAACGGCGCCAATCTGTCGGGGACCCGGGTGATCGGCTATCTCCGCAGCGCCAAGCTCGTCGGGGCCATCATGAAGGACGCCAACATGGGCGCCGATCCGGGCAACCAATCCATGGGCGTCATGCGGGCGACGTTCGTCGGCGCCGACCTCACCGGCGCCGACCTGTCGCACACCAATCTGTACAAGGCCGACCTGTCGCACGCGACGCTGGCCAAGGCACGACTCGTCGGCGCGACGCTGAGCAACGCCGATCTCCTTCAGACCGACTTCACCCACGCGGACCTCACCGACGCCAAGCTGGACAAGGCCGACATCGACGGTGCGGATTTCACCGGCGCCGTCGGGCTGGACCGCGTCCAGGGCCTGGCCCAGGCCCGCAATCGAGACAAGGCTACATTCGATGCCAAGTAACTCCCGCTCGCACGTCGTCCGTCCGCTGCCTGCCGCCACCGCTCTCGCGGCCGCCCTCCTCGCCAGCGCGTGCGGCCGTGGCGACGCCCCACCACCGCCGCCCGATTCCACGGCCGCGGCCGCCCAGGCCGCTGTCCCCGGCAAGACCTTGCTGGCTTACGTCACCAACGAGGATTCACAGGACCTGACCATCATCGACACCCGCACGGACAGCGTGGTGGCCACCATCCCCGTCGGCACCCGGCCCCGGGGGGTCAAGGTCAGCCGGGACGGCAAGACCGTCTTCGTGGCGCTGAGCGGCAGCCCGAAATGTCCGCCCACCATGCCCGACGAGGAGTGCGAGAAGCTCAAGGCGGACAAGTCCAAGGACGGGATCGCGGTGGTCGATGCGGCGGCGCGCAAGGTGACGCGGGTGCTGCCCGGCGGCTCCGACCCGGAGGCGTTCGACATCGGCGTCGACGGCGGCACGCTGTTCGTGTCCAACGAGGATGCGGGCATGGCGTCGATCGTGGACGTGGCCAGCGGCAAGATCCGCGCGACGGTGCCGGTCGGAAAGGAGCCCGAGGGGGTGCGGGTCCAGCCCGACGGGAAGGCGGTGTGGGTCACCGGCGAGACCGACCACAACGTGACCATCCTGGACACCCAGACCGGCAAGCGGCTCGGCCAGGTAGAAGTCGGGCGGCGGCCGCGCTCGCTGGCCTTCACGCCCGACGGCGGGCGCGCCTACGTCACGTCCGAAGTGGACGGTACGGTCTGGGTGCTCGACGCGCCGGCGCGCAAGAAGATCGCCGTGCTGACCCTGCCGAAGGATTCGAAGACGATGGGCTCGGTCGCGTCGCCCGACGGCAAGCGGATCTACGTGTCGAACGGGCGGGGCGGCACCGTGTCGGTGATCGACGTCGCGGCCGACTCCGTGACCGCGACCGTGCCGGTGGGCAAGCGGCCTTGGGGGATCGCGCTCACCCCGGACGGCCGAAAGCTCTACGCCGCCAACGGACCGTCCAACGACGTCAGCGTCGTGGACACCGACCGGCTCACCGTCGAGAAGACCATCCCGGTCGGCAAGATCCCGTGGGGCGTGGCGCTGGGCGAGGCGCCGTGATGGCACGCTGGGCCCTGGTGCTGCTCGCGCTGCCGCTCCCGGCGTCGCGCGCCCACGGGCCCGAGGCGCTCGCGGTGACCTCCGAGGCGGCTCAGGCGATGCATCTGCTGTGGAGCGCGAGCGTGGCCGCGCGGGCCGAGCAGGTGGCCTGCCTCGCGAGCGTGGTAGACGGGGATACGTTGCGCATCACCCGGGTCGAGCCCCTGGCGGCCGGCGCCGATTCCCTGGCCGTGTCGGCGGCGGCCTCGCTCGAGACCTGCGGCCCACCCGCCTGGCAGGGAACGGTGCACACCCATATCGCCCTGACTGCGAACCAGCGGCCGTACGCCCTGTTTTCCGGGGCGGATCGCGGCATCATGCTGATGTGGTGGCAGCGCTGGAAGAGCGATGGCACCTTCTGCCTGCTCTACGCGGAGGACCAGGCCCATTGCGAGATCGACGGCTCCCGCGTCGTCATCCTGCCGACCGCGAAGTACTGATCTCCCGCCGCGGGCTCGCCTACGCGGTTGCCCTTGCGCTCGGCGCCGGCGTCACCGGACAGGCCGCCGCGCAAGCCGATTTCGCCGGGCCCGATTCGACGTCAGTCAGCGCCCGCGCCCGGCCCCAGCCAGCGTTCCGCTTCAGCCAGGAGGCCGGCCACGGTGTCCGGGCACTGTGGGAGGAGAGCGTCGCGGCCAAGCAGGAACGGGTCGCGTGTCTGGGGGCGAGCATCCGCAACGACACCGTGTTCGTCGCCCGGATCCTCGCGCTGATCCCCGATGGGGCGGACTCGATGAGCATCTCCTCCGACGCCTCGATCGAGCGCTGCGGCCCGCCCGACTGGGCCGGGACCGTGCACACCCACGTCGCCGCCTACGACAAGGACCTGCCGTCCACCATCTTCTCCGCGCAGGACCGCGGGGTGATGCGGCGGTGGTACCAGCGCTGGCAGGCGGACGGCGTATTCTGCCTGGTCTACAGCGCGCGCGACGCGCACTGCGAGGCGGACGGCGTGGTGGGTGGGATGCGGTCGAGGCCGATCGTGAGGTGACGGACGGTAAGGCGGTAAGGCGGTGGGACTGTGGCCATCCGGGCCTGGATAAGAAAGGGGGCATGCGCTCGCATGCCCCCTTTTCGTGTGCGTCCCTGTCGGTCGAATCGACGCGGCCTACCTATGCGGCCTCAGGAGAACGGCCGGCGGGCGAAGATCGACTTCGGGCGCGCGGTCCAGAGGAGGGCGTCGAGACCCCAGGTCCGCCCGGCGCGGGCCCCGAAGAACGCGATCATCAGGGCGAACAGGACGATGTGAAAGCCCTGCTGGCCGGCCGACATCCACTGGGTCGCCAGTCCGTAGTTCGTGACCAGCAGGAGGCCCACCAGCGACGCGATGCCGGTGAACAGGCCGAAGGTCAGCCCCAGCCCGGTAATCGTTTCGCCGATCGCGGTGAGGTGCGCGAACGTCTTGGGATGGGTCAGCACGGTGTTCTCGAGGAACTGCTTGTAGAACAGAATCGGATTGTCCGCCACCTGCTTGGACACGATCTTGGGCATCGTGCTGATCCAGCGATCGGTCGCGCCCGGCAGCGGGATCACGCCGCCCACCATCACGATGCCGAGCTTGGTGACGAACGCCTTCGCGAAGTAGAGGCCCACGACGATGCGCAGCACGGCGAGCCACCGGTCCGGGTGGGACATGCTTGCGACGGGGCGGGGCGAATAGGCCATCAGCGGCGGCTCCTCGGTTCGGTGTCCATCGGCGCTTCTCCGCTAAACCTCGACCCCCACCTCTGAAAACACAAACGTCCAGGTGTCGGTGAGCTCGTCCAGCACTTTGGTCAGGGGCTTCCCTGCCCCGTGCCCGGCCCGGGCCTCCAGCCGGAGCAGCACCGGCCGGCCGGACGCCGTCGCGGCCTGGAGCCGGGCCGCCATCTTCCGGGCGTGCATCGGATCCACCCGCGTGTCGCTCTCCGCGGTCGCGAGGAGCACCGCGGGATACCGGGTCCCGGGACGCACGTGATGGTAGGGCGAGTACGCGCGGAGCCAGCGAAAGGCCTCGGGATCGTCGGGGGAGCCGTATTCCGGGATCCAGAGCCGCGCGATCAGGAACCGGTGGTACCGAAGCATGTCGAGCAGCGGCACCTGGATCACTACGGCCCGGAACAGCTCCGGACGCTGGGTGAGCACCGCGCCCATGAGCAAGCCACCGTTGGAGCCGCCCGCCGCGGCCAGCCGCTCGGGCCGGGTGTAGCGCTCCCGGATGAGCCATTCGGCCGCGGCGATGAAGTCGTCGAAGCTGTTCTGCTTGCGGCCCAGCATCCCGCCCTGGTGCCACGACTCCCCGTACTCGCCGCCGCCTCGAATGTTGGGGATGGCCACCAGGCCGCCGTGCTCGAGCCAGAGCAGCAGCGAACGCGAGAACGCCGGCGTCATGCTGATGTTGAAGCCGCCGTACCCCGTCAGGTAGGTCGGCGCATCGCCATCTCGCTCGAGTCCCCGCTGGTGTACCAGAAACATGGTGACCTCGGTGCCGTCGGCCGACGGGACGCTCACCTGGTGCACCGCGTACCGCTCGGGGTCCACATCGGCCTCGACCCGGCGCCAGAGCGCCAAGTGGTTCGTGGCGAGGTCGAGCCGGTACACGCTGGGCGGGACCGTGTAGGACGAGAAGCCGAGGAACAGCTCGTGGCCGTCCGACTCGGCGCCAAGGCCGAACAGGCTGCCCAGCGTCGGAAGCGGGACTTCGTGGCGAATCCCGCCGTCCAGGTCCGCCAGTCGAAGACGGGACGACGCCCGCTCGAGATAGCTGAGCACCAGCCGGTCACCGACGACACGCGCACCTTCGAGCACCGCGTCGGCCCGCGGGGGGACCAGCTCGCGCCAGTGGCCCCGCTGGGGACGCTCGGGGTCCACCTCGTACATCCGGTAGGTCGAGGCGTCCAGGTTGGTGCGTAGGTAGAGTCGCCCGCGCACCACTTCGCCGTCGAACGAGAACGGCAGATTCTCGGCGACGGCGACCAGTGGCGGTGCTGGGGCCCAGCCGGCGGCATTGCGGTCGCCCAGGTACAGGTCGGTCTGGTCGAAGGTGCGGGCCACGCTGATGATAAGCCAACGGCCGTCCGGCGAGAGCCCCACGCCGGGCCAGTATTCCTTCTCCCGGGGCTGGTAGATGAGCGGATCGTCGGCCGGGTCGCCGCCGAGCGGGTGAAAGTAGACGGCGCGGTGGTAGTGCTCCTCGCCGGCCGGCACGGCGTCGGGCTCGGGATACCTGGTGTAGTAGAATCCCGAAGCGTCGGGCAACCATGCGAGGTCGGCTGCGCGGGTCCGGGCAATCCGGTCGGGCAGACTGGTACCGGCGTCCACGTCGTACACGTGGAGCACGCTCTGCTCGCTGCCGTCCCGGCTCAGGCCGTAGGCGAGCAGACGCCCGTCATCGCTCGGGTAATACCAGTCCAGCGCGGTCGTGCCCGCCGGATCGAGGGCGTTGGGGTCGATCGCCGGCCGGTCCACGCCGGCCACGCCATCCCGGACGTACAGCACCGGCTGATTCTGCCGTCCCTCGCGCCGCTGATAGAAGTAGCGCCCGCGGGCGGGGGTGGGCACGCTGAGCGCGCCGATCGAGAGCAGCTCGTCCAGCCGCCGGCGGACCGCCTCCCGGGCAGGCACCTGGGCCAGCCAGTCCTCGGTGAGGGCGTTCTGCCGCTCGGTCCACGCGCGGGTGTCGGGGTCGGCGCCGTCCTCCAGCCAGCGATACGGATCGGGAATGGTCTCGCCGTGCAGGACCTCCACCGCGTCCACCGTGCGAGTCGGCGGGTAGGCGGGGTCAGTCACCCAGGCTGATCCCCAGGTCTCGGGCGGTGCGGATGGTGTCGCAGTCGAGCGGGACGTTCCAGGCACGGCCCACGACGTTCTCGAGCGGCACCCGGCTGATATCCGAGCCGGTGAGCCCTACCATCGTGCCGAAGGCCCGGTCGGCGATGGCCCGCACTGCCGCGGAGCCAAACCGAAGCGCCAGCAGGCGATCGTAGGTGGTCGGCGAGCCGCCCCGCTGCAGGTGGCCCAGCACCAGGGAGCGGGTCTCCTTGCCGATGTGATGCTCGATGGCGCGGGCGACCTTGCTCGCGATCCCGCCCAGGCGGTCCACCGTGCCGACCCCGCGGCGCTCGAGCAGCTCGATGGAGCCGTCCTTCGGGCGGGCCCCCTCCGCCACCACCACGATGCTGAAGTGGCGTCCCGCGGCTTCACGCCGGCGGATCTTGTCGCATACCTTCTCGATGTCGAACGGGATCTCGGGCAGCAGGATGACGTCGGCGCTGCCGGACAGCCCGCTGTAGAGCGCGATCCATCCGGCGTACCGGCCCATCAGCTCCACCACCATGACCCGGTCGTGGCTCTCGGCGGTCGAGTGCAGCTTGTCGATGGCCTCGGTGGCCGTGCTCACCGCGGTGTCGAACCCGAAGGTGCGCTCGGTGCCGCTCACGTCGTTGTCGATGGTCTTGGGCACGCAGACGACCGGCAGGCCCTTCCGCCACAAGTCATGCGAGATCTGCAGGCTGCCGTCGCCGCCGATGGACACGAGGGCATCGAAGCCGCTGGCCTGAAAGGCCGCGACCAGGTCGTCCGAGCGGTCCTGCTCGTAGGCCCCGCCCTGCTCGTTCCGCATCACGTAGCGGAACGGGTTGCCGTGATTGGTGGTGCCCAGGATGGTGCCGCCGAGGTGGGTAATCCCGCGCACTTCGGCCAGGCCGAGCGGTACCACGCCGTTGAACGACAGCAGGCCCTCGTACCCACGCTGGATGCCGTAGGACTTCCATCCCCGATAGTGCGCCGACAGCACCACGGCGCGGATCACCGCGTTCAACCCGGGGGCGTCGCCGCCGCCGGTGGAGATGGCAATGCGCATGTCAGCTCGGACGTCGGATCAGTTGCACGATCTCTCCCGGCTCGGCGTGACGGCGGAGCGCGCGCTTGGAAAAGATGAGATTGCCGTCCACCGTAACCTCGAACACCCCGCCGGACGACGGCACCAGGCGGAGCTCCACCTCCGGGAACAGCTGCTTCAGCTCAGCCGCCAGACCGGTGGCTCGAGGCTGGTAATTTCAGACGACGCAATACTCGATCACGACGCGCATGCGCTTCTCCTTACGGGCCGGGGGGCTCGCGAATCGTAGCGGCCCCAGCGGACCCTGCCAAGGGTTCCGGCGGCTTGGTGACGGGGCTCCTTGTCAGGTCTCCGCGGACGCCGTATCTATTTGACCCATGCGAACCTACCCACCGCCCTTCAGGGGCTGGGCCGGGGGAGTCGAACTCCTGGCCGGCCTCGCCCTCGTCGTGGCGTGCGCCCAAGCCGGCGCCGCCCAGCAGCGCAGGTATCTGGTCGAGCTCGGCGCCGCCGGGGCGTACCAGTCCTTCGACTCCGACACCAAGCTCGACGGTGCACCGGGGGGCGTTGGACGGCTGGGGGTGTGGCTCCCGCTCAACTTTTCGGTCGAGGTCGAGGGCGCCTTCTCCTCGCCGAACAGCAGGACCGCCTCTCAGAGCGTCAGCGCCAAGTCCTTCGGGGCGTCGGCACTCTACAACTTTCTGATCGGGGCCAACAACTCGTTCTACCTCAAGGCCGGCGCCGGCACTACAAAATACGGCGGAACATGCCCCACCGTCGCGAGCCCTAACCAGCCCCCCTGCGGCAGCAGTGGGACACTGCTGGGTGGCGCCGGATTCCGTGTCGGCCTGACCCCTACGATCCTGGCCCGAGCCGAAGGACTCTACGGCCACTACAAGAGCAAGAAGGGGCTGACCACCCCTGGCGTCTCGCTCTCCAACATCGGCGTCAGCCTCGGCGTGAGTGTGATGCTGGGCAGCAAGCCCATCCTCGACGCTGACGGCGACGGCGTGCTCGACAATCGCGACCGTTGTCCGGACACGCCCGCCGGGGCCTCGGTGGACGCCCGCGGCTGCCCGAGCGACGGCGACGGCGATGGCGTCCCCGATGGCGTGGACCGCTGCCCGACGACCGTGGCCGGGGCCGCCGTGGATGCCCGCGGCTGCTCTCAGGACACCGACGGCGACAACATCCCCGACGGGCTGGACCGGTGCCCCGACACCCCGGCGGGCGTGCTGGTGGACCCGCGGGGCTGCCCCAAGGACAGCGACGGTGACCAGATTCCCGATGGCCTGGACCGCTGCTCCGACACCCCCCGAGGAGCCACCGTGGATGCGCTAGGCTGCCCCGGCGACGAGGACGGCGATGGCGTGCTGGACGGCCTCGACCGATGCCCCAGGACCCCTGCGGGTGCGGCGGTGAACGCGTCGGGTTGCGCCCAGGGCCAGGCCCCCAACCGGCCAACCCCCTCCGGCGCCCAACCACCGCCCCAGCCCAGCGCCGCTCCAGCACCGGCACCGACCCAGGCCGCGCCGCGGGCGGGCGCCCCCCGCCCCAACGCGGCCGCCCAGCCCCCGCCGCCCGGACAGCGTCCGGCCATCGACACCACGGGCCGCCCGATTCAGCGCCCCAACGTGACGGTGCCACGGGCCGCTGCGCAGCCGCAGGGGATCGCCCCGGGCGTGATTCCGGACGTCGCCTTCGTCCCCGGAACCGCTCGGCTCCAGACGTCGTCCTACGTCGCGCTGGACTCCGTGGCCGACATCCTGCGCGCGAGCCCCGACCTCAGGATCGAGATCGGCGCCCACGTGGAGAGCAGCGGCTCCCCCAACGACGACGTGCGCATCACCACGCTCCAGGCCGAGGCCGTGCGCGACTACCTGGTGGTAAAGGGCGCGAGCTACCAGCAGATCGTGGCGCGCGGCTACGGGTCGTCGGTGCCGCTGACCGGGGACACGACCCCGCGCGGTCGCGCGGCCAATCGCCGGGTCGAGATCCGGCCGGCTGCCGCGGGCCCCTGATTTGCGTGGGACGATGGAGGAGCGCCGACCACGCTCCTCCATCATCTTGTCCCACAATCATCTGGGTCCGATGCGCCGCACTCTCCTCGTCGCCATTCTCGCAGTTGTCCTGCACATTGCATCCCTCTCAGCGCAGCAGTCCTCCGGCTGGGGCGACGAGTTGCCGCCCGCGCCGCCGCTGCCGGACTCGCTGTTCACCATTCCCGCGGTCACGCTCGATCTCACGCCGCCCGCTCCGCCGCTCAATCGGCCGCCCAGCCCGGTGCGGGCGATCTACGTGAACGCCTGGGCTTTCGGGGGCCGCCGGTTCTACGACCTGGTCAAGCTGGCGGACCGGACCGAGATCAACGCCTTCGTGGTCGACGTGAAGGACGACACCGGCTATCTGACCTACCGCTCCGACGTGCCCACTGCCAAGGAGATCGGCGCCAACACCCAGCCGCGCGCCCGCGACGTGCGCGAGCGGCTCCGGGTCATGCGCGAGCACGGCATTCATCCGATCGCCCGCATCGTGGTCGCCAAGGACCCGCTGCTCGCGTCGCAGAAGCCCTCCTGGTCGGTCCGGCATGTGGACGGCGGCCTCTGGCACGACCGCCTCGACTTCGCCTGGGTGGACGCGTTCAACGACTCGGTCTGGGTCTACGCCTCGCAGCTGGCCGCGGAGGCGGTCCGCGTCGGGTTCGCCGAGGTCCAGTACGACTATGTCCGCTTCCCCGACGAGCCCGAGAGCCGGCTCGCGTCCGCGGTGTTCGCCGCCCGCCGACCCGGCGAGACCAAGCGGCAGGGCGTGGCGAGGAACCTCAAGCTGCTGGGCGAGCGGACCCGCCCGCTGGGCGTGCCGTTCACCATCGACGTCTTCGGCCTGACGACGAGTGCGCCGACCGACATGGGCATCGGCCAGATGTGGGAGGACCTGGTGACCACGGCCGACGTCGTCCTGCCGATGGTCTATCCCAGCCACTATTTCAGGGGGTACTACAGCCTTCGCCATCCCAACAGCGAGCCCTACAAGGTGATTCGCCGCGCCATGCAGGATGCGCTGCGCCGGTCGGAGCCGCTGGGGAAGACGGCGGAGATCCGGCCCTACCTCCAGGCCTTCACCCTGGGCCAGCCGCGCTACACCTCCGACCACGTGCGGGAGCAGATCCGCGCGGCGGAGGAGCTCGGCATCAATTCCTGGGTGCTGTGGAATCCACGCAGCGCGTACGACCCTGCCATCTTCCGAGCGCGCACCACCAGCGCGGGCGCCACGGTCCCGGACGCGTCCCGTCCGGCGGAGGGGACGAAGTAGCGCCGCGCGACGGATTGTCCCACCCGCTCAAAGCTGCTGTCAGATAAAGCATTAGGCCGGACCGATCCGCTCGGTCCGGCCTTTGCCATTGGGCCGCCTTGACCGCCCCACTCGGCGCTGTATTCTCTAGAGCCCTATCACCGACGACGTTACCCCAGAGGAGCCACGATGGACATCCGGACTCGCTTCGGTCTGTTGCTCGCGTTCGCCGCCGTGGTCGGGGTCCGCCCCGCCGTCGCGCAGGCCCCGGCGGGCGTCACGCCCGCCATGATCGCCCAGGGCGACAGCATCTTCCACAGCAGTGGCAACTGCTACGCCTGCCACGGTGCGAACGCGCAGGGTGCGGTCGGCCCCAATCTCACCGACGCGGAGTGGCTCCACAGCGACGGCTCGTACGACGCCATCGTCAAGCAGATCACCACCGGCGTGCCCCAGGCGGAATCGAAGAGCGGGATCATGATGCCGCCCAAGGGTGGATCCAGCATCACCGACGATCAGGTCAAGGCGGTGGCGGCCTACGTTTATTCGCTGAGCCACAAGAAGTCCTGACGCGGCTCCGCCGGGGCGAAATCCGAGGGCGCACGAAGGTGCGCCCTTTTCGCTACCTTCCAGCCATGTCGAATCGCCTCGCCGCCGCCAGCTCCGCTTACCTCCAGTCCGCCGCGCATCAGCCGATCCACTGGTTTCCCTGGGGCGACGAGGCGTTCGCTGCCGCGCGGGAGCAGGACCGGCCGCTGTTGCTTGACATCGGGGCCGTGTGGTGCCACTGGTGCCACGTGATGGACGGCGAGTCGTACGAGGACCCCGCGCTGGCTGGATTCCTGAACGATCACTTCGTCTGCATCAAGGTCGACCGGGACGAGCGGCCCGACGTGGACGCGCGCTACCAGCGCGCGGTGCAGGCGCTCACCCGACAAGGCGGCTGGCCCCTGACCGCGTTTCTCACCCCGGCGGGCGAGGTGTTCTACGGGGGCACCTACTTTCCGCCCGACGGCGCCCACGGCCGACCCGGGTTCCGCGCCGTGCTCGAGAGCGTGCTCGAGGCCTACCGCTCCCGCCGATGGCAGGTCGAGTCGCAGGCGGAGGCGGTGCGCCGGGTGGTAGGCGAGGACCTCAACGAAACGGCGCCGGGCGAGGCGTCGCTCGCGACGCTCGACGACGCGGTCGCCGGCATGTCGCGGGTGTTCGACTCGGTGAACGGCGGGTTCGGCCGGGCCCCGAAATTCCCCCATCCCGGCGCGATGACCCTCCTGCTGCACCGGCTCTGGGACCGGCCGGACGACTCGGCGCGCACCATCCTCGACCGCACCCTGCACGGGATGGCCCGCGGCGGGGTCTACGATCAGATCGGCGGCGGGTTCCACCGCTACAGCGTGGACGCGGAGTGGCTCGTGCCGCACTTCGAGAAGATGTCGTACGACAACTCCGAGCTGCTCAAGGCCTACGCGGACGCCTACGCCCTGTTCGGCACCGAGCAGTACGCGGCCACCGCCCGCGGCATCGTCCGCTGGGTGCGGGACGTCATGGTGGACCCAGCCGGCGGGTACGCGGCCAGCCAGGACGCGGACGTAGGGCTCGACGACGACGGCGACTACTTCACCTGGACCCGCGACGAGGCCGCCGCGGTCCTGACCCCCGCCGAGCTCGACGTGGCGGCCGCGTACTACGACATCGGCACCGCAGGTGAGATGCACCACAACCCGTCCAAGAACGTGCTCTTCGTGGCCGCGCCGATCTCGGCGATCGCGACCGGCCTTGGGCGGAGCGAGCCGGACGTCCGCGGCGACCTCGAGCGCGCCCAGGCCAAGCTGCTGGCGGCGCGGGGCGGACGCGCGGCGCCGTTCGTGGACCGGACCCGCTACACCAACTGGAACGCGATGATGGCCTCCGCCATGCTCCGCGCCGGTGATGTGCTGGGGGACGCAGCCGCGCGCGCCCACGCGCTCCGCACGCTGGCCCGGATGCGGGAGGCGCGACTGGCCGACGACGCCGTCGCTCACACGCCGGGTGGGATCGCGGGATTGCTCGACGATCAGGTCCAGATGGCGGCGGGCGCGCTCGACGCCTACGAGGCCACGGGGGAGGACGCGTGGCTCGACTGGGCGGCCCGGCTCATGGATCGGGTGTGGGAAGACTACTGGGACCCCGAGGCCGGCGGCCTGTTCGATACGGCGCGCCAGCGGGGACCGGAGCAGGGGTTGCTACCGGCCCGGGCCAAGCCGGTGCAGGACGCGCCGACGCCGTCGCCCAACGGCGTCGCCGGGATCGTGGTGGCTCGCCTGCACGAGCACACCGGCGAGCCTCGCTGGCGGGACCGAGGGGCGGCCCTGGTCGCCGCGTTCGCCGGCCGGGCCGCGGAGCTCGGGCTCTATGCCGCGGCGTACCTGCTCGCGGTGGACTGGCACCTGTCGCCCGCGACGCACCTGATCATCGTGGGCGAGCGGGGTGATCCCACCGCGGACCGGATGCACGCCGACGCGCTGGCGACCTTCGTTCCGCGCCGGGTGGTCCGGCGCCTGGCGCCGGGCGACGCGACCTCTCGCGCTCTGCCCTCGGCCATGGCCGGCATGGTAGCGGCCGGACGGGCCCCGCGGGGGTACGCCTGCACCGGCGCGAGCTGTCGCGCTCCCGCGGACACGGCCGAGCAATGGCAGGCGACGCTGGCGGAGCTCGTGCCGCGCTGACCGGGCGGGCCCACGGAAACATCCGCTCCGATCCGTTGTGGTTCGAGGACATTTCCCCGCGCTGACCAACTTCCCTTACGTCAGCGTCGCCCATGGCCTAACCTTTGGTTCCGCTCTTCGAATTCGCGCCTATCGGATGCCTTTCCTGAAACCGGCGCCCCCGGCTCCGGGTCGAGCCGAGGGAAGGTTCTGGAGTCCATGACGACCATCCTCGCCTCATCGGAGGCCCGCCTGACCTTCGAGCCCTCCTCCGCCCAGCGCCAGGCGATTGAGGCGCCGTTCGGCCCGGTGCTCGTGGTCGCCGGGCCCGGCGCGGGTAAGACGTTCTGCCTTATCGCCCGGATAGCCCGCCTTATCACCTGGGACGGGCTCGACCCGCGGCGCATCTGTGCGGTCACCTTCACCAACAAAGCGGCGGACGAGATCGCGGCGAGGCTCCAGCGCGAGCTGGGGCCGCTTGCCGAGGAGGTGACCCGCGGCACACTCCACGGCCTGTGCTTCGCGCTGCTTCGCGAGCACGCCGCCGCGGCGGGTCTCCGTCGGGGATTCGCCGTTGCGGACGAGGATTTTCAGCACCGCGTACTCCGGCGGCTCCGGGTGCGCGCCGAGCGGCGCAAGCAGGTGCTCGAGCTCTTCGGACGGCACCGGCTCCAGCACGTGCCGCTCACTCCCGGCGACCGCGAGCTGTTCGAAGCGTACGCTGAGGCCCTTCGCGTGCGCAATCTGGTCGACTACGACGACTTGATCGCCCGGGCTGGCCAGGTTCTCCGGACCGATGCGGAGGCCCGCGCCGCCGTCCGCTCTCGCTGGGATTACATACTGGTGGACGAGTTCCAGGACTTGAGCCTGGCCCAATACGAGGTGGTGACCGAGCTCGCCGCGAGTCACGGGAACTGCTTCGCCGTGGGTGACGAGGAGCAGTCCATCTTTTCCTGGGCAGGCGCGGATCCCGAGATCCTGCGCCGATACCGGGATGACTTCGGTATCGTCGAGCCCATTATCCTCGACCTCAACCGCCGCTGCTCACGCCAGATTTTCGAGGTCGCGCGGCGGCTCATGAGCCACAACCCCGGCCTGTTCGACAAGCGCCTCGAGGCGACGCGCGACTCGGAGCACAGCGTCGTGGCGCGCTTGTTCCCTGACGAATCCTGCGAGTCGACATGGGTGGTGGCCGACCTCTTGCGCGATCGGGCAGCAACGGGCCGGCCATGGGGCGACTACGGGGTGCTCTATCGGTCCCACCGGATCGGCCACCGGCTGGAGGCCCGCCTGATCGAAGCCAGTGTTCCCTGCCTGATGGCGCGGGGCCAGGCCCTGCGGGACGACGAGCTGATCGGCGTCATCGTCGCGAGCCTTCGCGTGATCCAGGCGCCCGACGATCCCCTGACCGTGGAGGCGCTCGCCGACCGGGTGGTTCCCGCGGCTCTCCTGCAGCGGATTCGCGCCAGCCATCGTGGCCTCGACCTGCTCACCGCGATGCGGGGGTTCGCCCGGACGATGCGGAGGGATCCCGACGCGCGCCTCGCCTGGCGCTTCGTCTTCCAGGTCGAGAACCTGGTGGGTCTGGGCCGGGCCCATGACACCCTTCCTGACCTGATTGATGCCCTGCTCGCGGAGTACCGCGGCCCGTATCGGAACCCGCTCGAGGAGCGGGCCGCCGAGCTCACCGACCCGGCGCAGGTTCCGGGCGCCCAGCACCTGGCCGAACGCCTGCTGGAGACCCGGAACCATGGTCGCACGGTCTGGCTGGAACCCGACCGCGGGGTGGACTTGGCGTTCCTGCCCATGCTCAAGGGCCTCATCGGTGACCGCGTGCGCCGCCTTGAGCCGACCGACACGCCCGCCCCCGGCGATCTCGTCCTGCGAGCCGGAAGCGTCCGTCCCTTCTTGCTGTTCAAGACCCTTCAGCTGGTACAGTGCCGAGACCTGGTGGATCCGTTGCAAGATTACGTCGCCTTCGATCTCGAGACGACCGACAAGAATGCCGCGGAGTGCGATATCGTGGACATCGCGGCGGTTCGGGTACGCGGCCGGGTGATCGTGGAGCAGTTTCAGCGGCTGGTTCGGCCGTCTCGGCCGATCGCTCCGAAAGCGTCATCGCTCCACGGCTACTTCGACCCTGATGTCTGCGAGGCGCCCACCTTGGCCGAGGTCTGGCCTGACTTCCGCGCGTTCGTGGGTCATGACCTCCTGGTCGCGCACAACGGCCACACCTTCGACGTCCCGGTGCTCCGTCGGGTCGCGGCCGGCCTGCTCGGTCTCGAGGACCTGGCCTTCTTCGATACCCTCCCGCTCGCCCATTCGCTCCTGGACGAGAGCGCGAAGCTCGAGCACCTCGCCGATCGGTTCGGCGTCGCCCGCGGCCGTTCGCATCACGCCATAGACGACGCCTCCACGCTGGTGGGAGTGGCGCGGCACCTGGGCGAGCTCCGGCTGGTGCGGGCACGAAAGACCGCGCTCGTCCAGCAGCTCGGCTGGCTCGGATTGGCCCTGGCGCTCGAGGATGCGGCCCAGCCGACGGCGGAAGAGCGAGTACTTCGAGACGTGGCGACGCCGGCCGCGCTGGGGCGCTACGGCGGCTGCCTCGAGGCCTATGCCGAATTGGCGGCGGGAACCGCGGCGCCGGACGCCCCGGAGGTGATCGAGCGGCTCGGCGGGCAGCGCCTCCTGGACCGCATCCGGAGCGCTCGGCCGGTGTCCGAACGCTATCCGTCGTCCGCAGCCAGGCTGCAGGCCCTCATCGAGACCAGCGCGGCGCCGACCCTTGCGGAGAGCCTCGAGCTCCTGCTCGGACGGGTCGCGCTCTCACGGAGCGACGGCGGCGGCGCTGACGACCATCGCGTGAGCCTACTCACGCTCCACGCGACCAAGGGGCTCGAGTTTTCTCGGGTATACATCGTCGGGGTCGAGGACAAGCTTCTTCCTGGAGGAATCGAGCTCGACCGCGACGACCGCCGGGCGATTCAGGAGGCGCGCCGACTGCTCTACGTCGGCATGACCCGCGCGAAGGACCGGCTGGTGCTCACGCGATCCACCCAGCGCGAGGGGCGCCCCACCGGGGGCGATCTGTTCCTGCGCGAGGCCGGGCTCGTCACCACGGTGTTAGATTAGCCCCGGACCTTCTTCGGAGCGCATGTACCGTGGCCAAGACCGCGACCATCGAGACCAGCAAAGGCACCATCGTCGCCGACCTGTTCGATAGCGAGACCCCCGATACCGTCGCCAACTTCGAGAAGCTCGCCAACAGCGAGTTCTACGACGGCACCCGCTTTCACCGCGTGATCAACAACTTCATGATCCAGGGCGGTGATCCGCTCTCGAAGGACCCCAGCAATCCGCGGGTCGGCACCGGCGGCCCGGGCTACAAGATCAAGTGCGAGACCCACCTCAACACCCACAAGCACGTGGCCGGGACCTTGTCGATGGCCCATGCCGGCAAGGACACCGGCGGCAGCCAGTTCTTCATCTGCCACGCACCGCAGGCGCACCTCGATCGGGTGCACACCGTGTTCGGGCAGGTGCGCCAGGGCATGGACGTGGTGAACAGCATCAAGCAGAACGACGTCATCACCTCCATCCGGGTGGCGTGACCTGCACCTCGATTTCGCGATCGTTGCCGACTACGCCCTGATCGACCAGCAGGGAAAGCTGAGCGTGCTGGGCATGTTCCAGCACGTCTGGCTGACCAGTTTCCCGTCGGTCTGCCCGCGCACCCATCTGGTGCTGCGGGTGCGCGGCCGGCGCACCGAGATCGGCGTGCACTCGATCCGCATCCGGTTCGTGGACGAGGCCGGCATCGAGCTGCTTGGCGGCGAGGGCACCGTCCAGTTCGGCGAGCCGCCGGCCGGCGTGGTGGACGTCGAGGCCGGAGCGGTGCTCGTGTTCGACATTCCCCTCCCCCGCCCCGGCTCCTACGCGTTCGAGATCTCCCTGGACGGCGAGATGGCGACCCGGGTGCCGCTCACCGCGGGATACGCGCAACAGCAGTGAGCAGTGGGCCGGTGAGCGGCGAGCGGGATGGCCGACACCGAACCGGACCACTTACCATTCACCGTCCACTGCGGGCTCCACCGCTCACCACTCACCGCTTACCCCTCACCGCGATGACCCGTGACCGCGCCCTAGCCCTGATGCAGGAGTACACCGCCTCCGACGCGCTCCGGAAGCACATGTACGCCGTGGAGATCGCGATGCGCGCCATGGCCACCCGCGCCGGCGAGGACGTGGAGGCGTGGGGCCTGGTCGGGCTGATGCACGACTTCGACTACGAGCGGTTTCCCAACGCGGCCCACTCCGCCACCGAGGAGCACCCGGCGGAGGGCGTGCGCATCCTCACCTCGATGGGCCTGCCGGAGGCCAGCGGGCGAGCCATTCTGGGCCACGCCAACTACACCGGCGTTCCCCGCGATACCCCAATGGCCACGGCGCTCTTCGCGGTGGACGAGCTGTGCGGCTTCCTGGTGGCATGCGCCCTGGTGCGCCCGTCGCGGAGCCTCAAGGACCTCGAGGTGTCCAGCGTGAAGAAGAAGCTCAAGGACAAGGCGTTCGCCCGCGGCGTGAGCCGGGACGACGTCCTGCAGGGCGCGGCCGAACTGGGCGTGCCGCTCGACGAGCACATCGCCTTCGTCCTCGAGGCCCTTCGGCCCCCCGAGCGGCAGCTGGGCCTCGGCGGGCCATGACCGCTGCCGGCGCGGCCGAGCAGACGGTCGCGAGCGCGATCAACCGCGCCGCGGGCGGTCGCCCCATCCCGGGCAATCTGGTCGACCTGCTGATCGACGGCCCGTGCGCCTACGACGCGATGCTGGACGTCATCACCGGCGCCGCACGCTGGATCCACTTCGAGAATTACATCATCCACGCCGATGCGGCCGGCCGCCGCTTCGCCGACCTGCTCGCCCGGCGAGCGCGCGAAGGGGTGCACGTGCGGGTGCTGTACGACGGGCTGGGCAGCATGGCGACGCCGCGCGCGTACTGGCGGGGCCTCCGCGACGCGGGGGTGGAGGTGCGCCCGTTTCGCCCGCTGTCGCCGATCGACCTGGTGTCCAACTTCTCCCGCAATCATCGCAAGCTCGTGGTCGGGGACGGGTCGCGCGCCGTGATCGGCGGCCTGTGCATCGGCTGCGAGTGGACCGGCGAGGAGGCCGAGGACGGCAGTCCGTGGCGTGATACGGCCGTGGAGGTCCGGGGGCCCGCGGCGGCGGTGCTCGATCAGGCCTTTGCGCGGACCTGGGACATCGCCGGCGGCCAGCTCCCCGACGACGACGTGGCGGGGCGGGTCACGCCGCAGGGCGACGCGGCCGTGCGCGTGATCAGCGGCGAGCCCGGACGGGAGCGGACCTACCGGGTCATCGAGCTGCTCGCGGCCGGCAGCAGCAGTCGGCTGTGGATCACCGACGCGTATCTCGTCGCCCCGCCTCGTCTGTTCCAGGCGTTGCGGGATGCCGCCAAGGACGGGGTGGACGTGCGCCTCCTGGTACCGGGCTCGAGCGACCTGCCGCTGGTGCGGAACCTCTCGCGCATCGGCTATCGGGACCTGCTTCGGAGCGGCGTCCGGATCTTCGAGTGGGACGGCCCGATGCTGCACGCGAAAACCATCGTGGCCGACGGCCGCTGGACCCGCGTGGGCTCGAGCAACCTCAACCCGTCGAGCCTGCTCGGGAACTGGGAGCTGGACGTGCTCGTCGAGGACCCCCGGCTAGCGGAGGCGATGGAGCGGCAATTCAGGCTGGATGTTGCCCGGAGCCGGGAGGTGATCCGGCGACCGGCGCGGGGGCCCCAGCGGCTGAGCGCCGCCCTGCCGACCGTGCTGCGGCGCGAGGCCCCGGAGGTCGCCGCCAAGCTGCACCCGCCGACCAGCCGGGAGCGGCGCCAGCGCGCCGCCCTGGCGCTGCGGGCGCTGATGTCCAACGCCCGGCGGTCGATCTTTCTGCCTTTGAGCGCGATCCTGATCTCGCTGGGCGGGCTGTTCTTCGCGCTGCCGAAATTCACCGCCTACGTGTTCGGCGTCCTGTGTGGGTGGCTGGCCCTCAGCGCGTGGCGGGAGGCGTTCCGTCGGCGGGCGGACAGATAGGACGAGAGGGCGACTAGGGCGATAGGGCGATAGGGCGATAGGGCGATAGGGCGATAGGGCAATAGACGAGACGGCGATTAGGGCGAGAGGGCGAGAGGACGGTCGGACCATCCACATCCTATCGCCCGTTCGCCCTCTCGTCCTCTCGTCCTCTCGTCCTATTTCGCCTGCTCTCCATTTTCTGCACGATCTTCGCGAACTCGGCCCGCTGCTCCGGCGAGAGCACCGCCTGGATCTGGGACCGCGTCCGCGCGGCGATGGAGTCAAACCGGGGCCGCGTCTCGGTCATCAGCGCGCGGAGGTCGGCCTCCCGGTGGGTGAGCACCGTGTCGATCCGCGCGTGCTGATCGGGGGTCAGCTTAAGGTCGCGGTCGAGCCGCTCCAGCATCCGGCCCTTAATCGCGCCCGGCGGCCCCGGGGGCGGGCCGCCCATCGCGAACCCGGGCGGGCCATGGTGCCAGGGCATGGCGTGATGGAGGAAATAGCCGGTGGCGATGCCCGCCAGCAGCACCAGTACGATCACAACGCCGGCGACCAGCCGGGACTTCCGGGGCTCGCTCATTGAGAATCCCACGAGGTGAACTCATCGTTGCGGCTGTCTTCCAGCATGGACGCTAACACGACCTCGTCGGGGTAGGCCGCGACGACACGGGCGAGTGCCGCCGACTCGGGCGCGGGGTCGATGAGCGCGAGGTCGGCCTCGCTCGAGTCCGACCGCCACAGCATGGCTGCGGCCGCCAGCATGGCGGCGACGCTCGCGGCGACCGCCAGCCCGCGCCATTGGACGACCACGTCCCACCACTCCCGCGGGGCCGACGAGGCCCCCGCGCGCAGCCCGACCCCGCGCCGGATGTCACCGTGCAGCCGTTCCCAGTCGACGTCGGACCCGGGCGCCGGCTGCTCGGCCGCGCGCAGCAGCCGGGCGAGCCCGTCGTCGCGGGACGGATCCTGGTCGAGCGACCAGCGCGAGGAATCGTTCATCCTGCCGTCTCCTGCAAGTGGGCCAGCATGCGGCGAAGCGCCTGCCGCGCCTCGTGGAGGTACCATCGCACCGTCCCCGGCGAAACCCCGAGCATGGCCGCGATCTCGGCGCCGGAGAACCCGTCCAGCTCGAACAGCTGCACGACCATGCGCTGCCGCTCGGGCAGTTGGCCGAGCGCCGTCGCCACGGTCTCCTTGAGACCGGCCCTCTCCGCCGCGGCCGCCGGACCGGCATCGGCGCTCGCCACACCGGCGTCCTCGAGGGGCTCGGCGGCCCGCCGGCTGCGCGACTTCCGGAAGTTGAGCCCCCGGGTCACCACGATACGGTAGAGCCAGGGACCGAACTTCCGCGAGGTGTCGAACGTCCGGATGTTCGCCAGAGCAGCCAGAAACGCCTCCTGTACGACGTCCTCCGCATCCTCGCGGTGCCCGAGCACCCGGAACGCGACCGCGTAGGCAGTCCGCATGTACCGGCGGACGATGAGGTCGAATGCCTCGGCGTCGCCTGCCTGCACCCGAGCGATCGCGGCGGCCTCGACGGGGTCGGGCGGCTCCGGTGGGCCCTCGGCAACGACCTTCGGACCGGCTGATCTCGGGCTCACGGCCGGCGGCCGGAGCTCGGACGGGATCCGGGCAAGAGCGTGGTCGGGCGTATCACTTCCTCGGTCATGACGGATGATGCCACGGAACGACGTTCGTGTATACAGGCAGGCCCCCGCCGGCGTTGGACCGGGCCACCCAACGGGCGGCGGGCGGGGGCTGTACCACAGGCGTCACGGGAGCCCACGGTAGCCGGGGCGGCACCCCAATGCAGTGACCGGACGCGCCAGCGGCCGGCCGGGGTCCCGGCACCGTACCCGGCGCCCCGCCGCCTGCGACGGCCGCGTCGCCCGGCGAATCTGTCGTGGGGTCCTGCCAGACTATCTTCCGCTGTCGACCCTGAGCCGTGGGATCGCATGAACCGCATGCCGCTGGTCGTGCTGGGAATGTTGCTGACCCCCCTCCGCCTCTCGGCGCAGGACCGCGCGGTCACGCTCGCCGACGCCATCAAGCTGGCGGAGCAGACCCAGCCCTCCGTGGTCCAGGCCCAGGGACAGGTGCAGACGGCCGGCGCCCAGCGGCGCAGCGCCTGGGGCGCCTTCCTCCCGTCCCTCACCGCCAGCTCGTCGGCCAGCGATTTCTACTCCGAAGGCGCCTCGCGTATCGACCCGGTCACCGGTCAGGTGCTCTCCGGCAATACGACCAACCGAAGCGTGAACGCGTCGCTCCGGGCCAGCGTCGATCTGTTCACCGGGTTCCGGCGCGGCGCGGACCTCAAGGCCGCCCACGCCGGACAGGCGGAAGCGGAGGCCGGGCTGGTGGACGCGAGGTTCCAGCAGGCGCTCGCCACCACTAACCAATTCTTCGATGCGCTGAGTGACGCGCAGCTCGTGGGCGTGCGCGAGAGCAGCGTCAAGCGGGCGGACGAGCAGCTCAAGGTGTCGGTGGCCAAGCTGCACGCCGGCTCGGCGACCCGGTCGGATTCCCTGCGCTCGCTCGTGACCCTGGGCAGTGCGCAGCTCGACCTGATTCAGGCGCGGACCGACCTCGCCACGGCGGAGGCCGCACTCGCCCGGCTGGTGGGCGAGACCGGGCGGGTGCGCGCCCTGGACGACTCGGCCTTTCACCGGGTGGTGGCGGCGCTGGACACGGCGACGATCAGGCAGGAGGCGGAGAGCCGCTCGCCCAGGATCCAGACCGCCGTGGCCGGTACCACGGTGGCCCAGGCGAATCTCCGTGCCTCGCGCTCCGCCTACTGGCCGAGCCTCACGCTCGGCGCCAACACCAGCTGGAACGGCAGCCGCGCCAACGACTATGCGCTGTTCAACCAGCGGCAGGTGAGCCTGGCGCTGAGCTGGGACATCTTCAACGGGTTCGACCGCGAGCTGACCATCGCCCAGCGGGAGGCGAGCCTGGACGTGGCCGACGCCACCGCGGCCGACGAGCGCCGCGCGGTGGACGCCGAGCTTACCCAGCGCCTCGCCGAGCTGGAGGCGGCGCGGTCCAAGATCGACATCACCGCCACCAGCGTGGCGGCTGCCACCGAGGACCTGCGGGTGCAGCAGGAGCGCTACCGCCTGGGGGCTTCGACCATCGTGGACGTGCTCACCTCACAGGAAGCCCTCAGTCAAGCGGAGGTGGATGTGGTGAACGCCCGGTTCGACTACCTCCGCGCCAAGGCGCAGCTCGAGGCGCTGATCGGACGGACGCTGTGACCGCGAGCCTGAGCGACACCGGCGAGCGGATGGCGATGCTGCCCGTCGACGTTCCCAGGGACGCGGTGATCGTCACCCGGAATCTCCACCGGGACTACGACATGGGCAGCGAGATCGTGCACGCGCTCCGAGGCGTGGATCTCGCCGTCCGCAAGAACGAGTTCGTCGCGATCATGGGCGCGTCCGGCTCGGGCAAGTCCACGCTGATGAACCTGATCGGCTGCCTCGACAGCCCCACCGCCGGTGAGTACTGGCTCAACGGCCACCGGGTGTCGGAACTGGGCGATGACGAGCTGGCGCGGATCCGGAACAAGGAGATCGGCTTCGTGTTCCAGACCTTCAACCTCCTGCCCCGCGCGACGGCGCTCAACAACGTCGAGCTGCCGCTGGTCTACGCGGGCCTGGGCTCTCGAGAGCGGCGCCACATGGCGACCGACGCGCTCACGCGGGTCGGCCTGGCGGACCGGATGCAGCACCGGCCGAACGAGCTGTCGGGCG
>JBOHSB010000054.1:0-6297 GCA_050733015.1 Gemmatimonadales bacterium
CGGTCGGACTGGGCCCATGCGTCGGCCAATGAGCCCGTGCTCCCGGCGATCGTCACCGAACTCGGCGCCAACCTGGTCAACTCGTGTCCCCAGGGTGGGGTCCTCCTGACCGGCAGCGACCTGGAGAACCTTGCGGTCTGGAATGCCATTCTCGCGGCCCACCGGCGGCCGGACCTCACGCCCATCATCCCGCGCTTGTACGCCACGGACGCCCGCTACCGCGCGAGCCTCGCACATGCGCTGGCGGTCGACACGGCCCTCGGCATCCGGGCCGCGATGACCGAGGTCGCGACCCATCGCGCCGTCTGCGCCACCCCGCTGGCCGACAGCGCCGCCATCCCGGTCGGTAGTGTCACCGCCGTGCGGTTGGTCCGGGTAAGCGGACCGGATACCGTGGCGGCACCCGACTATCTCGCCTTCACCGCGTTCCTCGCCACGGCCCGGGCCGGCCGCTCGGTCTGGCTGGCGGACGTGATGCGCAGCTATGCCACCGCCGCCCGCGAGAATCCGCAACTCTGCCGCAGCATCTTCGGCCAGGTGGCCGACCGTCCTGACGACGTCTGCCGCTGAGCGGCGGACCTTGCCGCTGCCGTTGATCCCTCCGATCATTCGATGACCAAGGTCCTGATCGCCAACCGGGGCGAGATCGCCGTGCGCATCATTCGGGCCTGCCACGAGGAGGGACTCGAGGCCGTCGCGGTGTACTCCGACGCTGACCGCCTGGCCGCCCACGTCCGCGCCGCCGATCACGCCATCCGCCTGGGTCCCGCGGCACCGGCGGAGAGCTATCTGCGCATCGACCGGATCATCGAGGCGGCGGGCGCCGCCGGTGCCACGTTGGTGCACCCCGGCTACGGCTTCCTCGCCGAGCGCGCCGCATTCGCCGACGCGGTGGCCGGGGCCGGCCTGACGTTCGTCGGACCGCCGGCCGACGCCATCCGCGCGATGGGAGACAAGACCTCCGCCCGGGACCGGATGGCCGCGGCCGGCGTGCCCATCGTGCCCGGCGCGCAGGTCGAGGCGGGGAAGTCCGCTGAAGCATCGGCCGCGGCCGCCACGGTCGGCTTTCCCCTCGTGGTCAAGGCTTCGGCCGGCGGCGGCGGGCGCGGGATGCGCATCGTCCGCACCGCGGCCGAGCTTGCTGGTGCGCTCGTCTCGGCGGCGTCGGAGGCCGAGAAGGCCTTCGGGGATGGGCGGGTCTACTTGGAGCGCTACGTCGAACGCGGGCGTCACGTCGAGGTACAGATCCTTGCCGACCTGGACCGTGTCGTCCACCTCGGTGAGCGGGAGTGCTCGATCCAGCGCCGGTACCAGAAGCTGGTCGAAGAGAGTCCATCGGTGGCGGTGACGCCTGACCTGCGACGCGCGCTCGGTGCCGCCGCCGTCGCTGCCGCACGCGCGGTCGGGTACCGGAGCGCCGGCACCATCGAGTTCCTGCTCGCCTCCGACCGATCGTTCTACTTCCTCGAGATGAACACCCGCATCCAGGTCGAGCATCCGGTGACCGAGCTGGTCTACGGCGTCGACCTGGTGCGCGAGCAGCTCCGTATCGCCGCCGGCGAGCCGATGCGGGTCCACACCGGATGGCTCAACCCGCGCGGCTGGGCCATCGAGTGCCGGATCACCAGCGAGGACCCGGCCAACGGATTCCTGCCGAGCACCGGCCGAATCGAGCATCTGCGCATTCCCGGCGGCCCCGGCGTGCGCTGGGACGGCGGGGTGGACGTGGGCGACGAGGTGACGCTGTACTACGACTCGATGCTGGCCAAGCTGATCGTCTGGGGCCCGGACCGCGCGCAGGCCATCCGCCGGATGCAGCGTGCCCTCGACGAGCTGGCCGTGCTCGGCGTCGCGACCAATCAGGGCTTCCACCGGCGCCTGCTGGCCGATCCCGCGTTCCAGGCCGGCGACATCGACATTCAGTTTCTCGAGCGGCGGCCGGACCTGGCGCAGCCGCGGCTTTCGGACGGTGAATTGCTCCCGCTCGCCGTGGCCGCGGCCCTCGCCGAGGACGAGGCGCGGCGTGGGCGGCGTCCAGTGGTGGGCGGCGACGACCGCGGCAGTGACGCCTGGACCCAGCGCGCCCGGCACGAGGCGCTCCGGTGAGCGCGGTCCGCGTGCTGCGTCTCGCGGCCGGAGGCGACGGGGTGGGTCGCCTCGACGACGGGCGGACCGTGTTCGTTCCCCGCACGGCGCCGGATGACCTGGTCGAGCTTGCGGGCCTGCGCCTGCACAAGCGATTCGCCCGCGCCCGGGCCGGGCGCGTGATCGAGCCGTCGCCCAGCCGGGTGAGCCCGCGATGCCCGCACTACGAGCGCGATGAATGCGGCGGCTGCCAGCTTCAGCATCTCGACATCGAGACGCAGCGTGAGGCACGGCGCGGATTCGTCGGCGAGGCGCTTCGCCGGCTGGCCCGGCGGGACGTGCCCGATCCGCCTCTGGTGCCGGCCGAGCACGAGTTCGACTATCGGACCAAGATCACGCTGGCGGTGAGTGCCGACGGCCGACGGATCGGATTGCACCGCTACGATCGCGCGGACGAGATCTTCGAGCTGGAACGGTGCCACATCACCGTGCCTCAGCTGATGGAGCTGTGGCAGGGCTTGCGGGCCTTCCGGCACCTGCTGCCGCCTCGTCTTGGGTCGGTGACGCTCCGGCTCGACCGGCAGGCGGGCGTCCACGTGCTGTTCCGGACCTCGGGCGGCGAGGTTTGGGGTGGCGCCGCGAAGCTCCGCGGCGCGCTGGCCGGTCGCGGCACTACCGCCACCATCTGGTGGCAGGGCGAGGATGGCGCGCCGCGCGCAATGGCCGGCGCGGGCGAGGCCTACCCGGCGACGGTGTTCGAGCAGGTGCACCCCGAGATGGGCGATCGGGTTCGTGCCTATGCGATCGAGGCGCTGGGGCCGGTGGCTGGCCGGCACGTATGGGATCTCTACGCCGGCATCGGC
Source organism: Gemmatimonadales bacterium (assembly GCA_050733015.1). Classification (GTDB taxonomy): domain Bacteria; phylum Gemmatimonadota; class Gemmatimonadetes; order Gemmatimonadales; family GWC2-71-9; genus CAVVWJ01. The sequence continues at coordinate 2,949 of JBOHSB010000054.1, forward strand.
GAGACCACCGCCGTACTGGCGCAGGCCGGAGCCTCGGTCGAAAGCGTGGAGTCGGATCAGCGGGCCGTGGCCGAGGCCGAGCGGCGGGGTCCGCCCGCCCGGCGCCACGCGGCCCGGGTGGAGCACGTCCTCGGCGAGCTGCGGGCCCCCGAGCTGGTCGTCACCAACCCACCGCGCACCGGCATGGACGCGCGGGTGACCGAGGCCATCGAGCGGTTGCGGCCCGAGCGGATGGTGTACGTGTCATGCGATCCGGCCACCCTGGCGCGGGATCTCTCTCGGCTGCCGGGGTTCCGCCTGGCCGACACGGTCGCGTTCGACCTCTTCCCCCAGACCGCCCACGTCGAGACCATCGCGGTCCTGGAGCGTGCCGGGTGAAGTACATCGTGACCATCGCCGGCCGAGACGTCGAGGTCGAGGTCGACGGAGACCAGGTGACGGTTGCCGGCCGCTCCCACACCGCCACGCTGAGCCACGTGGCCGGCACCCCGGTCCGCCAGCTGCTGCTGGACCGCCGCTCGGAGGCTCTGGCCGTCGAGCCCGCCGGCGGTGGCCGATGGGCGATCACCCACCACGGCGAGCGCTACGACCTCGAGGTGGTAGACGAGCGGACCCGGCACATCCGGAGCCTGGCCGGCACCAGCGATCGGGCGCGGGGTCCGGCCGCGCTGAAGGCTCCGATGCCGGGGCTCGTGGTGCGGGTTCAGGTGGAGCCCGGCCAGGCCGTGGCCGTCGGTGCCGGGATCGTGGTGCTGGAAGCCATGAAAATGGAGAACGAACTCCGCGCCTCGGCGCCGGCGGTCATCAAGTCGGTGCACGCGCGGTTGGGCGAGGCCGTCGAAAAGGGCCAGGTCCTGGTCGAGTTCGAGTAGGCGCGTGCCCCGTTCCGCGGCGATAGCAGTGCTGGAGCGCGTCTACAGTCCGGAGCTGGAAAACCGGCGCGACGTCCTGGTCTATCTGCCGCCCTCCTACCACGGCAGGCGTCGCTCGTATCCCGTGCTCTACATGCACGACGGCCAGAATCTCTTCGACCCCGACACCAGCTTTGCCGGCGAGTGGGGAGTCGGACGGATTCTGGATGCCGCCGCCCGCCGCGGCCTCGAGGCCATCGTCGTCGGAGTGCCCAACATGGGCGCCGAGCGGTTGGATGAGTACAGCCCGTTCCACGATCCGGGCGCGGGAGGCGGCGGCCATGGAGCCGCCTATGCCGCCTTCCTGGCGACAACCCTCAAGCCGCTGGTCGACGGGCGATTCCGCACCCGCCCCTCGCGGGATTCCACCCTCATCCTGGGATCATCGATGGGCGGGCTGATCAGCCTCTATGCCCTGTTTCGCCACCCGGACGTCTTCGGTGCCGTAGGCGCATTGAGCCCGTCGCTCTGGTTCGGCGCCGGCGCTATCTTTGCGGAGGTCGACCGCGCCCCGCTCGTCCCGGCCCGGATCTATCTCGACATCGGAACGCTCGAAGGAGCCGAGCACGTGGCCAACGCGCGGCGGATGCGGGACCTGCTGCAGGCCAAGGGCTATCGCCCCGGCCGCGATCTGCGGTGGCTGGAGTCGCGCTGCGGGCGGCATGACGAGCGCTCCTGGGGTCGCCGGTTCGCGCGGGCGCTGCCCTGGCTCCTTCGCACACCCTGAGCCCCGTGAACGTCCACCACCACGCCTGGCATAGTCCGGCGCTCGATCGCGACATGCACTTGCTGGTCGCCGGCCACGCCGGCGCCAGGGTGCTGGTGTTTCCCACCAGCCTGGGGAGTCATTACGAGTGGATCGATCGGCGGATGCACGAGGTGCTGGAAGAGCACATCCATCAGGGCTGGATCCAACTGTTCTGCCTGGACCATGTACATGGCGAGAGCTGGTATGGCGAGCATCTCCATCCCGGCGCGATGGCCTGGCGGCATCTCCAGTACGACCGCTACCTCCATGACGAGGTGCTTCCCTTCACCGCCTCGCGGAACCAGAACCCGTTCGTCATCGCTACCGGGGCGAGCTTCGGTGCCTACCATGCCGCCTGCTTCGGGTTCCGGTACCCGCATCTCGTGAGCCGAATCGTTGGGATGAGCGGGTTGTACGACATGAAGCGCCTCACGGGCGGATACTCGGACGCCAACGTCTATGCCTGTAATCCATCGGATTTCATGCAGCACGAGCAGGACCCGGGGCGATTCGAGGCGTTCCGGCGGCAGGACATCATTCTGGCCATCGGCCGGGACGACCCGTCCTGCGAGAACAACCGGCGCCTATCCGCGGCGCTGTGGGACAAGGGCATCGGGAACGCCCTCCGGATCTGGGATGGCTGGGCCCACGACTGGCCCTACTGGGAACGGATGATCCGGTTGTATATCGGGGGGCACGACTGAGGAGAGGCTGCACATGACCAAACGCATCGGGCTCATGGTCGGGCGGGAATGGTCCTTCCCTCCGGCGTTCATGGAGGAAGTCGGCCGGCGCCAGGCGGGCGTGACCGCCGAGTTCGTCAAGATCGGCGCCGCGAACATGGACGAGGTCCCGCCGTACGACGTCATCATCGACCGGATTTCCCACGAGGTTCCCTACTACCGAAGCTACCTCAAGCACGCGGTGGTGCAGGGTGTGACGGTGGTGAACAACCCGTTCATGTGGTCCGCCGACGACAAGTTCTTCGGCGCCACGCTGGCCAGCCGGCTGGGGGTCGCCAGCCCCAAGACGCTCGCGCTGCCCAACAAGGCTTACATCCCGGGGATCGTCCCGGGCGAGAGCCTGCGCAACCTCCAGTACCCGCTCGACTGGAAAGGGATCGCCGAGTTCATCGGGATGCCCTGCATTCTCAAGGACGCCCACGGCGGCGGCTGGAAGGAGGTGTACGTCTGCCACTCCTTGGAGGAGCTGATCCATCACTACGACTCCTCCGGCCTGCTGACGATGGTGGTGCAGGAGTTCATTCGCTGGGAGCAGTTCGTCCGCTGCCTCTGCGTCGGGCAGGACGAGATCCTCCCGATGAAGTACGATCCGCGGGAGCGGCGGTACCTCGTGGAGCATGCCCACCTGCCGCCGGACCTCGGCGCGCGGGTGGTGCGGGACGCGCGCACCCTGGTCCGGGCGCTGGGGTACGACATGAACTCGATCGAGTTCGCCGTCCGGGACGGGATCCCGTACGCGATCGACTTCATGAACCCGGCCCCGGATATGGACATCAACTCGCTCACGCCGCACTACTTCGAGTGGGTCGTCAAGGCCATGGCCGACATGGCGATCAGGATGGCGAAGGAGCCGAAGCCCCAGGCGAAAGAGATGCGCTGGCAGACCCTGTTCGGCGGCGCGCCGGCGGCCAAGCCGAGCGAGCCGTGCCTGCGCTATCACCTGAAAC
>JBOHSB010000055.1:0-1978 GCA_050733015.1 Gemmatimonadales bacterium
TGAACACGTCGCCCTTGAGCAGGAAGTCGCGATCCGCTTCGAGCGCGGCCACCGACTCGGCGAGCGAGCCGGGCACGGTCTTGATGGACGCCTTGCGCTCGTCGTGCAGCTCGTACAGGTCCTCGTCGATCGGCGCGGGCGGCTCGATCTTGTTCTGGATGCCGTCCAGACCGGCCATGAGCAGCGCGGAGAAGGCGAGGTACGGGTTGGCCGTGGGATCCGGCGCCCGGAACTCGACCCGCCGGGCCTTGGGGCTGCTCGAGTAGGTCGGGATCCGGCAGATGGCCGACCGGTTGCGCGCCGAATACATGAGATTGACCGGCGCCTCGAAGCCGGGCACCAGCCGGCGGTAGCTGTTGGTGGTCGGCGCGCAGAGCGCGAGCAGCGCCGGCGCGTGCGCGATGAGGCCGCCGATATAGTGGCGCGCCGTCTCGGACAGCAGGGCGTAGCCGTTCTCGTCGTAGAACAGGGGGCTCTCGTTCTTCCACAGGGACTGGTGAACGTGCATGCCCGACCCGTTGTCGCCGAACAGCGGCTTGGGCATGAACGTGGCCGTGTAGCCCAGGTTGTGGCAGATGTTCTTGATCACGTACTTGTACACCATCAGCCGGTCGGCCGTCTGGACCAGCGTGCCGAACCGGAAGTCAATCTCCGCCTGCCCCGCCGTGGCCACCTCGTGGTGCTGCACCTCCACCGGCACCCCCGCCTGAATGAGGGCCAGCATGATCTTCGAGCGCACGTCCTGCAGCCGGTCGACCGGCGGGACGGGGAAGTAGCCCTCCTTATGCCGCGGGCGGTGTGCCAGGTTGGGGCTGCCGCCGTTGCGGCCCGAGTTCCACACCCCCTCTTCTGCATCGATGTGGTAGTAGCCCTCGTGCGCGTTCTGGTCGAACCGCACGCTGTTGAAGATGAAGAACTCCGCCTCCGGCCCCCAGTACGACGTGGTGGCGATGCCGGTGGTGCGAAGGTACTCCTCGGCCTTGAACGCGATGAACCGCGGGTCGCGCGAGTAGGGCTCGAGCGTGAGCGGGTCGTAGATGTCGCAGGTGAGCGACAGCGTCGGCACCTCCAGCACGGGGTCCACGAACGCGCTGGACACGTCGGGGAGGAGCAGCATGTCGCTCTCGTTGATCGCCTGGAACCCGCGGATCGAGGAGCCGTCGAAGCCGAGGCCCTCGCGGATCATGTCCTCGTCCAGCGTCCCGGCGGGAATGGAGAAGTGCTGCCAGGTGCCCGGCAGGTCGCAGAACTTGACGTCGACCACCTGGATGTTCTTCTGCCGGATGAGGTCGAGCAGCTTGCTGACCTCGCTGGTCTGGGTGATGCGCTTGGGGGAGCTCGTGCGGGCGGTCGTGGCCATGGCGGTCTCGCGCTGGTGGTTTGAGGGTGGCTCAGTGAGATGCCCCTGCGTCGCATCGCGAGCGCAGGGGCATCGGGTACGCTGCTGGGCAGCGAGACAGTGGCCCCGGCGGTTCGCGATGGCGCGGCGAGCGGTTTCGGACAGTCGGGCGCATCGGGGGCTCCGGACATGGGGACGGTAACGTCGAAGGAGGAGTATAGGCCTGGGAAACCTTGGTGTCAAGAGAAACGTGCAAAACGTGCAATAATTGTGGTTCATATATTCAGAGCAAGCCTATATGTGGCCATAATGTCTCGCCATCTGTGCTGTACAGGCAGATTTCGAGCCACTGGTGAGCGTGCCTTGGCGCCCCTCGATGCGGCCTTCCCGGCACGGCTCAACTTCCCCGCGGTGGTCACCTCGACCTCTCACCGGTCCTCCCCCGATCGGTTAAGCTTTAGGGCTACTGTAGGCACCGGAGGCGCTCTGCCACTGCTGATCTGTTCGTCCTGCCACGATCCGCTGCCTGAGGGGCGGGCCCACTGCCCGCGCTGCGGGCCGGGGCGGCTCGCCCTCCTGGCCACCGGGGAGCTGCCGGCGCAGGGCCCGCGCGCCGTGGACCCCGATCGGGGGCCCGCC
>JBOHSB010000056.1:0-4712 GCA_050733015.1 Gemmatimonadales bacterium
GCGTCGGCCAGACCGGCCGTCACCGTCACGGTGGCGGTCTGCGTGATGGCGACGCCGCTGATCGTCGCCGAGACGGTCTTGTCCCCGGCCCCGGTGGAGCTCAGCGTGCCCGTGGCCCCCCCGCCCGCATCGGTCGGGCCGGTGGGCTGGGTCAGGGCGTTGCCGCTGCCGCCTGCCGCGAGTACCACGGTCTGACCGCTCAGCGGGGTCCCGTTGGCATCCTTGGCGGTTACCGTGATGGTAGCGGTGTTCGATCCGCTGCTTGCGACGATGCTGGTGGGGGCGGCCCCCACGGTGGACCGCGAGGCGGACGGGCCGCCGCCAGCCCCACCTGGCGTGCCGTGGCAGGCCGTGCTCGAGCTGTCCGTGAACGACTGCCCGGCCACCGGAACGAACTTCCACGCGTAGCTGTCATCGTAGAGATAGAGCTTGAGGACGCCGTACGTGGTGCTGTTCCGCACCTGGCTCTGCGGAAAGAGGTCGGTCTGGCTGATGTGGCCGACGCCACCCGTCCCCACGACGAAGGACCGGATGCCGAACGTCGCGTCGGCCGTTCCGTTGGGCTTGATCGGCGCAATCCGTTCGTAGGCGTGCCGATGCCCGTTGAGGATGACGTCCGCCCCGTGCGCGTACAGGGTGTCCCACAGGGGCCGGACCGACGAAGTGGTGGCGCCGCCCGACCCGGTCCCTGAAACCGAGGAGTAGAGCGGCTTGTGCCAGTAGGCGAGGGTGCAGAGGTTCGGGTGCGCCGCCAGGTCGGCCTTCAGCCACGCCATCTCCGCAGACGTCGCCGTGTTGGAAATTTCGGAATTCAGGGCGATGATGTGCCAGGCGCCGAGGTCGTAGCTGTAGTAGCCCTGGCCCGAGGTGCCCGCGGCAGATCCAAAGTAGGCGAAGTAGCCTGCGCCACCCGGGGTGTTGTACTCGTGGTTGCCGGGAACCGGCTTGGTGCGGGCCTTGTGTCGTCCCCACGTCGGGGCATAGCAGGCATTGTACTCGCTGGTCGTGCCGTTGTCGTAGGCGTTATCGCCGATGGCGAACACGGTGCCGGCAATGTTGTCGAGCAGGGCGGCGGTGGCCTCGTCGTTGTTCGTGCTGCAGGTCCCAATGTCCCCAGCACCTACGAAGACTTGCGGCGCGTTTGGCGTTTGGAGGCCGGTGGGAGTGACGAAGAGCTGCGTCCGCTCGTGCGGCTGTTCGAAGGTCGGCCCAGTATTGTCCGTGCATGTGGCCACGGCCAACACCAGTACCATGGCGGCGAACAATCGCAGGGAGCGTCGCAGACCTGCGCCCATCGAAACCATCCTCGTCCTGGCCTGCGCTTCGGCGAGGCTGTCCGAATGTTCAGCGCTCGCGAATGGTCGTCCGCCTTCACGGCGGATGCGGCTCGGGACCACCCGTGCAGCTGGTCCGGCCTCGACTCACGGTTCCAGTTTCGGCTCACATTTGGATTGCGTGGAGCACCGACCGACCGCGGCGAACAGCATCTCAAGTGCAACATTTATGCTTAGCTACGAACCAGCCCCGCGGCCGGACTCCCTCGCCTCAAGACGCGGCCGCCACGACCCTTATGAGCCTCGAGTCACAGGCCCAATAGCTCTACGCTCCGGGATGCTCTATGGCGACGCGTCCACGGACATGTGGGCTGAACACCTCAAGATCATTGCCCGCAAGATCATGGCCCTTAGGATGCGGAAACGCAAGGACCCGAAAGGCAGGCATGCCCCCCGGGTCCCAGCGTGTGCAAATCTGCTGTCTACCGGCCCCCGACCGAGACGGGGTCGGGCCCGGCAGGTGCGCTAATGCTCGAAGGCGCCCGCGTCCGGGCTGGTGCCGCGCGCCTTGCCGTCGTAGTCCGGCCCGACGACGTAGGCTCCGAGGGCGAGCCCGATGGCCGGGCTCCCCACCTGGAGATGGAAATCGCTGGCGGACAGGAAGTTTGGGCCGCCAATCCGGTTTCCGCTCAGGGTGGCACCCGCGGTGTTTTCGATGCCGGCGCGCGAAGCGTCGCTGGACCACGTGAGGTTGTTCAGCGCCTTGTTCGCGCTCCCTACCCGAATCCGGATCTGGTCCTGGCCCGTTGCCGCTCCGTTCCCGGCCGAGATGTTGTTGGCCACGGTGTTGCGGTCGCCGTCGTTCACCAGGATACCGGTCGAGCCGTTGTTGACGGCGGTGTTGCCGGTCACCAGTACGTCATAGACGCCGACCCCGGTGTTGTCGTGCAGCGAGATGCCCCGCGACGCGTTGCGGACCAGCAGATTGTTGGCAATGACGTTGCCGGGCCCGGTGGTGGTCTTGAAGTAGATCCCGTGATCGTGGTGGGGATCGTGCCCGTTGTCGTGAATGTAGTTGTCCGTCACGGTCACATGGTTGATTTCATCCATGCTCAGGCCGGCGTGGTAGTGCCCGCCGCGAATCTCGTTGCCGGTGAACACCACGTGATCGCAGCTGTGGACGTACACGAGGTTCAGCTGGTCCACCGCATTGGCCCCTTCAAAGATCAGGCCCGTGAAGGTGACATAGCTCGCCGAGCTGGTGAACTTGCCGCCTTTGAGGACGGGCGCGTGACCCTCCACCCCGCACACGACCACGGGCGCGCTGGCGGTTCCGCCCCGACTCATGCTCTGGTTGCCGCTGTAGGTGCCGGCCGCAATCCGGATCTGATCGCCGGGCTGCGCGCCATTCAGCGCGGTGGCCAACTGCCCGTCGGTGTTCACGGAGACCAGCCGCTGGTACCCGCTCGCGGGGCAGCCGGCCAGGCCTGGCGGTACCGAGGGCGGCACGGTGGGCGGGGGCACCGGTGCGCCTGCGATGGTCATGGCCGCGGTGTCGGCTTTCCCGCCCGAGACACCGACAACGCGGTAGCTCCCAGTGATCGCTCCGGCCGTGTAGAGGCCGCCCGCGCTGATGGTACCGCCGCCAGCGCTCCAGGCGACGGTAATCGCGACGGAATCACCGTTGGTCAGCCGGCCGTAGGCTGCGAAGCGCAGGGTCTGACCGGACGTGAGGCTGCCGCTCTGGGGGGTGACTACGACCGACGCGAAGCTCGCGGGCGGCGGCGGCGGCGAGCCGGGCGGGGGGGAACCGGACCCCGTGGAGGGTCCGACCACTACGAAGACGCTGTCCCTGCGGCTGGTCGCCGAAGCCACCACCCAGACCTTGCCCGCCACCCGTCCGACGATGGTGCCGGTGCGGGTGCCCGAACCAGTGACCGTGGCCACGGTCGTGTCCCGGCTCCTCCAGTTGCAGTTCCGGTCGAGGGCATTGCCCCCCACGTCCTTCGGTTGGCACGAGGCCGTCGCGGAGCCACCTACAGCGACGGCAACGGTGTCCGGGGTGACGAAGGTTCTCGCAATCGAGGCCAGGAGCGGGGCCGCATCGCTGGGACCAGCCGGTGTCGTGGACTCGTTTGAGCACGCGATGGCCGTGCCGGCCAGGAGCGCCCACAACGGGAACAGGGCGCGGCGCCGGAAGCGCGAGGCGCGACCGGGCGAGCGGTGAGGACAGGGCATGGAGTGAAACCCCTCTTTCAACGACCTCGACGTCCGTCCGCAACCGTCGCGAGACCCCACCTCCCCCTTGCGGCACTGCCCCATCCTATGCTTTGTGCGAGCAGTCGCAACTCCAATAAACTTGACACTAGGCGATTTTACGCGTGATGGCATACTAAGCAAGTTGCTTACTGACAATTTACTAGCGTGGCGATACTGTGCCGATTGTAACAAATTACCGTCACATTGTAATACATCGACCATTTCTTTCGCCGGCGGGTTCTGCCAGGCGCAACCCTCAGCACCCTGGCCCGGAAGTGGACCTCGCCCCCGGCATGGCCGGCGAGCGAGACTGGAGATGTAAGCCATGCGCGTTCCCTCTCCGCTCTCGCGGGATCGGTGGTGGCATGCGCCGCGTCAGGTGAGGGGCCAGCGCGCGGCACGGCCGCAACGGTGGCTCATCGAGGATGAGTCCTGGCGCGGAGGACAAGGCGTCCTGCCTTGGCCTCAATAGTCGTCGTTTGTCGTGGGGGTTTGCTGCGACCAGGGATCCAGTCGCACAGGCGCGAAGGAATGGCTACGTGGATGTAACCATCTCGTCATCCGGAAAGGCTCGCGCGGCCTACAAGCTTGCCAAAGACCCCGATTCTGTCAAGCTCGTCGAGGCCGGACAGGGCCCTGACGACCGGCGCAGGCGAGGGGCGAAGCCGCTGGACCGGCGGGCGTCCCGCCCGGTCCGAGGGGGCGCCGCTGCGGGCCCGCGGCGACCTGTTGCCCTGGGGATGGCCGCCAGATACGTTTGGCCCTTCCGCAGGCGACCGCACGGGATTCGTGTCCGGCTCGCTTGCCGGGTATCCCATGCGCCGATGCGACGTCCGATTTTCAGTCCTCGCGCTCGTCCTCTGCCTGCAGGCCAGCTGCAAGGTCGGTGGCGATCGAGTGCCGTCGCCCGGCCAGCTGCCCCCCTTCGATCCCACCCCCGCGTTTCGCGCGACCTATCTCGCCGGTCTCGACTCGCTTGACCAGGCGCTTCAGGCGCTCGCGCGCGCTCCGGCCCCCACGGCGGCGGAGGCGCGGTCGGCGAATCGTCGGGCCCGCTCCGCCTACAAGCAGGTCGAATACTGGATCGAGTACGGGCGCCCGGATTGGCTGGCTGCCCTCAACGGGCCGCCGGTTCGGATTCCGGACGAGGACGACCCGGATCGCGTCATCATCCCGGCC